>NZ_CACVBO010000001.1:3327099-3656999 GCF_902728235.1 Lentimonas sp. CC4
TTCTGAGCAACGATACCACGGAGTTTCCCTTCACTTTCGCGGTGACACTGCATGCAACTTCTATCCATGCTCTCTAAAGGCGAACCGACATTGTGATCAGAGAACTTTACAGAGCCTTCTTGTGTATAAGGCATGTGACAGTCGGCACAAGACACCCCTTTTTGCCCGTGGATGCCCGTCTGAAAAATTTCATAGCCAGGATGCTGTGCCTTCAACATGGGAGTCCTTGATATTTTATGCGTCCAGTCCTTGAAGTTACGATCATTGTAGTATTTCTCCATCCGTTCTGCAGTGAGGCCTTCAGACCATGGAAATGTAACCACTTTCGCGGTTTGAGTTTCACCCTCATCATTCGTCCATTCAGTAGGCTTGAAGTAATACTCTGAGTGACATTGAGCACACACCAATGAGCGTTTCACCTGGTGACTGGACTCTGCGAAGGTAGGCAACCCAGCGGACTCAAGCCCTCTGTCAAGATAAGGTCGGTTGATCTCAAGTTGTCCATCCTGGCTACTGTGACAATCCGCACAACCAATGGAGTTCGAAACCTCGTCTCCATATTTCGCCCACTTACCGGTGAAATATTCATTCTCACCTTCTTCGTCGATAAGACGCGGAACGTCCGGAGACTTACACGTCCAGCATGCCGTAGGCATCGGGCCCGTTTTCTCATCTTCGGGTGCCCCGGTGCGCAAGGTATTTATATTATCCTGCACCGCGTAGTAATGGCCTCTGGGAGCGTTGTAGTCCTTAGCAAAACCATAGCCCGCCCAAAGGATCGGCAACTGGGGCTTCATCGCCAACATATCAACGATGCCTTTGCTGTGCTTTGTCTGCTTCCAAGAGCTATATTGCCTCGGGTAGTATCTCGCCCATTCACTACTGTTCGACTCAATCGTGTCAGAAATGTAAGGTGCTGTCGCAATCTCCTTACGCTCCTGCTCTCTTTTGGTCACACTACTGGCGAGCAGCATGGCTCCAACGATCGCAATCACTGAGGAGATTAATAAAATTTTATATATTTTCATAACGGGGTTCCTACTATTTGACTTCTTTAACGCCTAAATTATCAGATGTGGTGGTTAGTCCACGCACCTTACCGTGAGGCACACTTGTGTGGCAGTCCCAGCACCTTCGCTCAGAGGCTGCAGTGCTGTGTTCAATGATGTGGTTGGTCTCACTGTTTGAGATCAGCGTGCTAACGAGGTTACTGTGACAAGAGATACAGTTCTTCTGCACGCGGACAGCTGCGTGGTCACTGATCTGTATGGCATTATCATACGTATCCAAGGTAAACGCCACAGAGTGATTCCAGCCGTCATGCGCCTTGGCTATGTATTTATCCACAAAACTGTCAGTGGGCAAATGACACTCCACACAAGTAACCATATTATGGGAACTATGCTGCCACGTCGCATACTGCGTATTCATGACGTGGCAATTAATACATGCCTTAGGATCTTTAGAAAGATAAGAAAGCGCTTTCGATTCTTTGGTGACATACCCCGCCATGATTAACGCGATCATGAAGCAAGAGAGTGCAGCAATCTTTAAAATAGTTGGTTTGTCCACGATAGTTAGGATCGTTTAGTGCGTTATCAGAAATACGGGGTTAATATTAGATTACTGAAAGACCTTTAGGCCGAGCTTACAATCAAATTCAATACTTATTCTTCTTTAATTCCTCATAACACCTGCCACCCTACACCTTTTGACCATAAGACAAGTCAACAAAGCCTGCCAAACATGTCACCATATTGATGAGAGAGAACGTAGCCGAGTTCCTTTAGGCGCTCGGCCGAATCGACAGTTACCACCCTCCCTGCAAGCGGATGGCTACCTAAAAGAAGCCAACGACCTTTGCCATTGAGCATCAACTAATCCACCGGATCATTGCTCTTACGAATAATCGCGGTCGGCTGATATAAATCACGGTTACTTGCTTGAAACTCAGCTTTAAGCCGCACGTTAAAATCAATTAAATCCACCATCTTCCAATGCTTCAACTGCCACTGGCCATCCACTTTGCCGCCATGCGCAACCCCAACAATCAGATGACTCGCATCGTCTAATATTTTATTGGTCGCTTTCTTCGGTTCGAAATAAAAAGTGCGAAAACTACTTTGCTCACTACCAAGTTTATAAATCTTAGGATCAATATAAAAGACGCGTCCACTCTCCCGATGCAGTAGACGCAAATCCGGATAGCCAGAGCGCTGACGTCCGCCGGAAGCATTGACTGGAATCTCACAGAGCAGTTCCTCCTTAGCATTGAGCAATTTCAAAAGACTGTCTTCCACATAGCGACTGATCTCATTCACCCGCCCCACTTTGTGTATTGGGTGCGATGCTACATTCAGCTCTGCCATACAGTCATTTAATGCAGTTGCTAACGCATCCGCCATCCAAGCATCCACAGGATCCCTCGAGTCTACTGGCAACACCTGGCAGCCAGAGACTGCTGAAACTACGTCCGAAAACGGCACATCGTCCAAGCGTCCTTCATCTTCAAGTAGCCAAGTAATCAGCGGTTTCACTTCGTTGGCGGCGACTTCGACCTCTGCCTCGACACTTGCCGTAAAAGCAGACAAACACCCTGCAAAGCAGAGTGCAAACGACCCTCGGTGTTTCCTATTTAACATGACCACACGATAAAAATCGTCGCATCCACGTCCAGCCTGATTCATTGACTGTGAGCGATACCATTCGTATGTAACCAAACATTCGAAATCTCCCCGCTAGAAATCCACTTTGACCACACATTCCACTTTACATATCATCATATCATTATATGTTGATTCGTTTAAATGAAATCACTTTCCATCAAACAACGTCTCGAAATCAACGATCCGCTCTTTTCTGTCGAATTCTTTCCGCCGAAATCGGATGATGCTGCACAGCAACTACTCAGCACAGCGGAGCGCCTGCAGACATATAACCCAGACTTCGTCTCGATCACCTACGGAGCCGGCGGCAGCACACGCAGTCGCACCCTCAACTACGCGCGTAAACTGCACGAAGACTACGGCTACGCCGTCATGCCCCACCTCACTTGCGTCGGGCACTCGCGCGATGAATTAAAGCAAACCATTGCCGAATTCAAAGCCGCAGGCCTCAAGCAAATCATGGCGCTGCGCGGCGATCCGCCAAAGGGAGAAACAGACTTCACACCGCACCCAGACGGCCTCAGTTATGCGAACGAACTCGTGCAGCTCATCCGCGAAGTCTACCCAGAGTGCGACCTCGGCGTAGCAGGCTACCCCGAGAAGCACCCCGAAGCACCGTCTCCAGAACTCGACCTCCTCAACTTAAAGCGCAAAGTCGACGCAGGCGCGACCTTCATCACCACGCAGCTATTCTTCGATAACGAAGCCTACTTCACTTTTGTTGAAAACTGCCGCCGCGCAGGTATCACTGTTCCGATCATGCCCGGCCTCATGTCGGTCGCATCGCACAAGCAAGCATTACGCTTCTGCGATATGTGTGGCACCTCGATCCCCGCCGCACTCAACGAGCAACTCATCGCCGCAGGCGACGACAAGGCCGCAGTCGAGGCAGTCGGCATCGAATGGAGCTATCAACAGGCTCGCGAACTACTAGAGAAAGGTGCCCCGGGTATCCACCTCTACATTCTCAACCGTGCTGGACCTGCGATTACTTTGATGGAAAAGCTACAAAGCGCGGGCTTTTACCGCTAGGTGATTGCTGGATCGTCGCAGGCGTCTAGCTTCAACGATTCGACCTTGTCCCTTCAGCTGCCCAAAGAGCACCCGGCTTCAGTCTCCCCATCGGGGCAAACCGCAGACGGTTCACCATCTTCGCGCGACTCGCGCTTCGTCAAACCTTCCCTCACCATGGCTAAACCAACCGACATACAACTCATCGGCAGTGAACTCTGCATCATCTGGCAAGACGGCAGCGAAAGCTTCTTTCCCAGTGAATTCCTTCGCCAACACTCCCCGAGTGCTCAAAACATCGGCGAAAAAGACATCTTCGGCAATCAATACGGCGGCGATGGTCCTAAGGCGTTCCCCGGCGTGACCATTGAGGGCTGGGACTTTAAAGGGAACTACGGCGTCAGCCCATGGTTCAGCGACGGGCACAAGAGCGGTATCTTCAGTTGGGACTACTTAAAGATGCTCGAAGCCAAACTCCAACAGAGCTAGGTAAATCGGTGACACCCTCAAATTAAGGATCGAACCTTGATACGCATTCGTGGTTAAGTCTTCCACATGGCGAAAAGCAGTAAAGGTAGATTAATCGGCACACTCATGGCGCTGGCCGCATTGGTCACGGCTGGCATTTTGGGTATGACGTTCTACCACTCGACTGCGAGCATCCACGAACTGCTCACAGAAAACCACGAGCTGAATAAAGCAGTCCGCAACCTCACTCAAGAGGACAATATCGGCTATGCAACCCTACAGTCGCAGTCCAAAAATGAACTAGGCGAGCTCCAGAGTGTCGTGCGCTTTGTGCAAACCGCGGCTGGTGATCCAAAAACGGTCGTCTCCGAGCAGCTCTTCACCATCACAGGCGACATCGTCCACTTCGATGCATTAATCGTTAAATTCACCAACGAATATGTAAAGGACGGCTCTGAGCGCGCCCTCTATTTATGGCGCCGCATTTACGGTGAAACCACTACACCAGCCGACGGCGAGGCAATCGAGATGGCTGGCAGCGCCCCCGAGCGCTACTACTCGATCACCGAGTCACTGAAGCTCAACAACCGAGACATCTTCTGGGAAGCTATATGGGATCTAGCCAACGACACCACCCGCCTCAGTGATTACGGTGTGCAAGCCGTCTTTGGCAATGCGGTCTACACACGCGTGGAACCTGGCAAAGTTTACCTATTTAAAATCAGCGCGACTGGGCAGATCTACCCCGAGACAGTTAATACGTATTGATGCCAATCTGTGACTTAAACTGCTAATCTATTATCAGTCTAAAGCGCTGCCTATGGTTGGAGATCGACCTCAGAAGTGCCGCGGCATCGATATCAAGCCTACAAAATTGAGATCACGTTGAAATCGTCACAATTTTATATTTGTGCTCTCCAGAAAACCGTTCGATATAAATTCAATGATACTAGAATCAGGTGAAACCATATTTGTTGCCAGTCGTCGCAATTTCGAAAGCGATCAGCGGCGCCACTTCGTCGGCACAGTCGAACGATGCACAGAGACAACCGTCCGCGCAATCGGCTATGTTTTCATGATGAACCTCAACAAACGATTTGAAAAGAAACCCGAAAAGCGGACGCAAATCTTCTCACTCATCGATTCCCGTATCATCATCAACGTGCTCCCATCAGGCGCGTCGCTCGACCACATCGAATACATTTCCCAGGCAAACCGCTTATACCTCTGCGATGGTCAAGATTTCATCTACGACATTAATGAGTTTAGAACAGGCTGAAGCGGTAAAGACTCACGCCAATCCCTGCGACGATGCCCTCCCCCTTTGCCTCCCAAATAATAGCAGCCAACCAGGCACATCTCATCGACGGCAACCACGACGCCATCGAAACGTTCTTCAGTCCTGACTATCTCGCACACGTCACAGGCAACGACGTGACTGGCGGGCATGACACCGTCCGGAAATATCTACAGCTATTGAACCTTAAAAGAGTAGTTAGACGGAGGTCTGCCGTAGATGGCGAAGCAAGTCAGGAGGAAGGAGTTAGAAGCTGAGCATCAGTGTTTTATGGCGTCTTAGACGCTCGCCAAATGGCTTCGCCCTTCGGTTGCACCCAAGGGCATAATAAGTGTCGCTGCGCTCGGTGGGCGACTATAGGAGAATCGACAAAGGCTTCATAATCAAAGACTAACTTCTGACTCCTAACTTCTAACTCCTGAATCTAGGTTGAACAGCACCTTCACTGACCTGCAGGTGGAGATTGAAATTTGAGTGGAAGGTGAAGACCGCATCGCATGGCAACGCACAGTGCGTGGGATACAGAACGCAGCCCTTTTAGGATTTCCAGCGACCAAGCGCCCCATCATTTGGCGCGACATGGTAACCAGCCGCTTTCAAGACGGCCTCTTCGCCGAAGATTGGGTAATCACCGATCTCGCTGAGCGCCTACTACTCGCAAGGAAGGCCAAGGCGTAAGCAATATACTCCAGCCGCGGGCATCCTGATACAAGCGGCAAGATGCCGCGTCTGCTCGACTAGAGCCACAAGCCCATCGGAACGTATGGGCGCTGGGGCTCGAACCCAGGACCGTCGGTTTAGAAAACCGATGCTCTATCCAACTGAGCTACGCCCACATATCATTCCGCTTGAGCGAGAATCGCACGAACAAAGCAGTTTTGCCCCAACACGCAATACGATTATTTACCTTAAAGTCATACTGCTCTAGTAGCGCGGTTGAAGCCATTTACCTGAGAGCATGCGATGTTCCAAGGTTGGTTGCGGCAGATACGACACGAAATTTTCAAGTATTCAACACTGGCTCACCGATTCATCACTGCGACACAACCTTGTAACCCGCTTTTGTAACCTAATTCGAAAATGTGCGCTGAATTAAAGGTGGCTCAACGATTTTTCAGAGAGCCTCCAAATACGCTCCACAGAAAACAATCAGTGCTTCTGGTGGGTGACTTCAGTCCAGTCGAGGCCGCCTTTGAATTTGACCACGCCTTTTGCCAAAGCAAAACGCACAAGGCTCGCCTCGTCACTGAGATTCAGTTTTTTCATCGCATTATGCTTATGGCGACGCACGGTGAATTCACTGATATCCAAAGCCGCTCCAGCACTCGCATTGCTGTGTCCTTGTGCGATCAAGCGAAGCACCTGAAACTCTCTATCTGACAATATTTTATAATATGCATCCGGATTCTCCCACATGCCCGTAATAATCTTCTGCGCGTGTTCTGAATAATAAACATCACCCACCGAGACGTTATTGAATGCAGCAAATAGCACCTCCAGCGACATTTCTTGCTTATCAACAAAGCCTAGGATTCCGCTGCGCGTGACTTCACGCAGGGTGTAGTCATCACACTCACTAGAAATCACTAAAATCCGGATATCAGGCTTCACCTCAAGCATACGCCGAGCGAGGCTTAAACCATCCAGCTTCGGCAGCATCAAATCTAGCACGACAAAATCAAAACTCTCTTTTTGAAAGAGAGCCCATGCGGCTTCCCCATCTCCTGCCTCTTTAACATCGTCGAACTCAAACTCACGATTCACAATACTCGCTAAAAGTTCGCGCACCAATGCTTCGTCCTCTACGATTAATGCCTTCATATGTTAAAAAATGGAATAGAGATAGCCACCGCGCGAGCCATTTGTCTTGTTATTTTGATAACACCCTCAGCAAAGATCTCATAAAAATGAATCCACCGAGAAAAGATACCACCATTCGTGGAGCCAGTGTGCTGATAGCAGACGACATGAACTTTCATCGTCATATTAACAAACAAGTGCTCAAACGCATGGGGGCAATCGTCCACGAGGCAACTGATGGCACGCATGCCTTAAAAATGCTGCAGAGCACCCATTACGACATCGTGATCATGGACATTCATATGCCTGTTTTAAGCGGGATAGAAGTCGTAAAATCAATACGAGCAACTGCGAACCACATACTGCCAAAGTTCATCGCACTCAGTGCACACGCCACCCCGAAAATGGAGGCAACCTGCCTAGAAATCGGCTTCGACCATTTCATTGAAAAACCCCTCAGCCCCAAAAAGCTAGAAAACCTGCTAGGCTACACCATTGAAGTCACGTCTACTGCACCCCTAACGATTGACAATAGCCTACTCAACTATCTAGCCGATAACGACCCCAATGCAATTGCGGCGCTAGAACTTCGCTGCCGCATGTCTTTTATACAGGAGATCGAACAATTAGAGCTTTTACTCCAAGGAACAGACCTATTGGCAATACACGCCTCGATTCATAAACTAAAGGGGCTCACAGGACTAAAAAAAGACAGAAAACTCTCAGATCTCTTAGGTTTGATCACCTCTAGCATTACAGTCACTCCCGCAAAGCATTGCCCCTCCTCACTTTGCCAGCAAATGAGGCAGCATATCGAACAAGCATAAGCTCCTAAGAATCAAACGATCATGATACAAAAAATCCCGAACTCGCTAGAATTCGGGATTAAAAGTGGGGTGGCTAACGGGATTCGAACCCGCGACCCTCGGCACCACAAGCCGATGCTCTAACCAACTGAGCTATAGCCACCATCTAGAGGAATGTGCGTGTCGCTCATCCCTAGAGAAGAGCCGATATGCTCTTCCAGATTGGCTTCTTGTCAATATTCCTTTGAAAGAATTTTATCTTTTTTTCAGTGACGCCCAAATCTCATTCGCGAAGGCTTCTAAAGCGACATTGAACCCAGTCACCATAGACTGTGGATCTCCCTGATTCCAAGTGCTTTCAGTAAAAGTAAACACGCCCGAACGTGACTCTCGTCCCTCTTGCTTTAGTTCCCAGCTAGCAGAGAGCAGGATACGGCCTTCTGCGGTTGCGATCAACTGATGAAAGCGCAGATGCAGCACATTGTCTTCGAAATTCGATTGTGGCCATGGGTAAAAGCCACTTTTCAGACCACCGCTGGCCACTTCGATATAGTGACTTAACGAACGCGCGACACCGAGGTCGATAGGTTCGGCCCAGCGTGCTTCCTCGACTTCAATGAGCTCACCATCCGCAGAACGAACCTTTAACCCATAGCCCTCCATATAAGCTGGAAAATAAGGGCGAGCGATATAGCCCCGCTCCACCTCTTGATCAGGCTGAACACTAGGCAGGTTGATCAGGCCTAAAGTATACTCCTTTCGAGTATCTTCACGTGGCTTCAAATTAACACACCCTACAATTGGGCAGACCAGAATCAGTAATGTAATGAGTCGTAGTAACATAGTCAGATCATTTAGAGGACTCTCGCCCTGTTATCAGTGCATTTGGATTACGCTCGATATACTCGACCAAGAAACGCATCGATTGAGCGGCACGCCCCAGTTCTCGAATGGCGCCCTCTAATTCAACTCGCATGGAAGAATCAGGCTCCAACAAAGCGCTACCGTCCGCGACAAGTTCGTCAAAGCCAGTCAGAGTCTGTTCAAACGCAGTCGTCCACTGCGTGATCGCCTCTGCCAAAGGTCCCTCCTCTAAATCATAGCTCTCGAGCGTCGACTCCACCTGAGCAAGGGCTGAACGCGTAGCAAGTAAAGTCTCCTCAAGCTCACCGGACTCCAACAACGCGTTCACACCATCCGCAGCCTTTACAAACGACTTGCTCATACCTGCAGTATCCAAGCCTTCGAGCGTCTGCGACAGCTCCACAAGCATGTGGTTTAGGTTCGCTTCTAAGCCTTCGTAATCAAATTCTGCCAGTGCCGAGATGACAGTGCCGAGTTCGTTACCGAGTTCATGCAACGATGAACCCAATGTCGGAATTTCAACCATACCGTAATCATTATCCCGGTGCTCAACAAATATGTTGCGCACATCACGCTGCATACTGAATTCGACAAACAGCTGCCCGGTAATCATGCTCTCAATGTTCAACTGGGCGACGAGACCGCGATCAATCATACCATGAATCGTCTTAGGCCCAAAGGTTTCGACTGAAGTGCCCAAATCGTTTGTGAGACGAGAACGATCAATTCTAATAATCACCGGGATCGACGTCGAATGCTCCGCCTGCCCCTCAACTCGAATCAAGATACGCTCAACTGCCCCCACAGGCACACCGCGATATTTCACAGATGAGCCGACACTCAGCCCATTCACTGACTGATCGAAAAACAGCACATAGCGTGTCGTCTGGCCAAACAACGAGAAGGAGCCAAAGAAGAGCACCAGCACCACCATTAAAGCGATGGATGCAGTGACAAATACTCCGATGATTTTTGGATTCGTTTTACGGCTCACGATGAAAACCTCTACATTTTTTATAATTTATCAACGACATAGCATTAATGTGCCGACTTACGTAATAGAAAGTCCTGAACATCCTGCGGAGTGTTCGGGTTCTTGATTAAGTCCTGCGGGTTACCGTCACAGATCGCGCGCTTGGTTTTTACATCCAGAAACAGAGCGCTATCAGCAATCGCAAAGATACTTGCCAATTCATGCGTCACAATAATTACCGTGGCACCTAAGGCATCTCGAAGCTGTAAAATCAAATCATCCAAGCGCCGAGAACTCAAGGGATCAAGGCCTGCAGAAGGTTCATCAAAAAACAAGATCTCAGGGTCTAAGGCGATTGCACGCGCCAAGCCTGCTCGCTTCTGCATACCACCACTCAGCTCAGATGGATAACGGTGCCCGAAGCCTGCTAAACCAACTAATGATAATTTAAACTCTACAACATCACGAATCTCAGCGGCACCGAGCGTCGTATATTCTTGTAGCGGCAACGCAACGTTCTGCGCCACCGTCATGGAGCTCCACAGCGCCCCCGCTTGAAACAAAACACCGAAACGACGCCGAATACGCTCGATCGATGCCGACTGTGGATCAAAGCGTTCGGCGCCGTAGTAAATGTCTCCTTTAGATGCCGACTCTAGGCCAATCAAATGCTTGAGTAGTGTGCTCTTACCACAACCACTCCCGCCCATCAGCACCTTAATCTCACCCGTGCGCACAGAAAAATTCAAGTCGTTCATCACGACATACTCACCATAAGCCATGGTCAGGTTCTTCACCGTAATCTTATCAGTTTGTTGATCCATCCTATATGCCTATGATTTGAAAAGCGACGGCGAAGATCGCATCTGCGATGACTAGCCACGTGATACCGGTCACCACAGCCGAGGTTGCGGCCAAACCAACAGCGCTCGCGTCCTTACCGCAGTGTAAACCACGATAGCACCCTGCGACCGCCACGATGATGCCAAAAACCACACTTTTAAAGATACCGACCCAAAAATCGTTCAAAGCGACCGCGTTCTGTATCTGATTCATATACTGAATCACAGTTACATCGGAAATGCCGACAGCGACGACCATACCGCCCAAAATCGAGACCACATCCGCACACACACACAGCAATGGCATCATCAAAATCAACGCAAATACCCGCGGCAACACCAAGAACTGCATTGGAGAAATGCCAAAGCAAGTCAACGCATCCACCTCTTCATTGACTCGCATACTACCAATCTGAGCGGCAAACGCTGCCCCCGTGCGACCAGCCATAATCACTCCAAGCATCACGGCCGCCAATTCTCGTGTCATCGCAATCCCCACCAAATCGGCAACATAGATATCTGCACCAAATTTTTGCAACTGCACCACACCGACAAAGGCCACGATCAAGCCCATCAAAAAGCTCAATAAGCTCACAATACCGAGCGCTTGCGACCCAGTGGCTTGGAGCAATGCGAGAAAATCACGTTTGCGCAGCTGCGAGCCACCACGAAGAAACGAAAAGATATCGAGACACAGTCTTCCAATAAAGTCGCAATAACGACCAAAACCAGCGAATGCCGCGAGCGTGCTTTCCCCTATATGCGCAAACCAGTTCGACTGCTCCTCTGCTGGCGTTGCCTTTGCCTCTGGCACAGCTAAAGACAAGTCGACCATTTGCTGCACACCGTCAGGTAAATCTGAAGCAATGAAGCGAAGCTTACGGTCAATTACCACATTATGACATTTACGCACAAATAATAACAGCGCGGTATCCCACTCTCCGATCTGAGCTCCCTCAAGCTGCAAAGAAGAAATTGAACTCTCATTTAAGGCAGCTTCGACACTATCAAAAATCGGGCGATCTAAACGTAGCAACCAATCTCCAGAAAGCAGCAGCACCAGGGTCGTCCCCTCTGCCCGCATATCCAATAGAGCTTTTTTTTCGGAATTCACACGACTGATGCCCATAATTAAAATATCTACAACTACTCACGTTCACTTGCCAGCAATCCCAGAACTATCCATAAAGCCCCAAACTGCGCAAACACAGCGACTGAATAAAGGATATTTTTATGAAAACGATACTCTTCGACCTAGACGGCACACTGATTGATCATTTCACGACGATCCATCGCTGCGTCGTATTTGCACAACAACAACTCGGATTGCCTGAATCTGACTATGAAACCGTTCGCATCACAGTGGGTGGCTCAGTGCCAGTCACACTAGGCAAACTCTTAGGCGAAGCATATGTGGAACGAGCCCTGCCACTATTCCAAAATCATTTCGAAGAGATCATGTTTGAAGATGTAATCTCGCTGCCAGGTTCCACTTGGATTCTAGAAGCACTCAAAGCACGCGGCTACAAACTCGGCGTCTTTACCAATAAAAATGGCAATCAATCGCGCACGATCCTAGAGCACCTGAATCAAGCACAATACTTTGACGAGATTGTCGGCACAGGCGACACCGCGTATCGCAAGCCAGAGCCCGAGTTCACCGCCCATATGCTGAACCTCTTCAATTCGAGTGCCGACGAAACCATCTTAATCGGCGACTCACCCTTCGACTATGCCGCCGCTGAAGCAGGTAACCTAAAATGCTACCTCGTAACAACGGGTAGCCACTCCGAAGCTGAGCTCGCAGAGTCCACGCAAGCCGCGGGGATCTACGCCGACTTTTACGAGTTAGGCGCCGCGCTGTTCGACCTCACTCACGAAACCGCACAGCTCTAAATGCCGAACGCGCAGCAACTCCCCCGCCCCAAAGCCATCCTTTGGGACATGGACGGCACCTTGATTGATCAAACCGCCGCAATCATCCGTGCTTACTGCGACGTGATCGAGGCAATGGGCGGTAGCACACCAGACGCCGATGTTATTCGCCGCAGCCTTGGCGGCCCCATGGCTGCTACGATGGCACTCTTCATTGATGACGCACATTTAGACGAAGCCTCGAGACGTTTCCGCCAACGCTTCCCCGAGATCATGTTTGACGGATTAATCATCCTACCAGGTGGTCTCGAGCTGATTGAAAGTGCCTATAAAGCACGTATTCCGCAGGTTATTTTCACCAACAAGCACGGCGACACGGCACGTAAAGTCAGTAAATACTGTGGCTTCGCCAAATACATACCGACCTGTATCGGCAATACCGATACAGACTGGCACAAGCCACAAGCCGAGCTGACACACCATGTATTAGAGCAAATCCAAGCGTCCACGGAAGGTGCCTGCATGATCGGCGACTCTCCGACCGATATCGAAACCGCGCATAACGCTGGCCTCCCTTGCTACTGCATCGCCACAGGTGCACATAGTATCGAAGAGTTACTAGCAGCCGGAGCAGAAGCCGCCTTTAGTAGCCTGAAAGAATTGAGAGCTGCGTTCGCGTTGTAAGATTTAATCCATTCGCGGAGCGGTCTTGATCTGCTCGCGAATGAACGCGATCGAATTCGCTCCCAGCGTGCCACGAAATGCCATCGTCGGCATCACCAGAGCACGTCGCCCGAGAATAGAGCCTGGATTCAACACTGCATTGCAACCGACCTCCGCAGCATCACCGACCAACGCACCAAGCTTACGTAGCCCCGAATCGCAACGCGAACCATCTGACATTTGAACCGGCACGTTCGCTTGATCCAGTCGAAGGTTTGAGCAAGTAACACCAGCGCCTAGGTGCGCTTTATTCCCCAGAACACTATCACCGACATAGCTAAAATGCGGCACCTGCACCCCATCCAGCAGTAGGCAGTTCTTAAATTCGCACGAGTTGCCCAGCACACAATTTTCACCTGCGATCACATTACCACGGATGAACACACCGGGGCGCAACTCAGTGCCAGCACCAATATAAGCAGGTCCTTTGATAGAGCCATACGGAGGTAATTTGACGGATGGGTGAATGAACACCTGCCCTTCAATGTGCAAGCCAGCTGGCACCTTAACCGCCAGCGGCTCGAATTCAAACGCCTTGAGCGCTTCAGCAATGAGAGGCACCCACAACCACGGAGCCAACTCGTCTGTGAAGACAGAGGCAAATGGCAACGATTCAGGAAATTCAAAAAGATCACTGGCTTTTAGCATATGGAAATCTGAACCATTCCTCACGACCACAGCGAACTTAAAAATGCCTGTAATTCAGGTTGGTATTCGTCAACAAAGCCCGTAAGTTCTCCCGTTCATCATTTTACAACCAATACTTCGTGCACGACGTTAAAGAAAAACCAAGAATGGTCGAACGGGCCATGCTCATCGGCATCACTCTCCCAGGTGAGACCGATTCCACTACACGCAGCTTGCTGGATGAATTACGAGAACTCGTGACGACTCTCGGCATCGGCATTCAACACGAAGTGCAACTGGCAATCCGTAAGCCTCAGGCCAAATTCCTGACTGGCTCTGGTAAAGCAGAAGAGCTAGTCGAAGAAGCCAAAGCGCATAATTGCGACGTCATCGTCTTTGATAATGAGCTGACTCCCGCGCAGCAGCGCAACTGGGAGCAAGCAGCCGAAGACAAAATCCTAGTAATCGACCGCCAAGAAGTGATTCTCGATATCTTCGGCAAGCGCGCACAAACCAAAGAAGCGGTGCTACAGGTCGAACTGGCTCGACTTGAATACAATTTACCGCGCCTCAAAAGCGCGTGGACACACCTTAGCCGACAACGCGGCGGTGGCTCCATGCAGCGAGATGCTGGTGAAACGCAGCTGGAACTCGACCAACGCATGGTGCGCACACAGATCACACGCGTGAAACGCGAGCTTGAGAGCGTCATCCAACATCGTCACGTGCAGCGCAAGAAGCGTATGACTGTGCCGGTGCCGACCTGTGCAATTGTTGGCTACACCAATGCTGGAAAATCCTCGCTGCTCAATAAGCTGACGAACTCGGACATACTCGCAGAGGACAAACTCTTCGCCACACTCGACCCCACTTCGCGCCGTTGCCCCCTGCCAAGCGGCCAACCCTTAGTCGTAACTGATACTGTGGGCTTCGTCCGCAACCTACCGCACCGACTCGTCGACGCCTTTAAAGCAACACTTGAAGAAGCTGTCGTATCAAACTTCCTGATCCACGTATTAGACATCAACAGTCCCGATGTCGAGGCACACGCGGAGACAACGCTCTCGGTGCTACGTGGCCTCGGTGCAGATGAAAAGAAGATCATCACCGTCTTTAACAAGATTGATGACCTCTGGAGCGAAGACACCCGCATTGCCCTCTCGTTCAGATATCCCGATGCATTGTTTGTAAGTGCGCATAGCGGCGAAGGCATTCCTGAACTACTAAAGCACATGGAGGGCATCGTCGAAAGCGACTTCTCCCAACTACGCTTACTCATACCGCATAATCGCTACGATCTCGTGGCGCGAATACACCGTGAAGGTGGCGTGCGTAAGGAAGAAGCCAGGGATGACGGCACCTACATCGTAGGCTCCGTCCCAGAACGACTGCTATCAGCGGTGCACCCTTACCTGCTACCCAACGACGAGTCGTAATACTATTACTGATATAGTTTGCGCATTGAAAATACCTTTCCTCGCCAACGCTAAGACATCACCTCTTCGCCCCCACCTGATACTGCTTTCTGTTTTTGACCTATATCCAGCAGTCTCTGGTGGCCAGAGAGCCTTAACTCTGTAAGCGGTGAAAACTCTTTTGTAGCAGAGCCGTAAAACGGTTTCGTTCGGAGTATTTGGGCTCTGATTCGGTGGTCGAAACGGGTTCCCCATTCCGCTACAAATCAAGTGTAAGTCACCGCGAAAAAGTCCTAAACTCAGGCCTCATCGACCATCTTACGAAGGTCTTTGCAAAGCTCGGAATCCAAATCCGGAGAAATCTCCTTAAGCTCATCAGCGACGTCCTCCGCTTTTGAGGGTCTAAACACGCCGAGAGCGAGGTGCGTCAGCCAATGTAGCACGCCTTCTGTCTGCGGATCGTTTAAGAACATCAACTCACGGCAGAGATATGCCGAATCATGCATACGCACGAGTAGGCGCGGTTGACGCCGCCCGAAGTAATGCAGGCATTCAAAAATTTCTGGAAGTAATTGAGACTCAACCACTGACGGCAATTCCATCCGTTTGCCCATCAATCGACCGCGCTTCCGCCGACGCTCGTGATACTCCTGCACTGCCTGTAAATCGCGGCGCGATAAACGGTTTAAGCAAAAGGAAATAGCTTCAGGCAGGTGAAAACCACGATGCCCCATACGATATGGGAAATACTTGGTCAGTCCCTTCTCATCTCCGTGCGCGAACACATTTTGAAGACTCTTATAGGCACCACCGATCCACGCCTTATCGGAGAGTCGGTCGAGGAACTCCATCAAATCGACAAAGGTAATAATCTCCTCTGAGACACAGAGATCACGCAAACTCTCATCTAAGTTGGCTAAACGAACAGGATAGTCCTGATAGAGACCATACTCTTCAACAAAGCGCATACGCTGTGAATGTGCCTGATTATCAATCTCCTCGAAAGAACCGAGATCATCACACTCTTCTTCAAAAAGAAAAGTGGTCTCACAAATTTCCAAGAGCAGCGTAGCCGACTTTAGATCGAGCTTCTCAACTTCGAGGAGCTCTTCGAAACTGAAATAAATATAACGAGCGACAATATCACCCTTGATGCGACCACCAGGACGCGACCAGCGTTGCGTCCCGGTGTTTTTCGCCAAACAAGAGATACTCAAATCCTCAAATGGAGAACCTTGAGCACGAAAAGCAACCGTATCCCACCGAGCAGAGAGCGCCTCAACGGTGCTTAAGCCTTTGGTATTCGGATTCTTAATGTTAGCCATTTATACTTATCTCTTTCTGAATATAAATCTGGAATTACGAAGCACTCGCCACTGATGCCCCGCCAGGTGTAGAAGCCTGTGCATTCACATCGTGTGCGAGAATTTCATCCGCCAAATCGCTATAATCTTGCCCGACACCATCGTGAACTTCACGGCTTTCGATCAAACAAACCGGCAGACCAAGCGTGACGGCACGTCGAACGATTGTCGCATCTCGAATACAGGTATTGTAGATTTTGGCTTCATTGGAGACGAGACGCTGCTTCTTGAATTGGTTCAAGCGAAGCTGCATACGCATTTTCGGCACACCAATATCAACGTTCGCCTTAATGGAATTAAAGACGACACCTGCTACACGAGCGAAGTTACCAATTTCCGGAGTGCGGAAACCAGCGGAACGACGATAGAAGAGCAGGAGTTTCTCAATCATCAGAGTAAATCCGATCAATGAGAGCGCATCGGGATTCGATGGAACATACAACTCATCAGCACTGAAAATACCGAGCTGCGATGCGTTTAGAATATTGGGAGGGCAATCGTAAACGATAAAATCATAATCCTTCTCCACCTCACGGATCTGCTCATTGAAGATCAGATAATGCGGATTTTGCGGATTAATGTTATACTCATTCTCAATATCGATGAGATTGAACGTCGTCGGGAGTAGATCGAGACCAGGCAACTGTGCGTTCCCTTGGTTATCGCGAATAACATCCTTAACGATCAAATCCTTAATACGATCTTCACCCGGTTCGAGAATCGAATAGACCGAACCACGCTTCTCCATGTTAATCCGATTCCAACGCTCAATGCGAAGTAGCCAAATACTGGAGTTTGACTGTGTATCCAAATCGCAGAGCAAAACACGTTTGCCCTTTTGCGCGAGGCAGGATGCCACATTGACGATCAGAGATGTCTTACCAACACCACCCTTGTAATTAATAAAAGCGAGCTTTCTTGCCATACTATATCTTTATAAAAGTTAAAACTTATTGCGCAGGATTGCTTAGAACTGTGTTTCGAAATCGTCGATAGTAGGTAGCTCTTCCGAGAACCCTACCGAGAAATCACCAAATTCCTGATCACCATCAGTGCCAGTGCGTTGCGAAGGCTCTGACTGCCCTGCAAGAATCTTCTCCGACAACGCGCGGTCGATGTATATCTCAGCCCAGTAACCATTTTCGACCTCATACTCGTCCGGAATGAATCCATACTTATCGAGAATCTCAAGAATCAGGGAAGAATCGGGCGTTGCACTAAAGCCACTCAACATACCGCGATCTTCGTGCGACTTGATGACTTCATCGACGATAAATGGAGGCACGATTCCGTCGTAAGAAGGATGAATCGTGTGTTGCCCAGCCCAGACCTGCCAACGATCGCGGTCGACCGAACGTTCAGTGCGTGAAAGCGCTTCAAAATAGTAAACCTTACGGCGAGTCAGACGCCGCACTAGCGCACATGCCTTCACATCACCGTGTTCGATTTCCAGCCAATCGCCGCGGCGGGGCTCTTCAATGGGATCGCGTGTTTGGGAAATGTCTTCTGGAGCTTCGATAAAATCTTTGCCGCCAGTGAAGCAATACTTTACCTCCGTCTCACCATGACGAAAAATATCAAGCTGACCCTTGCGAATCAGTTCTTCTTGGAATTTTTCAGCATCTTTGCGGGATGACGCCCACATGTATTTAGTGACTGAGGTTGTAACTTTGAACTTACGTTGCATGACAATGGAGTGTTATTAATTCAATTGAGATTGAGATAAAAAGAAAAGAGAAAGATCTCTTCAGTAAACTTAGCTAGCGGCTTGCCCCTCAGCTTTAGTGGACTCAGCGTCTTCCGATGCTTCCAAACCAGGCATCGCCTGAAGCATTTCTGATGCCGATTGAAAGCGATCCTCGGGATCATAGGCAAGGGCTTGCGCCATCCACTCATCCCACCGTGGATTGATCCCATTTACAGCACGCGTTGGTGGATCCATCGACAAGCAATGGCGACCTGTGAGCATACGATAGGTCATCAGGCCAATCGTATATAAATTACTCTGAACATCCGGACGCTTACCGACGCGTTGCTCTGGGCTATAGTATTCAAACGCGCTCAGCAAGGCAGGCAATAAGCGACTAAACCCAGGAAGCGGATCGAAAGGAGTCGGCTCCATCAAAGGGTTCTGTCGAAGCAGGTGAAAATCATCCCAAGCATGACCGATGAGGTCAGTGACACCAAGCTCTGATATTTTAACACCGTCTGCAGCGAGCAGTATGTTCGCGGGCTTCAAATTAGCATGCACCACGCCATTGGCATGCGCATGATCGAGGCCAAGCAGGAGATAATACATATAGTAGCATACTTCCTCTTCGGTCAACGCACCCTTATTGCGGCGCATCAAATCCTCTAGGGTGCGAATTTGAGTCTTCTCAGCCGTCAACTCTCCTTCGATATACTCCATGCGCAACCAGTAGAACATCTCCTCTTCGCCGAGATCATCGATCCGCAAAATATAAGGATGGTCGAGCTTCGTCTGAATACGCGCAGCTTGTTTAAATGCCTCAGCAGCTTCTTCGACAGCAAACCCCTTGGGGATCACCTTCACAGCAAACTGCTTGCCGAGGATGTCATGCTGAGCGAGGTAAACTTCGCCAATCGCACCTTTACCAACAAAACTCACGATGTGAAGGTTGCCGATATTCATACCCGACTGAAGTGAGCTAAGCTCATCGGTAAATCCCATTCCAGAAATATCCATAATCATTGAAAAGTGTTTCGTTAAATAGAAGTTAGTAACTCAGAGTGAGCTAGAAACGTTTCTTAGGCTTTGAAGGAGCCTTGATACGCGAGGGTGCGTTAGCTGCCTCAGTTCGCGCCTCTGCTGTCGCCGAGGCACCCGCTGAACCTGGTTTGCGCGGGGCCGGTGGCAATGCCGATCCAGAACCAGCCTTCACAGGCTTGCGTGGAGGAAGTTTCTTAGGAGTTGACTGATGCGGAGCACTAAACTCAACGACTGCAGGCTGTGGTTGACCAGCCTCAGGCACTTCAACTTCTGCAGTTTTCTCAGTGGACTTCACCGCTTGAGCTGCCTGCTCAGGGGTCAAATCATCCGCAGATGCAATCATGGACAACCCCGCAAGCAAAATAAAATCAAAGGTAATGAAGTTAAACAGGAAAAGCGTCAGCTCATCCCCCATTTTGCATACGTTCGCAAAACCAACTAAAGGCAACAACGCGGGCAGGAACAGCAATGAATAGACAAGCACCTGCTGCGAGGTTTCCTTTAGTTCAGGATGACGAGCCTTCGCTTTACGGAAGGCAGTCATCAAACGCGCCACTGGCACAATAAAAAGAAAACCGCCGAGCAGTGAGAAGATCAGAGCAGCATCTTCTTTGATATTTGGAATCAGCGAAATTGAAGTGCACGCAAAAATAAGGAAATAAGCGGTGGCATCAAAAATAACAGCCCCCTTCTCCGGCTTACTGCTGGGAGTCAAGAGGTAGTTCAGCACCACTGCAATCGCAGGACCGACCAAAACCCACAAGGCCACCGTCACGAACAAAGGAATGTTCCCTTCTCCTTTTAAATAATTCGCGAACAAGTATGTCGCAAAGAAGCCATACAAGGCAATCAAGCCCGAAGCAGCGGCGAGCGTCTTCGCACCTGCGACAAAACGCGCCTCAGCGACTTTCGATGCCTTGCGAAACAACACAACTGCCGCAAAACCTGCGAGGCAGAAAGTTAACACAAAGGATCCGTAGATCGCACCCTGAAATGCAGTAATCGTCTGGCCTTCAGCAGAAACCAATTCGGTGGCCGTAGTGGAAATAACTTCCGACGACTGCGTTGGCGCATCGGTCTGTAGATCATTCGATTTCGCGGACTTCGAAGATTGATCAACAGAAGTCAATAACGACGATTTCTTCGTAGATGAAGACTTAGCTACAGGTGGAATAGAGGTAAGTAGAGTGGCTTTTTCAGACATGATATGTAGAACGTTAAGGTCGATACCTAAGCGCAATGGTCAAGCCCCTTTATCGGTGGAGAACCAATCCCAGTAAAGCTACAAAAGTTAAAAAACACTTTTTTTACACTTTCTTAATGCTTCCTTAACTAAATCCTAGTGCCATTCACACTCAAAGTATAAGGTAAACATCCCACACGGAAAAAGCCGTAACATGAATTAGTTATGCATTGAACGTCAAAACACAAGAAAAATTTCCTAAATACAATAGCGGTAGCACGCATGATTGATCACACAAACTCCACAGGGCCAAGTGCCTTATTTAACCTCCAATTGAAAACTAGCTGGACGCTCCGCCCCGCTTGCTCAAAGTTCAGCTATATGTCTATAGGTCTCGATGCAGTATATGAGGAACTCAAGCGCTTACAGCTTGAAGGAATGGATCGTGTCTTCATCGAAGACCGCACCATGGCGCTGCTACAACCAGCACCGAAGCCACCTGAACCTAAAGCTCCTCGAATGACCATTGACCTGCAATCAGCAGTCAACTCCAACAGCAAACCGACCGAACTAGAGCCTAAACCAGCGCCACGCAAAAAAGCACCAGCGGTTACAATCTCCCTCCCAGAGGCACCCACAATCGAACTGCCCGACGGCGACGCGAACACCCAGATGCAGTGGCTCAAGGAACGCGTAAAAAGCTGCCCTACATGCACAGAACAGCTCAGAGAAGGCGAACAAGTGGTTTTTGGCACGGGCGCAATCAACGCAGACATCTTCTACTGCGGTGAAGCTCCAGGCGAAGAAGAAGCCGAGACAGGGAGCCCGTTTCAAGGAAAAGCAGGCGAGTTATTAACGAAAATCCTAGGCGCGATGGGACTCTCACGCGAATCAGTCTATTTGACTAATATCATGAAGTGGCGCCCCAAGCACAACAAGCCCTACGGCAATCGACCGCCCACACAGGAGGAAATGGAATTCTGCCTGCCCTATTTAAAGGCTCAAATCGAAATTGTTCAGCCGAAAGTCATCATCGGCCTCGGCAACACGACCGTGCCCGGACTACTCGGAGCAGACCCAGATCGCAAGATGGCTTCTATTCGCGGATCTTGGCAAACCTTCGAGGGAGTCCCACTGATCTTCACATTCCAACCATCCTACCTACTCTTCAACGACACAATGAAGACCAAGCGCATGGCGTGGGAAGACATGCTTAAAGCAATGGAGAAAGTCGGACTACCGATCAGCGAAAAGCAACAAGGCTACTTTCTGCCCAAGTAGCCAACTTGCAAATGACACGACTCAACAAAAAAAAGGCCGCAGTCACCTGCGGCCTTTTCGTATCAAAATCTCAAAGGCTACGAACCTGCAGCACCAGAAACTGGTTGATCTTGCTCAAAGCGCAAATGATCCCCACTGACCCCAACGCGAATCACCTCTCCGGCCTTGATGTCGCCACCAAGAATGGCCTCAGCCAAAGAGTCTTCGAGGTGACGCTCAATCGCACGACGCAACGGACGCGCACCATATTTCTCATCATACCCCTTTTCAATTAGAAAGGATTTTGCCTCATCCGAGAAGTCGAAGATCAAATCCTGTTGCTTCAAGCGGTCTGCGACATTACGCAACTCAAGCTCGACAATTGCCTTCATATCTTCGCGCCCAAGGGACTTAAAGATAACTAGTTCATTCAGACGATTTAAGAATTCCGGCTTAAAGACACGCTTCGTCTCATCGAGAATCTTCTCGCGAATCTTCTCGTATTCATTCTCACCATCGTCCTCAATTCCGAATCCCATCGACGTATTGCGCTGCAAGATCTCAGCACCGACATTGGAAGTCATAATCAAAATCGTATTACGGAAATCGATCTTACGCCCAAGGCTATCCGTGAGACGACCTTCCTCAAGCACCTGTAAAAGCAACTGGACCACGT
The DNA here is from genome assembly GCF_902728235.1 of Lentimonas sp. CC4. Classification (NCBI taxonomy): domain Bacteria; kingdom Pseudomonadati; phylum Verrucomicrobiota; genus Lentimonas; species Lentimonas sp. CC4. The sequence continues at coordinate 3,349,681 of NZ_CACVBO010000001.1, forward strand.
CAGGGTGCGCTTTTTCAATTTCATCAAATAGCACTACAGAATATGGCTTACGACGAACAGCCTCGGTCAACTGGCCACCCTCCTCGTAACCCACGTAACCTGGAGGTGAACCGACAAGACGTGAAACAGCAAATTTCTCCATATATTCAGACATATCGATCTGAATAATAGCATCTTGATTGCCAAACATCTCTTCAGCCAAAACCTTAGCTAACAATGTCTTACCAACACCAGTCGGCCCAAGAAACATAAAGGATCCGATTGGGCGGCGTGGATCTTTCAAATCCGCACGTGAACGACGCAAAGCTCGAGAGACCACCTCCGTCGCGATATTCTGCCCAATCACTTCGCCCTGTAAGTGGGCTTCAAGCTTAAGCAGCTTCTTACTCTCCTTCTGCTCCATACGAGACAGAGGAATACCAGTCCATGCAGCTACGACTTCAAGCATGTCTTCTTCATCGACGACTATCTTCGTCTCCTCGCGGCTCTTCTTCCAGCTCTCAATAATGTCGACCTGCTTTTGACGAAGCTGCTTTTCTTCATCGCGGAACTTAGCCGCTTCCTCGAAGTGCTGCTTACTAATCGCATCTTCCTTCTTCGCGCAAACATCCTCAATCGTGGTATTCATATCCTCGATCTCTGGTGGTCGCTTCAAAGACTCTATGCGGGCGCGCGCGCCAGCTTCGTCCAAAATATCAATTGCTTTATCGGGCAAGAAACGAGCGGTGATATAGCGCTCAGAGAGCTTAGTCGCAAGCTCAAGCGCCGTGTCCGTAAATTTTACCTTATGGTGATCTTCGTATTTACTGCGAATCCCCTTGAGGATCAGAATAGTATCTTCGATCGACGGAGCCTCGACCTTGACCGATTGAAAACGACGATCCAAGGCACTGTCTTTTTCGATGTATTTACGATACTCGGCCAGTGTCGTAGCACCGATGCACTGCAATTCCCCACGGCTCAGTGCCGGTTTGAAAATATTCGACGCATCCATCGCACCTTCAGCTGCGCCTGCGCCCACGATAGTATGAAGCTCATCGATGAAGATGATTACATTCTTCGCACGGCGAATCTCATCCATCACCGCCTTGATGCGCTCCTCAAACTGGCCACGATACTTTGTGCCAGCTACCATTAACGCCAGATCCAGCGTGATCACACGCTTATCGACGAGAATCTCAGGAACCACTCCAGAGGCGATTTCGAGCGCAAGGCCCTCGACAATTGCAGTCTTACCGACTCCTGCTTCACCGATCAGCACCGGATTACTCTTAGTGCGACGGCATAAAATTTGAACGACACGACGGATTTCATCCTTACGGCCAATAACAGGATCCAACTCCCCCTTCTTGGCCAACTCTGTTAAATCGCGACCAAACGCCTTAAGCGCAGGGGTCTTCGCATCCTTCTTATCCTCAGGCGCGCCGGCTGTCGCACCACCAGCGGAAGCCTCCTCAGGCTCGCCAGTAAAATTCGGATCGAGTTCGGATAAAATTTCATTACGGCAGCGCTCGATATCGACTTCGAGGGACTTCAGGACACGAGCGGCAACGCCCTCACCTTCACGCAGCAGCCCTAGCAAGATATGCTCCGTGCCGACATACGAGTGGTTCAGCGCCTTCGCCTCTTTACCTGCGAGCGCTAGCACTTTTTTAACACGTGGAGTATAAGGAATATTACCAGAAGGCTTGCTTTCTGGGCCAGTGCCCACCTGTTTCTCAACCGCAGAGCGAACAGTTTGCAGGTCGAGCCCCATCTTTTGAAGCACGTTAACTGCGACTCCCTGTCCAAGATTAATTAGGCCAAGAAGCAAGTGCTCCGTCCCCACGTAGTTGTGGTGAAAGCGATCCGCTTCCTTACGGGCTAAAGCGAGAACTTGTTGAGCGCGAGGGGTGAAGTTATTCATTGGTTCCATCTTATTGTCGTTTCCTATGGGTTATTCCGATTCTTCAAGTTTGTCAAAAGCTAGAGCCGGTAGGTTCGCAAATTCTTCCCTAAGTTTATTCGCACGCGCAATATCGCGCGCATCGGGCTCGATTCCTTCGTGAGCAGCATACTGCACATGCCCTGGCTGGCACTCAATCACAAGCCGATCAACATCGGCACGGCTTGACTCAGGCAACATTCCAAAATCTACCGCGAGACGAATAAAGGAAAGTAAGTTTAGCGCCTCATCTGAGGAAATAACGTGCGAATTTCTAAGGATTCCAGAAGCGCGGCCAATCTGATCCAGCATCTTCGCGCGATTCTCTTCGAGATACTTACAACGTGCATTCAACTCGTGGTCGATGATCGTCTTCAGCACATTGGCCAAACGCTCAAGGATCTCAGTTTCACTCTCTCCAAGCGTCTGCTGATTCGATATCTGAAAAATGTGCCCACTCGCATCTGAACCTTCACCAAAGAGCCCCCGCACCGTGATCCCGAGCTGATTCACCGCGCGAATGACACGCTCCATTTGCCCCGCAATCACCAAGCCCGGAAGATGCATCATCACTGAAGCACGTAGGCCAGTGCCCAAATTCGTCGGACATGCGGTTAGATACCCAAAATCAGGCGAAAATGCCACATCGATCGTCTTCTCCAGCTCCGAGTCAAACGCATCAATTAACTTCCAGACTGACTTTAAATTGAAGCCCGTCTTCAGAAACTGAATACGCAGGTGATCCTCCTCATTAATCATCACCGAGCAAGTCTGCCCCTTGTTGATATACACGCCAGTGCCCTCTTCGCCGTCACACAATTCACGACTAATCAAATGACGCTCCACCAGCACTTGCTTCTCCAAGGCGGTGAGATCAGAAATATCGAGAAATGTGCCTTTATCCATCTGCGGCAACGCACTGATTTGATCGGTGCAACGAGTGAGCACATCACGGCGCTGTAAAACATCCGCACGCTCAGGAAACGGTGAGCCAACCAAATTACGAGCAAGTCGAATACGAGTGCTTAGCACCACAGGAGCGGCCTTCTTTGCCGCCTGCACGAGTTCCGCGCAATCATCATTAATAAGTGACTCGATCATTTAGGCGATACCTCCAGCTCATTAGCCTCCTTAATCGCTTTGATCTGATCGCGGAACTTTGCTGCTTCCTCATAGGCTTCCTCAGCGACCGCACGTGCCAGCGCATCGTGCAAGTTCTTTAACTGTATCTTGCTCGATTGTCGACTCAACGCGACAGTAGGCACCTTGCCCTTATGCGTCGTGCCAGCATGCATATCTTCAAGCACTGGAAGCACCAATGCTTTAAAAACTTCAAAACACTCAGAGCAACCAAGCCGACCAGTGACACGAAAGTCAGCCGTCCCTTGACCACAGTTCGGACACACCTCCTGCGCCTCCCCTGAAGTCGGAGCAAGCGGGGTCTTCGATAGCATATCTGCCAACGAAAAACCCTCTGGGTCAGTCACACCTTTCTTCTGGGCACAAGACTCACATAGATCCACTTTGTGGATCTTGTTGTTCACGATCTGCGTCAGATGCACGGTCGCCTCTTTATTACAGATGCTGCACTTCAGATTATCAGCCATAGTTTAAATAGTATAAAAGTCGGGATGCTTAGCAAAGCGAAAGATCAAATTCACCATACTCTAATGAGGTAAGCCAGCAGGTTTGCAGACTTTAGACAGTCTACAGCAAAAGTTGTGCCCATGGCCTAGAAAACACCCGAGTCATCAAATTACCCAAGTCGATCTAGGCCAGACACATCTTAAAGCATGGTGCCCTCGATCGACACGCGACGATGGAAACTCTCGAGGAATTTCGCAGTAATCGGGCCGGGCTTGCCATCACCAATCACACGCGCATCAATTTCAACAATCGGCACGATCTCAGCGGCAGTTCCAGTCAAGAAAACCTCGTCAGCCACCCAGACATCATAACGCGTCATGTTCGCCTCACGCCAAGGAATACCCAACTCATCAGCAATCGCCAATGCAGTATCACGAGTAATCCCCTTCAAGGCACCAGAACTCGCTGCTGGCGTAATCAACTCACCCTTGTGGACGATAAAGACATTATCACCTGTGCACTCTGCAATGTAGCCCTGATCATTCAGCATAATCGCTTCATGATAGCCGAGGTGCTGCGCTTCGATCTTAGCGAGAATGTTATTCAAGTAGTTGAGCGACTTAACCGCTGGCGGCAGTGCCGATGGGTTACAACGACGCGTCGGCACAGTGATGATCTTCAAGCCATTGTCGTAAAATTCCTGCGGATAGAGTTGAATCGTATCAGCGATGATAATCAGCTGTGGCTTATCGCAGTTTTTGATCGACAGTCCTAGGCTACCGACACCACGCGTTACGACCAAACGGATATAGCCGTTTTTCAAGCCATTCGCACGGCAGGTTTCGCATACCGCATCCGAAATCTCTTGGCGCGTCCAAGACAGCTCCAACATGATCGCTTTCGCAGAATACTCCAAGCGCTCCAAATGCTCATCGAGCTTAAACACGCAGCCGTCATAGAGGCGGATGCCCTCGAAAATACCGTCACCGTAAAGTAGCCCATGGTCGAAAACCGAGACTTTCGCCTCGTCTTGATCGACCAACTTATCGTTCATATAAATCTTCATAAAACCAGCGATGATGGAGGCGAAATTCGTTTTGTCTAGCCTCCATCGCGCTTCAAAGGCGAGTTCTCCACAAAAAAAGCCCTGCTGAAATATCCAGCAGGGCTTTTGCGCAAAAAAAAAAACGAAACGAGACCGAGAGCACTAGGACTCTTCGTATTGCCGACGAAGTTCCTCGACCACGCTCGGATCCGCCAAAGTTGTGGTATTCCCAAGCTCTTTGCCTTCAGCAATGTCACGCAACAAGCGACGCATAATCTTACCGGAACGTGTCTTTGGCAGGTCACTGGAAAACAGGATCCGCTCGGGTCGCGCAAACTTGCCAATCCTCTTGTCGATCATCGCAACAAGCTCCTTGCTCAACTGATCGTCATGCGAACGCCCCTTAATGACCGTGACAAAGGCAATCAGCCCCTGTCCTTTTATCTCATGCGACACGCCGACCACCGCAGATTCTGCAACATCCTGGTGCTCAACAAAAACACTCTCCAACTCGGCAGTGCCAATCCGGTGACCAGACACATTCACGACATCATCGACACGACCCAAAATCCAAATGTAGCCATCTTCATCACGCCGAGCTCCGTCACCAGGGAAATAATACTGACCGCCCCACTTACACCAATACGTGTCCTTAAAGCGCTGCTCATCTCCATAAATACCGCGCAACATACCTGGCCATGGTTGCTTGATCGCAAGAATGCCGGCCGCCACTTCCTTGCCATCGTCAGTCAGAATAGCTGGCTCGACACCAAAAAAGGGAACCGTCGCACACCCTGGCTTCGTCGGAGTCGCCCCCGGCATCGGCGTAAGCATGTGCCCTCCCGTTTCAGTCTGCCACCAAGTGTCCACAATCGGACACTTTTCGCCACCAATCACCTTATGATACCACATCCACGCTTCGGGATTAATCGGCTCACCAACCGTGCCAAGTAAGCGCAAACTGGACAGGTTGTATTTCTCAGGCCATTGATCGCCCCACTTCATAAACGCGCGAATTGCAGTCGGTGCAGTATAGAAAATCGTAGCACGATATTTTTCAATGATATCCCAGAAGCGGCCCTCATTAGGCGTATCAGGAGCACCCTCATAAACAATCTGAGTGGCAGCACACTGCATCGGCCCATAGACAATGTAACTATGCCCCGTAACCCAACCCACGTCTGCGGTGCACCAATAGACGTCCTCCGGCTTCATATCGAAAATATACTTCGTTGTCTGCTGCGTGTAGACCATATATCCGGCAGTCGTGTGAATAATGCCCTTAGGCTTCCCAGTCGTGCCACTAGTATATAGAAGGAAGAGCATATCCTCAGCTTCCATTTCCTCGCAGGGGCAGTCGATTGGTTGCTCTTGAACCAGACGATGATACCAATGGTCGCGACCTTCCTTCACATGACAAGGGAACGGCTCGCCATGCGCCCGCTTAACGATCACTACGTCCGTTACAGTCTCAGCACCTTCAAGCGCCTCATCGACAATACTCTTGAGCGGCAAGACGCGACCACGACGCCAACCGCCGTCCGCAGTAATGACACACTTCGCACCACAGTCATTGACCCGGTCGCGAATCGACTCTGCCGAAAATCCGGCAAAAATCACCGTATGAACCGCACCAATTCGCGCACAAGCGAGCAAAGCCAGCGCGAGCTCTGGAACCATCGGCAAATAGATTGCAACTCGATCGCCTTTCTTAATTCCAATCTGCTTGAGGCCATTCGCAAACTTACACACCTCACGATGCACATCCTGATACGTCAGCACCCGAGTCTCACCAGGTTCACCTTCCCAGATAATCGCAGCCTTGTTACGATTCGGCCCGTCCAGATGGCGATCGACACAGTTATAACACACATTTGTGCGGGCACCGGAAAACCACTTATAAAAGGGAGCCCCCGAAGCATCGAGCACGGAGTCCCATTTTTTAAACCAATGCAAATCCTCCGCTGCCTCAGCCCAGAAGGCCTCGGGATCTTCAATGCTTTTCTCGTAGAGAAAAGCATACTCTTCCATACTACTAATGTGTGCATTTTCAGCAAAAGCGGCTGGAGGTGAGAATTTCCGGTTCTCGTGCGAGACGGATTCCATCGAGGAAGAGTCAGTCGACATAGTAATTATTGGGAGTTGAGGGGCAGTAGAACATCTAGAGGCACGCGTTAGCACATCTAATGAAGAAATTACGAGCGAATGTATCACCGCTTTAAGGTCAATGACTTTCGCGAAATAATGCCCGTTTTTCAGTCTTTCCCGAAAGCTATTGACAAGCCCCTAGACGCAGAGCATCAAAACCTGCTCTCCGCGTTAAAATGACGCGCTTTCGATTAATGGAAAATTTTGCAGATCAGTGCCTCGATATGGCCCAGTCAATACTGGGACATAATCTCGAATCGATCAGTGAACAGGGAACTATCTCTCCTGTTGCTGGTGAAAACAGTCGCCACGACGAACCTGGACACGCCGCCCTTGCGATCGGTGAGTATTACCGGGCAACGAACGAAACAACGCTTGGTGAGTATGACTTAGTCGACCTCACCGCCCGTTGCGTTACCGCTCAGGTATTTACCGAGGAAGAACACGAGAATGGCCTAGCCTACTCGGCGCTCGGCCTACTATCATTCGGCCCAGCCAAGGATCGTAACCCAGTATGGGAGCGCCTACTCGACCCAACTCGCGAACAACTCGACAAGCAATTGCTCGAGCGCAGCGACTACGACAACCACTTTCAAAGCTTCAACATCGCCAAGGCGGTGACACGCTTCAGCCTCGGTTTATCTAAGAAGGACGAGACAGGCCGCCTGATCGACCGCTTCCTTGAGCGCATCGAATCAACATCTTCTACAGGCTACTTCGATGATGCCAGTGGCGAAGAAGGCAAGCTGAGCGGCGCATTCGACATCTACGGTGTCCTTAGCTTCGTATTCATCCGCCAATCACTTCAGCTTCACTCAAATCTCCACCTACGTGAACGCAAGCTTCCGAGCCTGCGCACTTACTCCGAGAAATACTTGAAGCTCATCCCTGATCTTGCACGTCAAGACGGCACAGGCTTCGCTTATGGACGCTCACTCGGCGCCTACGGCCAAATGCACTGCATTAGCCTCATCCTTCAAGCACTTCGTGATGGATGGGTCGCCGACAATCAGCGCGATCTCTACACAGATACCGTGCGCCGCTTGTTCATGAATTTCTTCGCAACATACCTTGACCAAGAACATGGTTACTTGGTCATCCGCGATGACGAACGCGACACAGTGCCTTACCATACCACACGTATGGCTAACTTCGACGCAGCTCGTTACCTCTGCCAATGGGCACGTCTCGCACGCGCCACAAAGGGAAGCGCCTCTCCATCAGCACCCGTGGCACCGCGTAAAGTCGCGCGCTACGTCAGCTTCGACAAGTCGCACAAAAAGGAACAAGGTCTCTTCGTTTATCAAGATCCTGACTCTGGTCTAGCAGTTCAATTGCCGCTCATCGCTTCTGGCGAACAAGGCAAAGGCACTTCCGACTACCTCGCCTTCCCACACTCACCTGGCATCTTCGACTGGCCTGTAGATAAATATCTACCGATCATGATGCCCGAGTTGACCTTCGGCGACCACGTCATCGTGCCATCTTTCTACGGTAAGAACTGCACCACTTCGATGGGTCTGCGCAATGCACTCACGTTCAAGTATGATCAGCCAGAGCTCATCACTAAGGACGAAAAAATCGTCCCAGGTCTTGGCAGCTGTAAGGTCATGTGGTCCTTCAAGGGCGGCGTCATCAATTGCGAATTCTGCTTCACAGTAAAACAGCAAGTGCAGCTTGATCGCATGCGCTATATCTTAGCGATCGCATCGCCACACAGTCGTTACCGTGTCGGCACCTCCTTCACTCTCGGCGAAGAAGGTCACCGCACCAACGTCATCAAAGACGACTTCCAAGCAGAATGGAAAGAGCTCGACGTTGTAACCGAAGATCCTGAATTCCGCACTTACTACGGTAACATGCACTACTTGCAAATCCTTGAGCGTGATCATCCATTGACCATGCGCCCTGGTATGCAATATCGCCTCGCGCTCTCTTTCGAGCCGGACATTGCATTTGCTGACGAATAAGTCTTCGTTTCAAACAAATTTCAGAATGCCGCAACCCTCAGTTTGCGGCATTCTTTATTTACAGAGATCCACTCCGATATTTAGTTTCTGCCATGCTCTCAGTCCGTATTATTCCCTGCCTAGATGTTCATGAAGGTCGCGTCGTCAAAGGCGTGAACTTTGTCAATTTGATCGATGCTGGCGATCCCGTCGAACAAGCCAAAGCCTACGAACTACAAGGCGCCGACGAACTCGTGTTCCTCGACATCACTGCATCCAGCGATGAGCGCAATACCATGATCGACGTGGTCAAACGCACCGCCGACCAATGCTTCATGCCACTCACCGTCGGTGGCGGGCTACGCAATGTAGAAAACATTCGCGACATGCTCAATGCTGGAGCTGATAAGGTCAGCCTCAACACTGCAGCCATCCTCAATCCAGATCTCATCCTCGAAGCATCCTCGAAGTTCGGCAATCAGTGTATCGTCGTCGCAATCGATGCCAAGCGCGTCGAAGGCGAAGCGAATCGTTGGGAAGTCTACACCCATGGCGGCCGCAACAACACCGGCCTCGATGCAGTCGAATGGGCAAAGAAAGTCGTATCACTGGGCGCAGGTGAAATTCTACTCACCAGCATGGACTCTGACGGCACGAAGGCAGGCTTCGACAACGGATTAAACAAGGCGGTCAGTGACGCGGTCGAAGTGCCTGTGATCGCTTCCGGCGGAGCAGGCACACTCGACCACATGGCCGACGCGATTACCGAAGGAAACACTAGCGCCGTGCTTGCCGCATCTATTTTCCACTTTGGCACCTTCACGATTCGTGAAGCTAAAGAGCATCTACAAAGTCGCGGCCTCCCCGTGCGCCTGTAAGTCGGCACCATCCCATTAAAACCGTCGTAATAAAACGACGGAATTCAATTAACGTGCCTAATTGGCACGAAAAGCGCATCCAATAGTTGCAGAGACTATAGTTTCGTATAGCTACCCACATCGAATGACCGCATCTACCAAAAAAAAATTCTTACAACTCGTTGAACAAGGCCTAGCACAGGTCGATGAAGAGCACACATACCTCGCCCAAGCATTCGTCGACGTGCTCACTTCGATGGGCGAAGATCGTGCGGCGCAATTAATCAAAGGTCGCCTCAAGTCCGCCTCTCCTGACTTGCTAGACGACAGTTGCGTGCAGGCAATCTCGTTCTACTTTCAATTGCTTAACTTGGCAGAAGAAAATGTGGCCAACAGCATACGTCGCACCCGTGAGGCACAACTCGGCATGTCCGCCGAACCAGGGCACTGGGGACACTATCTCAGCCGCTTAAAAGAAGCACGCATCGCACCCGATGTCGTTCGCGGCCAACTCAATGACCTTTGGGTCGAAGCCGTCTTCACCAAACACCCGACCGAGGCAAAGCGTTGGTCGGTGCTCGGCATTCACCGCGAAATCGTCCGCCTACTGCGCCAGCGCGAAAGCGACCGCACTCCACGCGAAGCAGAGCAAAGCGCAGAACAGATACGAGCCATCATCGAGCGCCTCTGGCTCACCGGCGAGATCTACATGCACAAGCCACAGATCAAGGATGAGCTAGACAACCTACTCTACTACCTGCGCGAAGTTTTCCCACAGGTCTTTGGTTTACTCGACGAAAACCTTGAGCACGCGTGGACAGAGACCTGGCCGCAAGAAGCCCCACTCGACTACACCGAATTGCCACACCTACAATTCGGCTCATGGGTCGGCGGCGACCGCGATGGCCACCCGCTCGTCACTTCAACAGTGACAGAAGAAACTTTAGAGACAATGCGCGCCACCGCAGTGCAGATCGTGCGTGCTCGCCTCGACGACCTAGCGCAGCAACTCACACTCACCGAAGCACGCAGCACATGCCCGACTGCGGTATTAAAACAAATCAAACGCTGGGGCGGCGATCACAATACCCAAGAACCATGGCGCATCTTCGTCATGCAACTCGCACAGCAAATCGACACATTCTCAGAGGCCGAATTACGCGGACATCTGGAAAACTTGATCGGTTGGCTCGAAGAGACCGGCGCCCACCGCTGCGTCCACAGTTACGTGCGCCCCATCCTTCGCTTGCTCGACAGTATCGGACTCCACCTAGCCCGCATCGATATTCGTCAGAATAGTGAATTCTACGAAAAAGCGCTCGGTCAAATGATGGTCGCCGCTGGCGTCAAAAATGGCCAACAATTCGCAAAATGGCCCGAGGCGCAAAAACTCGAATTCCTCAATCAAGAACTTCAAACCCCGCGCCCACTCACGCATGCCTCCATGCCATTGCCCAAAGAGGCAACTGAAGCCCGCGAAACACTCGCAGTTGTCGCGCGTCACATTAAGGTGCATGGCACCAATGGTGTAGGCGCACTGATCGTCAGCATGACCAGAAACCTCTGCGACTTGCTCACCGTCTACGTGCTCGCGAAAGAAGTCGGCCTCACCTACCAAGAAGACGGCCAACTACGCTGCATGCTCCCAGTTGTGCCACTCTTCGAAACATACGAGGATCTTGAAGCCGCACCAGGTATCTCCGATGCATTCCTATCGCACCCGTGCACACGTCAAAGCCTGCGTATCGGCACGTCCGAAGCCACTCCGCGCTTCATTATCATGCTCGGCTATAGCGATAGTAACAAAGACACTGGCATCCTCGCCAGCCAATGGATCCTCAAGAGCGCTCAGAGCAAGCTAGTCGAAGTCGGCGTCGACCATGGCGTCAAAATCACATTTTTCCACGGCCGTGGTGGCACCGTCGGTCGCGGCGCTGGCCCTACGCACCGCTTCCTTGAAGCACTGCCAGAAGGCTCACTCAACGGTGGCCTGCGTGTGACTGAACAAGGCGAAGTCATCGCCCAGAAATACAACACCAAGGCCACTGCCACCGCAAATTTGGAATGGCTCCTCGCAGGCAGCTTAGGTGCTCAATTACTCGCCCCTAAAATTGCTGCCAACGAACTGGTCGACCATGCAATGGAACGCCTCGCGAAGCTATCGCGTGCCGCCTATCGTGAACTGCTCGACGCAGACGGCTTCATGCAATTCTACCGTGAGGCCACACCAATTGATGCCATCGAGCAAAGTCGTATCGGCTCACGTCCGTCACGCCGCACCGGCAAGGCGAGTCTAGAACTCTCCGATTTGCGCGCCATTCCGTGGGTCTTCAGCTGGAACCAATCACGCTTCTACGTGCCAGGTTGGTATGGTGTCGGCAGCGCCCTCGATGCACTCGAAGCCGAAAATCCAGAAGCCTACGTCGCGATCCAGAACAACTTACAAAACACTCCATTCCTACGCTATGTATTTTACAACGTAGAGAGCAGCATCAGCAGTTCAGACGAGAAATGGATGCGCTCCTACGCCAGCCTGGTGCAAGACACCAAAATCCGTAAACGTCTGCTCAAGCAGATCCTCGACGAGCGTAAGCGCACCATCGAGCAGCTAGGTAAACTCTTCAAGCGCTCATTGCCAGAGCGTCGTCCACGCTTCTATAAAACACTCGATGAGCGTAACGTGCCACTCGCAGCTCTGCATAAGAAGCAAATCGAGCTGCTTCAGTTATTACGCAGCGGCACAACCAACGATGCCGCAGCGACTGACCACCTACTACGCGTTGTCAATGCCATCGCCGCAGGCTTACGCACGACTGGTTAACGCACAGGTTGCCAGTCACAGTTTCGGATTCCGATTTTCGTAAAACTCAGCTACAGTTCCCACAGTGAACATGATCGACAGCCACACCCATTGCTACCCACCCGAACTCGAGGTGGATCCGCGTGGGTGGGCTGAGGCACGTGGCGAACCACACTGGGCGGATCTCGTGGCTCCACTGGATCGCCCCTCGATCCAAGGCTGGGCCAGCCCCGAGCAAACACTTCAGGCGATGGACGCCGCAGGTGTGTCACAGTCGGTGTTACTCGGCTGGTATTGGGAAAACGAACACAATTGCCGTTGGCAGAACGAAGTCATCGCACAGTGGATCGCAACCGCCCCCGAACGCTTTATAGGCTTTGCTGCGATCCACCCAGGCAGTTCAGCGAAGAGTGTGATCGCTCAATGCGAATTCGCTCGGAGCCTTGGGCTACGTGGTGTTGGCGAAGTCCACCCAGGCATTCAGAACTTCAATTCCTCCAGCGAAGGTTGGCAGGCTCTAGCCGATTGGTGCGTCGCGCACAACTGGCCCATCAACTGCCACGCCACTGAAGCCGTCGGACACGACCACCCCGGCAGTGTGCCGACACCGCTGAACGATTTCCTACGCATGGCCGAAGCACACCCCGAGCTGAAGCTCATCCTTGCACACTGGGGCGGCGGACTCGCTTTCTTCGAGCTCAATCCCCGCCTGCGTAAAGTGCTGAAAAATGTCACCTACGATACGTCAGCCACGCCTCTCCTCTACGAGTCATCCATCTTCCGCCGCATGATCGAGATCATCGGGTCTGAAAAGATTCTATTCGGCTCCGACTTCCCGCTGCGTGTCTATCCGCGCACACAAAAGACGCCCGACATCGCGAGCTTTCTCAATGCGATTCGAAACGAAGCCGAATTAAGCGACGACGAACTCCAAGCGATCACGCACAAAAACATGCGTCGCTTACTCGGAGAAATGTAGGGGCACTCCTTGGGGCGACCGCGCAGGCAGTTTAAAGTCAGGAAGCTACAATGGGGGTCGGAGTTGTCGCGGTCTTCGCAGGCAAAGCCCCGACGAAGGCGCCTACCCCTCCGACAACACCTTGTCAAAGTAAGCAATCGTCGGCTTCAAACCTTCGTCGAGCGAGACTTTCGGCTCCCAGCCAAGCACCTTCTTTGCCTGAGTGATATCAGGCTGCCGCTGCTTCGGATCATCCTGAGGCAACGCTTCGTGTATGATCTTCGACTTGCTTCCAGTCTGAGCGATCACCTTTTCTGCGAGTTCCAGAATCGTAAACTCACCGGGATTACCGATATTCATCGGACCAATCACTTCCTCCTGATTCATTAACCCCACGAACCCCTCAATCAAATCATCACAATAACAGAACGAACGTGTCTGCTGTCCTTCGCCATAAACGGTGATGTCTTTCCCTTGCAGCGCCTGCACAATAAAGTTTGAAACCACGCGGCCATCATCTGGGCACATGCGTGGTCCATAGGTATTAAAAATACGGACGATACGGACATCGACACCGTTCTGACGGTGGTAATCCATAAACAAAGTCTCAGCCGCACGCTTGCCTTCATCGTAACACGATCGAATACCAATCGGATTCACATTCCCCCAATACGACTCGGGCTGTGGATGCACCGATGGATCCGGATCGCCATACACCTCCGAAGTCGATGCTTGAAAGACACGCGCCCCGACACGCTTGGCCGAACCCAAACAATTGATCGCCCCCATCACAGATGTCTTAATCGTTTTGATCGGGTTGTGCTGATAATGCACAGGCGATGCTGGACAGGCCAGATTATAGATTTGATCCACTTCTACTTTAAACGGATCGGTCACATCGTGCCGCATCAGCTCAAACAGTGGATTCTGCATTAAGTGAAGCACGTTGCGCTTACGGCCTGTGAAGAAGTTATCCATACAGATGACCTCATGACCTTCGCCCAACAAACGGTCACACAAATGACTGCCCAAGAAACCAGCTCCTCCAGTAATTAAAATACGCATGAATGAATCCAGTTGTGATTTTCTTTTATTTGCGAACACTAAACAGCACAACAGTATGAAAATTACACATTCCACGCCCAAACTCTCAACATCCACCTTCGTTATACTGATCTGCCTCTTACTGGCCCCCCTCACGATGTGGGCACAATCAGCGACACCTGAAACACCCACAGCCACTCAACGGCCCCAATTATCTGACATTACCAGTAAACGGCTAATCAAAAACTTCCTTGCGGTTTCAGGTGGCAAGCAAGCCTATATCGATCTAGTCAACGTAACCGCCACTGGAAAAATCATTGAAGCAGGCAGAGTAAAATCATTTCACCTGATCGAGACTCAAGATGGCCGTCGACAACTCACCTACACATGGAAGCACCTCGGCCGCACATATAAAGTGCTACACTCTTTCGATGGAGTGCAGACGTGGCAGCAGGAGCTCCTCCCCAAAAAGAAAGAGCCCCAACCAGTCACCGGCCGCAAAGCGCTACACTTTGCACGTCAGCATTGGCTCATCCAGCCCTTCATTGTGCCAATGAAAGCGGATTATGTGTTTATATATCAAGGTGAGTCGAAAGTCAGTGGGCGCCCCGCTTATATCATTACTGGATTTGGCAAACAGAATGAACGTAGCTGGTTTTACTTTGATAAAGAACGCTCACTCCTCACGCGATGGGGCGGCAAAGGCACCATCGCTGGCATCGAAGAATACATGGACTACCAAGCCACACAATTTGCAGTCGTCAGCGGCGTGCTCCTGCCCAAGCAGATCGACCTACTCGCTGAAAATTCGAAGTTTGGCACCATCACGTTCGATACCATAACCGCTAATCAAAAAATCGACGCTAAGATTTTCTATATGCCCCCCTCCACCGTCCCCACGCTACGACAAAAAATCGTTCGCTAGTCCTAGGCTTGACCTCCACCCGTCATTTGTCAGCCATGTCGGGCGATGCATATTGATCCACTCGCCCGAACCGTTCGCCTAAGCGTGCGCGAACTCGCCACCTTTCGCCAGGTGCCTGCGAGCGATGGGCACGGCGCCAGCCCGTGGCGTGCATCAGTCGGGCAGAAATGGCACAAAACCGCAGAGCGCCAAACATTGAACACCCACACCGATGCACGGTTCGAGGTGCCACTTAAAGCGACTTGGCACCATCACGACTGGACTTTTGAGATACAAGGCCGCATCGATCAAATACTCCCCGAGTCCGAGCAATTAATCATTCGCGAAGTTAAAACGATCCGCGGAAGATTGCCGGCCAACCCCGAAGAACTTGCCAGTCACTACCCCGACTATTTCGCCCAAGTCGCCATCTACCTCGGCCTCGCTCGTGTGCTCCCCGACTATGCGAACAACCAACTATCCGCAGAGCTCTGTTTCATCGACATCGAAACCGGCAAGCAGCAACTTGTGCCACTCACCGAAGACGACGAGCGCACCTTCACAAGTCAGCTCGACACACTACTCCCCTTCCTCGAAGACCGCCGCAACTGTCAACTCCGCCTGCAAGGCATCACGCTCCAACCCGCCTTTGAAACCCTACGCGAAGGCCAAGCCGAGCTATTCGCCACACTCGACCACGCCGCCCTCCAAAGTAAAACCGTCCTGCTCGAAGCGCCCACAGGCTTTGGCAAAACAGGCATTGTGCTCGAACATACTCTCCGCCAAATGCAAAGCGGTGTCTATGAACGTGCCATCTATCTCACCAGTAAATCGACCGGTCAGTTAGAAACGATCCGCCAACTGCGCGCCATGATTGGCGACAATCTGCGCTACATACAAATGCGCAACCGCTCCGAGCATCGCATCGACAGCGCTGTTCACACCTGCACAGGCGACAATCGTTGTAATGAGCACCTCGGGCAGAATTGGTTAGCCGCCGACATTTCACCAATTGAGCTGTTCGAGGACGCCACACTCAGTCTCGACCGCGCCAAAGACATTGGCGAAAACACAGGCGTTTGCCCCTACGCACTGACCAAAGGCTGCCTACCATTCGCCGAAGCATGGATTGGCGACACCAACTATATCTTTTCTCCATCAAGCCGCGCGGTCTTTTTAGAGCAACACGGATTCGACCCCGCCAAAACACTCCTCATCGTCGATGAAGCTCACAACCTGCCAGACCGCGCAGCTGATGCTCTCAGTGTCGAACTCAGCGCGGCCGACCTGCTCTTTGCCCTCGAAGAACTGCGCAACGCCGGCGCACCACACCATCTACTCAGTATCGGCGAAGAACTCATACGCTGCCTCGAATCACAATCGCAAGGTGAGCCGCTCCACCCCGACAGACGCTACGAGGCACTCGACCTCTGTGAGGATTTTGCACGACAGCTCAAAGATGCACACTTTAATTACGATGCTACCGCCCCCTTTGCGATAGACATCGTCTGGCGCATTCCCGAACTCGCACAACGCCTAGCCGAACCATCACATCAATGGCTACACTGGTGCCCTACAGTCGGCACGCTGCGCGCCAGCTGCCTCGATGCCAGCAAGTGGATCGCAGAATGTATCGCTCCCTTCGGAGGCAGTATCCTGATGTCTGCCACGCTCTCGCCAATTGAAAGCTTCCGTGAGCACTGCGGCCTCAAACGCAAAAACTCCACACTCGCGCAAGGCCACGCACCTTGGCGCGACGATGCCTACCAAGTCGCCATCGATTCCCGTGTGGATACTCGCTATAAAGAACGCGAGAAACACTACGAAATCACAGCACGCACCATCGACGCGCTCATCCACCAAAGCCCTGGTGTGCCAGTCGCAGTCTTCTTTGCATCCTACCTCTACGCCGAAAATATAAAAACCTATCTCGAAGCACTTAATCCAGTGGCTCGTGTTCAAGTGCAACCACGCGGTGTCGACCTAGCCGAACAGGAAACATTCATCGACGAAGGCCTCCTCATGGCAGATGCGCTTTTCCTCATACTAGGATCCAGCTATGCCGAAGGTGTTGATAAACTCGGTGGCCGAATCGACATCGCCATGGTCGTCGGTCCAGCACTGCCAGAAGTCAACGCCATCCAAAACGCAAAAATGGGCACTTACCATAGCACCGAGCGTGACCTAGCCTTCAAAGACGTTTATATCATCCCAGCGATGCGCCGCATCCACCAAGCCCTCGGCCGTATTGTCCGCGCACCAGGACACCGTGCCAAAGTCCTGCTCCACGGCAAACGCTACAGCCAAACGGCCTATCAACAACAACTCGCACCCGAATACCAAGATGCCACAACGATCCGAAGCGATGCCGACCTAGTAGACTGGTTACAAAGCTAGCCTTGCACATGTCATAAACGGCGTGAACGACAAAAAAGGCGGGATCGCCTAAACGACCCCGCCTCCAATTTCTACAACAAACAATACTTTAACTTAGTAAGAAAAATTCACGTCGAATGTAAACATGGTCTTATCAGCACCACCTGCACCAGCGAACTCATCGTCCGCCATGTAGTAACCATACTTCGCCATCAAAGTCGTATACTTGTTGACCTTATAGCTAGCGACAAAGTCAATTTCATCACCGTAGTCATTGCCATGTGAAGGATGAGTATCCGAATCGAAAGAGTGATAAACAAGCTTCACAGGAATACTCTTTTTATCCCAAACTGGAATCTTGTATCCCACATATGCGTAGAGGTCCTGTAGCCCACCGTCGATACCAGTGACAGGCAAGAAGACGTCAGCATAACCATTGAACTTATGCACAGTCGCGAGTGGTGTGCGGAAGCCATCACCTAGAACTTCAAAACCAGCACCAAAGGTGAAGGCTTCGTAGGCAGCTGAGAGGTCACCCGCCCAGTAGTCGGCATCGATATCAGTTGGAGACTGCGAGTTATCTTCCTGATGTGCATAACTAAATGCATAGTTCAATGTCACTTCATCCAACTTATACTTACCTGTGGCACGAATACCTGTGGTATCATTGGAGAACGCATCAATGTCACTACTCTTAATATGATAGTAGAATCCCGTAAGGCTCAACCAATCCGCAACCTTGTATTTGATATTTGCGCCAGCAGTATCCATTTTGGTGTTATCGGCATTCACGCGATTTACATTATCCATGTAAAAGCCATTCACAGTCAGGTTCTCAACCATTGTAAATGAGCCAGTCGCAGCATCGAAGGTTTGCATATTTTGGCGCCATCCCACGTTACCAATGAAGCGCGAATCATCGAGAATGTAAATCTGGCGACCGATCTTAGCCTTACCATAATCTTCATTCTGATAACCGAGCCAATACTGGTTAAAGTCAGTGCCGTCACCCGCATCATCCAAAGGGTGAATATCGTCGTGATCCCCACCGATGCGAGTCACAGTTTCACCTTCGACCATCGCATTAAAGCCACCAAAGGTCTCAGTCGTATAACCGTAGCGAATGCTCTCCGAAAAACCGTTGCGATGATTATCTGGCTTCGTATTCAGATTAAACACTTCATAGCGAGTCCGCGACGTGACATTGAACTTGCCTGGGATCGTTTCTTCCAGGCTCTTGAATTGCTCATCCAAAAAAGCCTCTGCCGATTCGGCCGATGCAAATGAAGCACTCCCCGCTAGGGCGAGCACTGTGATTAATGATTTAGTATATGTATTTTTCATTTCAGCGTAGTAGTTAGTTAAGTGCGTTGCACTGTATTGATAACACCACCTCTCATGCCAACAATACTAATAAGTCCCATTAATCACATGAACAGATTTCATGATGACTTAAAAAAAAAATCCTAATATGAAATCCCCCACCATGAGACACACCGCAATCAACCACTCCACAAAACGCTTCGCTTTATCTGACAATAACTTACGATTTATAACAAAACGCTTCAAACAAGTCACGGAAGTGACACGCTGACTCATACGACTAAATACAAAAACCATGACCATCGGCTCGTGCACACTGGATCGATAGGAATCTGGCTAAAACATTTCACTCCTAAAGCGATCGAGTGGTCAAAAACGTGACAGTTGTAGCGCGCAAAGTGCTCACCAGAACTCCAACGAAGCCCGATTGCTACCCACGGACAGATCACCCGTAGCTCTACTAGCAGCGAATTGCCGGCTGGTGCTGGCTCATGCAATGAATCGCACCACCTTCTCGGACGATATTCCGACAATCAAACCCGACAACCTCTCTCCCTGGGTAGCAATCCGCGAGAATTTCCAGCGCTTCGGCATCACGCTGCGGTTGACCATAGGTAGGCACCAGCACCGCACCATTCAGGACAAGATAATTCATATAACTTGCCGCGAGACGCTCTCCATCGAGATAGATCGGATCAGGCAAAGGTAACTGGACGGTGGCATACGGTTGCCCATCTGGGGTTCTGAATGCTTGGATACGACTGACATTTTCACTCAAGGCGGCAAAATTCCGGTCTTCCGGATCGTTAACAGATGCCATTAAAATCGCGTCAGCCTTAAAGAACCGAGCGAGATTATCAATATGCCCGTCAGTATCATCCCCCTCCAAGCCATCTTGCAGCCAAAGCACTTCGTTAATACCTAAGCCAGCGGATAGACGCGCCTCGATCTGATTCTTAGAAATCTCACCGTTGCGGTTCGGGTTCAGCAACACGACCTCAGTCGTCAACAATTGCCCGGCTCCATTACTCTCAATCGCGCCGCCTTCTAAGACGGTATCAAATGCAAAACGGCGCAGCCCCAAATGATCAGCGAGCCATGCGGATGCGTTGTTGTCTTTCTGCTGTAACGGAAATTTATTGCCCCATGCATTATAGATCCAATCCGTCATGCACAGCTCAGAGCGGTCTTCACTTAGCAAAAATAGCGGCCCATAATCACGACACCATACATCGTCGGTCTGGTAGTCGTAAAACGTCACCGCGCTGGCATCGCCCGCCTGGGCCATCAAAGCACGCAATTCTGCCTGAGCCGATTCGGGACACAGCACAGATACAGGCTGAAAACGAGCCGCGAGCACATAGAGCGCCGCCAATTGCTCACGCACCCGAGGCAACACGCCTGTCCAGAGATCATCGCGCGTCGGCCAAGCAAACCAAACAGCTGCTTGCGGCTCCCACTCTGCAGGAAAACGGTAACCCAATTCTTTCGGTGTGCTCAATGCTGTCATACTAAATAAAAGAGTCAGAACCTCGTTACACTGATCTTAGTCAATCATGCGTCGCGTCAAGCCACTGAAGCTATCAATCCGACGGTCACGAAAGAACGGCCAGATGCGCCGCGTATCTTCAAGCGCCTTTAAATCGCAATCAGCAATCACAATCGCCTCGGCATCCACTGGCGCCCGCTCCATCACTTGCCCATAAAAGTCGGCAACGAAGGATTGTCCCCAAAATTGGGTCGCGCCCTCGGTGCCGGTGCGATTGATCGCAGCCACGTAACAGCCATTCGCCACGGCATGCCCGCGCTGCACAGTCTCCCATGCAGTGTGCTGCGCTACGCCAAGCTCAGCTTTTTCTTCGGGCAACCAACCAATGGCTGTCGGATAAAACAAAATCTCCGCCCCCGCGAGAGCTGCTAGACGAGCGGCCTCTGGATACCATTGATCCCAGCAAATGAGCACCGATATTTTACCAAAACGTGTATCCCAAACCTTGTAACCAAGATCGCCTGGGGTGAAGTAGAACTTCTCCTCAAAGCCCGGATCTTGCGGAATGTGCATCTTACGATACTTGCCCAGATACGAGCCATCCGCATCAATCACCGCAGCAGTATTGTGATACACGCCCGCAGCACGGCGCTCAAACAGTGAACCAATAATGACAACGCCGAGCTCCCCTGCGACAGTTGCCAGGGCATCCGTAGTCGGCCCGGGAACTGGCTCAGCAAGATCGAACAGTTCAGTGTCCTGAGTCAGACAAAAATAAGGGGAGGTAAACAGCTCCTGCGTGCAGATGACCTGCGCGCCGCGAGCTGCAGCCTCCCTTATTTTATCAATCGTATAGGCTAGATTGGCCTTCGTAGATCCTTGCTCACGCACCTGAATCAGGCCGATTCGCACGTTGCGATCTGTTGAAGACGCTTCTGCCATACGCTGAAATTAGTAAACGACCTTATTGAGCGGATACTCAACAATCCCCTCAGCACCATGTTCTTTGAGCGCTGGGATGATCTCACGCACGACTTTTTCGTCGATAATCGTATCGATCGCCACCCATGCTTCATCTGTAAGACGGTTGATTGTTGGATTACGCAGTGCGGGCAGTTCCTTCAGAATTGCATCCAGCTTCACTTTCTCGATGTTGAGCTTCAGCCCCACCTTCGAGTGTGCTTCGAGCGCTGCTTGCAAGAGCAATGCGATATTCTCGATTTTCTTGCGCTTCTCTGGGTTTTCCCAAGCCGCTTTGTTGGCGATGAGCACAGTATTCGTGTAAAGTAGCGTATCAACGATACGCAGGTTGTTCGCACGAAGCGAGTTACCTGTTTCTGTCAGGTCAACAATCGCATCCACGAGGTCTGGCACTTTAACTTCGGTGGCTCCCCAAGAGAACTCCACGTCAGCATTCACGCCATTATCCTTCAAGTAGCGACCAGTGATATTCACCACCTCAGTGGCGATACGCTTGCCTTCCAGGTCCTTCACGGTCTGCACGGGCGATGCCTCTGGCACTGCAATGATCCACTTGGAGCGGCGGTTTGATGCGCGGCTGTAAACCAGATCACACACTTCAACGACGTCAGACGCGTTCTCACAAACCCAGTCCTGGCCGGTCAGGCCGCAATCAAAGTAGCCATGCTCGACGTAACGGCTCACTTCTTGTGCACGCACGAAGCGTCCGTCCAGCTCTGCATCGTCAAAAGACGGGCGATACGAGCGGGAACTCTTTGTGATTCCGAAACCAGCTTTTGCAAAAAGCTTGATAGTCGAATCTTCAAGACTGCCCTTAGGCAACCCGAGCATGAGTAATGGTGTCTTTTCCATAAGGGCAGAGAACTTGATGCAGGATGTCGTGGGCACAAGAAAAATTTCCTAGAATCAATGCCCTCTTGTTGAAATAAGTAATTGTAAAAAAAAATCTTAGCTCTATTTTTACAATTCCCCTCAAGTTTATAAACAATTCTGATGCCGCTCCCAACTCCACTCAGTCCTGGCCAAAAAGCCCCCTCGTTCAGCTATACTGAAAGCGGGAGCACCATCCTTAGCACAGAAATCACGACGCCTCATCTCATTTACTTCTACCCCAAAGACAACACTCCGGGCTGCACCAAAGAGGCCTGTGCGATACGTGACGTCTGGGCAGATTTCGTAGCAGCAGGGCTTAAAGTCATCGGCGTGAGCAAAGATTCCGAAGCCTCGCACATCAAATTTCAGGAAAAATTCTCGCTACCCTTCCCCTTAATTGACGACACTGAGCTTGAACTAGCAAAAGCCTTTGGTGTGTATGGCGAGAAAAAGTTCATGGGCCGTGTTTACGATGGGATCCATCGCATGTCCTTTCTGATCGCTGCCGATGGCACTATTTTAAAAACCTATCCAAAAGTGAAACCCGAGGCACATGCCTCACAAGTATTGGAAGACCTATCCCAATTTAACTCCTAATTTCATGAGTAATCAACCAAAGCCACTTATCGTCATCGCTGAAGACGACAACGACCTCGCTACCGTCATCTCAACGCATCTGGAACTCGCAAATATGCAGAGCCAAATCTGCAATGAGGCTTCTCACGTTGTGCGCTACTTAAAAAGCAACTTTGCAAACCTACTACTCTTAGATGTGCACCTCCCCGACTCTACAGGCTTCGCGCTCATGGACGAGTTGCGCAAAAACAATGTCAACATTCCAGTCATTTTCCTGACAGGCGAAAACGCTGAGCTTAAAAAGGTAAAAGCCCTTGAAATGGGTGGCGATGATTACATCACAAAACCATTTAGCTTTCCTGAACTGATCGCTCGGATCAAAGCAGTGCTTCGCCGTGCCGAAACTGTAAATGATGCAAAGATCACTCATAATACCACCACCACGGATGCGCCATTCGACTTCTGTGGAGCCGAAGTCAACCCGCAGCGCCTCGAAGTGCAATTCCCCGACGGCGTCGCAGAAAGTATCGGCCGTAAAGAACTCGGTATCTTCTCGTATCTCGCCACACATCCGAACAGCGTTTTAACACGCAAAAACTTGATCCACTCGGTCTGGGGCATACACGCTGATGTGCGCAGTCGATCACTCGATCAATATATTGTGAAAATCCGCGACCTCTACAAACGCCACGATCTCACGCTTGAGTCATTCAAAACAGTGCACGGTGTCGGCTACATCTACGACGTAGAAGAGACCCCCTGAAGTGGGTGCTTAATCCTTGGGGTCAAGTTCCCACTCACTCGTGGTCCGCGCCTCGACCTCATCCAAAGTCGTAAAGCCTAACAAGGCCTTCTTTAACGCATCATAGCGCAAGGGACGATACCCCGCACGTCGGGCAGCGAGAGTCAGCTCATCGTCTGGCGCTCCACGTGTGATAAGCCCACGCATCTCCTCTGTCACCAAGGCCAATTCATGAAATGCGATGCGCCCATAATAGCCAGTTTGTCGGCAATGTGCACAGCCCACCCCATGGTAAAGGAATGGTGTATTCACCGCATGACTATCATGGAAATAACGTTCTAACACGTGTGCCTCCGGCGTATATGCACTCTTGCAATTTTCACATATCCTCGCAGCGAGTCGCTGAGCCATCACTGCCAATATTGATGGAGCGACCATATACGGTTCAATTCCTATTTCAACCAGACGAACGACAGCCTGAATCGCGTTATTCGTATGCAGTGTTGAAAAAACAAGGTGCCCGGTCAAAGCAGCTTCAATTGCAATCTTAGCCGTCTCCAGGTCTCGAATCTCTCCGACAAGCATCACATCAGGATCTTGTCGAAGTAACGAACGTAATAGGGTCGAAAATTTCAGATCAATCTTAGCATTCACTTGCGATTGAATCACACCGTCCATCCGAGTCTCGATCGGATCTTCAATCGTGCAAATATTGACATCTGGCTTATTGATCTCATGCAAGGCGGCATACAAAGTCGTCGATTTTCCGGATCCTGTCGGACCAGTAACAAACACCATACCATTTGGCGCGCGAATCACCTCATTGAACGGCTGTAGAATCGTCTGTGAAATCATCATCTGATCCAGTGACTTAAAATCCTTCTTACCCGTGAGCGCCAAAATACGCAGCACAATCTTTTCGCCATAAATAGTCGGAATGACCGACACACGAAAGTTCACATTCCCCGACCCCAATGGAATCGAAATTCGACCATCCTGAGGGATGCGAGTTTCCGCAATATTAAGTTCACTCAAGATTTTAATGCGCGAGTTCAGCGGAGCATGCAGCGCAGAGGCCACGCGAAACACCTGCTGCAGCCGACCATCCACACGGAAACGTATATTCGTAAATGACTCCTGTGGCTCAATATGAATATCAGACGCACGTTCCTTAATCGCCAAATACAGCAGCGCATCACACAAGCCGATGATCGACTTTGACCCACCCGCCCCCTCCAACTCCTCAGGCTTGAGTTGAGACAAAATAGCCCCTTGAGTGCGCTCAAGCTGAGCAATCAATTCCTGCACGGTTTGATCAGTGCTATAGTGCAGCTCGATCGCATCACGCACCTCGACACTCAAACAAAACACGGGGCTAATATCCAGCCCCGTAATCGCAGACAGTCGACGCACTAGTGCCGCATCATCAGGATTCGGCATCGCAACAGTCATCGCATCCTCAATCACATAGAGCGGCATCACGTTGCCTTTACGTGCAATCTCAAGCGGTAAACTCTCAACCGCTTCACGACTAATGATAGTCGACAAGGGGTCCACATACGCACGCCCCAAACGATTACTCCACAAGAGACACCCCACATCCTTTGTAATCGCCCCCGACTCGATCAACGACTCCAGTAGCTCCAGAGAGTTCTCCTCCCCATTCGCACGCGCAAGATCATATGCTTCATTTGAAATCAGAATATGACTGGCCTCTAACTCCTCTCGAATAGTCATGCTCATGGCTTCCTCCTTTTACGGTGACGTTTATCGGCAAACATTTTGCCGATCTCCGTCGCATCTAAGAGTTCACGCCCCATCACTGAGTGCTCACGCTCTGAATGCACTTCATCGATCATCTCTTGCAACGAATAACGAAGCCCCTGCGCCTGACGCTTACTAGGCCCAGGCGAGTTCCCTGAGTCACTCGATGTTGGATTTAGATCACTCATCTTCAAACAATCACTCCCAAATATCCTCAATCAAAGCACTCAGTTGAGCCACGATGTCCTCCTTCGGTGTATCTTTACGGATATAATAAGAAGCACCCAGCTCAACACTTCGCTCCACGGCCTTTCGAGATGCGACTGAAGACGCCATCACCACGACCGCATCTTCATCAAATTCCAAAATTTCTTCGAGCGCTTCCATGCCCTCTTTCACTGGCATATTCACATCTAAAAGCACTAGGTCAGGCTTATGCTGTTTATAGATATCAACGCCCTCCTGCCCATTTTTCGCTTCAAAAAATTCATTAAATCTTATCTGCTTTAAGATAAGCTTCAAATACATACGCAGGTGCGGCTCATCATCGACAATCAATGCAGTATAAGGACGGCTCATGATGATTAATCTTCTGGTTGATAGGACTTCATGTCGAGAAGAAACATGGGGAGAAACGAGCCGACTTGACGTCAAGCGGCACGCCACCCAAGCTCTGCGCTTTTTCTATTAACGTGTTTGCTAAACTCACCCTATTCGACGGCCTGATCGTCTTACTCTACTTCGCTGCGGTTCTCGGCATCGGTCTCTACCACGCCCGCCGCAACAAAGGCTCAGACGACTTCATCTCCGGCAGTCGGCAAATGCCTTGGCTCGCCGTGCTCGGCTCACTCGTCGCCACAGAAGTCAGCGCCTCCACCTTCCTCGCGACACCGGGCGTCGGCTTCTCCGAGAACATGAGCTACCTACAATTCGGCGTCGGCTCCATACTGGCACGTATTTTCATCGCATTCGTATTCTTAGGTGCCTTCTACGCAGCCAACTATCTAACTATCTACGCCTTTCTAGCGAGTCGATTTGGCAACCACACACGCTATACGGCGACACTCTTCTTCTTTGTCACTCGTTTGCTCGCCTCCGCTGTTCGATTAATGATCGCAGCAAAAGGTATTAGCTTAATCTTAAACATCCCATTCGAATATTGCTTAATCACCTTCACCTTAATCGCTGTCATCTACACTGGAGGCGGTGGAATTCGAGGCATTATATGGACCGACGTGCTACAAGCAGTCGTCTTCATCAGCTGCGGACTGGTGCTCATCGCCTACATTGGACAAGACATCGGTTGGCAAACGATTTACGACATTGGTCATTCACACAACCGCTTCGATGTCTTTCAATTTACTCCGAAAGACTCAGACGGCGGTTGGCTGAGTTGGCTAAATGATCCAAAACTCTTTTTGATCGCCGTCATATTTGGATTTATCAGCACCGCAGCGGCCTTTGGCACAGACCAAGACATGACTCAGCGCATGCTTACCTGCAAAGACGTCAAATCCGCTCGCCGCAGCGTCATACTGAGCGGCTGTATTTCGATTCCTATTGCAGCCCTCTTTCTTATGGTTGGCATCGCCCTGTTTGCCTTTTACCAGGTGCACCTCGACGCCAGCCTCCCTCTACAGCAACTAGCCGATGGCAGCACAAAAGTCATCTCCGACGACATCTTCCCACATTTCATCGGTAGCCAACTCCCGCCAGGCCTACGCGGCCTACTCTTGGTCGGTGTGCTGGCCGCAGCGATGTCGAGCCTCGACTCCACGATGGGGGCACTGAGCTCATCTGCAATGGTCGACCTCTACCGTCCACTGTTCAAAAAGCAACTCAATGAAACAGTAGCACTACGGCTAACACGCGCTTTCGTTTGTGCATTTGGCATTTTACTGGCCCTCATTGCATGGATCTTAAAGGACGCCGAGGGCTACCTATGGCTAAGCTTTAAAATCGTCGGCATCACCTACGGCTCACTACTTGGCGTCTTCCTGCTCGGCATACTAACCAAGCGCGGATCCGACCGCGGCAACTGGATATCCATGCTCAGCGGAAGCCTCCTGTGCTCGACCCTGCTCTGGCTAATCGAAACCGATCGACTGGCACTGGGTTGGACTTGGTTAATCGTGATCGGGACGACATGGACGTTGTGCCTCGGCTGCTTATGGCACGAAAAAGCCCCGCGATCAAAAGAATCAACGGGGCTTTGAAAAATATTAAATCAAGGTAGATTTATTACATTGGGCAACATGCGCTCTTTTTAGCTACAGCAGCTGGCTTCTTTTCGCACTCAGTTTTTTTCTTAGCGCAGTCAGCTGCTTCTTTATCGCATTTAGCTGCGTCCTTGTCGCATTTAGCTGCCGACTTTTCGCACTTGGCTGCTTCTTTAGCACAGCTAGAATCAGCGTTGCCAGCACTCGCAGTGATGACGCCAGCAATTAACAAAAGAGGAATAAGTAGTAGTTTTTTCATAATATTTTTGATTGAGATGATTGATATGATACAGGTTCTATGTCTTGTCGAACCATTCGATAGACTTTCTATTGGAGCATTCTAACTTCTCCGTATTCCCTGTATTTCAAATAAATTTAGAACACCGAATGCTACCTTGGTTCCAAAATGATCAATTTCCGCTGTATCTCGCTCCCATGGCGCGAGTTACAGACATCGTCTTTCGTCAATTCTGTAAAGATCAGGGAGCCGATGTCATGGTCACCGAGTTCGTCCAGGCCGATGCCCTCACCCGCGAAGACCCCAAACTGTGGGAAACCGTCGACTTCACCGAAGAGCAACGCCCGATGGGGGTGCAAATTTTTGGTTCCAATCCCGATTCCATGGCCGCAGCCGCGAAGCTCCTCGCCGATCGTATCCAACCTGACTTTATCGATATCAACTTTGGCTGCCCCGCGGATCGTGTCATTTGCATGGATGCTGGCTCGTCCATGCTGCGTAACCCCGCAAAGATCGGCAAAGTCGTCGGCGCCGTCGTCAAGGCCGTGCCTGGCACCCCAGTCACTGCAAAAATCCGCACAGGATGGGACGATGACACCATCGTCGCCCGCGAAGTCGGCCACATCGTCGAAGGCGAAGGCGCGCAAGCCCTCGCCATCCACGGCCGCACCAAAGTGCAAGGCTACAGTGGCGAAGCCAACTGGCCACTGATCGCCGAAGTCGCCGAAGAACTCACCATTCCCGTGATCGGCAACGGCAACATCCGCAGCGCGCACGATGTGATCCGCATCCGCGAACAAACCAACTGTGCCGGCCTCATGATTGGCCGCGCCGCCCTAGGCTACCCGTGGATTTTTCGCGACATTAAGCACTATCTCGCGCACGGCGTCGTGCCCGAACCACCCTCGGTCACCGAGCGCTGGGACACCATCCTCGAATACACGCGCAAGATCATGGCGCGCCCCTTCCGCCAACAGAAGCACCCCGACCTGCGCTGGATGCGCCCCAAATTGATCGCGCTGACCAAGAGCATGAACAGCTCACGTAAAATCCGCGGTGCTCTCGGCCACGTCATTCACTTCGAAGACCTCGAACGCGTCGCCGCCGAACACATCGCACTCTTTGACGAATGAAAAAAATCCTCTTCCTCTGCATGGGCAACATCTGCCGCTCACCCGCCGGCCACTGCGTCTTTCAACATTTAGTCGATGAGGCAGGACTCTCGAATCAATTCGAGATCGAGTCCGCGGGCACCATTGGCTTTCACGTCGGCTCACTGCCCGATAGCCGCATGCAACAATCCATGCGCGCGCGCAACATTCCGATCATCGGCCGCTCTAGACAACTCAAAGCGGCCGATCTCGAAGACTACGACCTCATCTTAGCGATGGATCGCGACAACCTAGCTGATGCCCGTGCCCTCGATTCCACTGGCAAGTTAAAGCACAAGGTTGAGCTCTTCTGCGATTACTGCACCGCACACAACGAAACCGAAGTGCCCGATCCCTACTACGGCGGCGACCGCGGCTTCGAACACGTGCTCGATCTGATCGAAGACGGCTGCGCCAACCTACTCAAAAAGCTAAGCTCTCAATAGTTCGCCAGCAATGGATCCTAAACTAGTAAAAGCAATCTCCGCAGCGATCTCACTGGCGACCGACACTCCTTTTAGGAGCACGCAACAAGCCCCTATTAGCGGAGGCGACATCAACGATGCTTATCTGCTTTCCGATGGGCAGCAGTCGTATTTCGTCAAGATCAACAGCGCCGCAAAGCTCGACATGTTCATCACCGAGTCGCAAGCACTGGCAGCGATACGCAAAAGCCGCAGCATTCGAGCACCACAGCCCATCACACATGGCCGCAGCGGTGCTTACGCATTTCTTGCGCTGGAAGCGATACAGTTCGGCCCACCCGCCACACAAAGCTGGCAGCAAATGGGGCAACAACTCGCCACACTTCATCGCACCACTGCCGAACGCTTCGGCTGGCACCGCGACAACACCATTGGTAGCACCCCTCAACTCAATCAAACAACCACCCATTGGAGCGAGTTCTTCTGCAAACAGCGTCTGTGCCCGCAACTGGATCTCGCCCAAGCCAACGGCATACGCCTGACGCAGACCGACGTATTATTGGAACGCGCCGCAGCACTGCTGGCAGACCATCACCCCGATGCGTCGTTACTCCACGGCGACCTATGGAAAGGCAACACCAGTTTTTGCAATGATGGCACGCCCGTGATCTTCGACCCCGCCAGCTACTACGGCGACCGCGAGACCGACCTAGCCTTTACCGAATATTTTGGCGGGTTTGCCCCCGAGTTTTACGACAGCTACCACTCGGCATGGCCCCTCCCCACTGGCCATGATCAACGTAAGCCACTCTACAACCTCTATCATACCCTTAACCATGCCAACCTCTTCGGTGGCAACTACGTAACCGAAGCGCAGCAAACAATCTTTCGACTGCTCGCTTAACAACCCCACCCACCCGAATCGCTTGACAGCCTCGCGATGCGCTGGAAGATCAGCTTCCTTTTTTCAACATCTACAAAATATATGGCATCACCAACAGACGTTCGTAAGGGCAAGGTCCTCAACTATCAAGGCACTCCGCACCTCGTGCTCGACGTGCAGCACCGCACACAAGGCCGCCAGGCTGGCTTCATGCAAGTCACCATGCGCAACTTGAGCTCCGGATCCAGCACCAACACCAAGATCCGCACCACCGACTCCGTCGAAATCATGCACACCGACATGGTGAAGCTCGAGTATAGCTACGTCGATGGCGACGGCTACCACTTCATGGATCCCGAAACTTTCGAAGACATCATCCTCGACGCTGGTCTCGTCGAAGACTCCAAGGATTTCCTCGTTGAAACACAGGTATACAGCATCCTTCACGTCAACGACAAGCCGATCCAGATCGAACTCCCTGCCTCCATCGAGATGAAGGTCACAGAATCCGCTGAAGGCATCAAAGGTGACACAGCCAGCAACGTGCAAAAGCCAGCGACACTCGAAACTGGCCTCGTCGTGCAAGTGCCACTCTTCATTAAAGAAGGCGATGTGCTCAAGATCGGCACATCGGACAAGTCCTACATGGGCCGCGCATAAGCGATCCAACACAGCACACTTTCAAAACAAAAACGGCGAACGCATGATGCGTCCGCCGTTTTTTTGTGCCAGCTAGTTTGAAGTGAAACAGACATTTCTGTCTGTCTCGGGTAAGTGAAACAGACACTGCCGTCTGTCTCGGCTAAGTGAAACAGACATTCCTGTCTGTCTTGAGTAAGTGAAACAGACATTCCTGTCTGTCTCTTCGCATTTCAACAGACAACGATCAGGCAGGAATGCCTGTATCACTTCTTCCTTTAACCTAGATTTAGGAGTTAGAAGTTAGGAGTCAGACGGAGGTCTGCCGCAGATGGCGTAGCAAGTTAGTCTTTGATTATGAAGCCTTTGTAGATCCTCCTATAGCCGCCCACCGAGCGCAGCGACACTTATTATGCCCTTGGGCGCAACCGAAGGGCGAAGCCATTTGGCGAGCGTCTAAGACGCCATAAAACACTGATGCTCAGCTTCTAACTCCTTCCTCCTGACATGCTTCGCCATCTGCGGCAGACCTCCGTCTAACTACTCTTTTAAGGTTTAAACAATCGACGTCACTGCCCACGGGATCGTTTCCCCCGCACGGTATGGCACGACATCGCCATAGCGCTCGGGAACGACCATACCAGTCTTTTCCAACGTCACACGCTTCGACAGCGGCGTGAAGTTGTGGATACGTTGCGCATTGCCACTCACAAATGCCTGCAAGTTATCCAAAGCATCGTGTTGCTCAAAGAGCTCGACCAGCGTCGGCAAACACACCGGCGCAGTGAACAAGCCCGCCGCACAACCGCAGCACTCCTTCTTGGAAATTGGATGCGGCGCGGAATCGCTACCAAACATCAACTTAGGGTGCGCTTGCAACGCCGCAGCCAACAATGCCTCACGATCCTCGGGACGCTTCGCAATCGGCTTGCAGAACAAGTGTGGCTGCAACATTCCGCCAGCCACATCATTGAGTGTAATCATCAAGTGATGCAGTGTCACCGTCGCATGCAGATTCTCATAGCGATCCAGCATCTCCACCGCGTCGCGCGTTGTGATGTGCTCCATCGTAATTTTTAGCTTCGGATACTTCTGTGCCAAATACTCGTAGCTGGCCAAAAACTCCTTTTCACGATCCATCACAAAACCATGCGTCTCGCCATGGATCATGAGCGGAATGCCCATCTCTTCCATTAACTTGAAAGTGCTCTCAACCGCGCCGAGTTCCTTAACGCCCGCCTCACTATTCGTCGTCGCACCAGCCGGATACAGCTTGATACCGAAGATGTGCTCACGAGCTGCAGCGAGCTTCGCCTCAGAATAGTTGCGAAAGAACAACATCATCATCGGATCAAACACCGTATTTCCCTTCGCCGCATTGATCTGATCGCGATACACCTTCAACCGCTCCAAATTATCCACTGGCGGCACCAAATTCGGCATAATGATCGCACCCGAGAAGTGCTCCGCGCTCAGTGGTGTCACGCACTCCATCATAGCCCCCTCGCGGAGGTGTAAGTGCATATCAAGAGGTGAATCAATTACAAATTCCATTCAAGCAAGCTATTCAGACGCCCCCCTGCCTGCAAAGCATAAAGCACTCTGGCATGTGAAGATTTCCAGTAGGCCGGATGATTTGCCCCACAATACAAGAGCAACCAAACTGAACTGCTGAGCGACTAGTTACTCGCTCAAATCCAAATCAGCGCTGTCGATCATCGTGACCTGCTTACCCATTTTCTTCTGAATCACTTTAAAATGGTGCAGATCGTCTGGAGTAATCAGCGAGATCGCATCTCCCGAAGTATCCGCACGCCCTGTTCGTCCGATGCGGTGAATGTAATCTTTAGGCGAACGAGGCAGCTCGTAATTGATTACGCAGGGCAAAGACTCGATATCAATGCCACGCGCGAGTAGATCCGTCGCAACCAACACAGGAAGCTGCCCAGACTTGAAGCGCTGCAATGTATCGCGCCGCGCATTCTGCCCCATCTTCGAATGCACCGCTGCAGCGTTGATCTTATTTTTAATGAGCTTGCGCACGAGGTTATCCGCGCGGCGCTTAGAAGACACGAACACCAACACCTGCTGCCCCGCATACTCCGACTGAATTAAGTGGCGCAGCAACGGCCCCTTCCGTTCCTCTGACACGGAGTAACTCAATTGATTGATCAATTCGATATCATCGACCTCATCTTCAATCTTACAGACGAGCGGATCGGTCAATAAGACCTGTTGCACTTGCGATAAATCGTTACTGAGCGTGGCCGAGAATAACAGGTTCTGCCGTTCCACTGGCAACAAGGCCAAGATTCGATCGACCTCATCCTTAAAACCAAGGTTCAGAATTTTATCTGCCTCATCGAGCACCAGCGTCTCAATCGATGACAGGCGCACCGCGTTCTTCTCAACCAGGTCGAGGAGCCGTCCTGGCGTGGCGATTAGCACATTCACGCGACCAATTGCCTGCATCTGCGTATTGATTGAGACACCGCCATACACCGCGAGGCATTTAAATTGTTCGTCTAGGCATGGTATAAAATCTAGAAAGACTTCGCACACTTGATCAGCCAACTCACGCGTCGGCACTAGCACCAGCACCGTCGGTTCGCGATACTGCAGAGCCTTCGCCTGCTGTAAGTGCTGCAGAATCGGTAGCACATAGCTGACCGTTTTACCTGAACCCGTCTTCGCGATGCCTAAAACATCCCTACGCTCTAGGATCGCGGGAATGGCCGCCCGCTGAATCGGGCTCGTTTGTGTAAATTGATAATGGGCAAGCGCGGGAAAGAAATAAGGCGCGAGGTCGAGATCTGAAAAAGACATAACTAAAAAGAAGAAACTAAGTGCAGTGTGACTGCGTCAATCAGTCCCTAGGCATAGGCGATGCGCTTGGCGATCAAAAGTCTTCAACTCGCACCTTTCGCCCTTTGCGCGTCCAACTCTACGTTAAGAGAAAATCATAATCGACCTGAACCAGTGTTCATGATCTAAAGACCAAATAATGCCCATCACTTCACAAATCCTCGAACGCACTTGGAATCGCCTCAAAGCGCACTATTCGGAGCCAACACCTAGCGGCGCATGGAGCCGCGCCTATCGCCGTATTTTAGGCAGGTATTACCGTTTTCTAATTCCAAGCGGTAGTCGTGTGCTAGAAATCGGCTGTGGCTCGGGCGAATTGCTCCAACACCTACCTGAGCGTAAAGTCGCAGGCATGGATCTCGTCGAAGCACAAATCAGCGCCGCGAAGCAGCAACTCCCGGGCGTGGATTTCACTTGCGCGGCCGGCGAGACCGCCACCTTCAGTCAGACCTACGACTACCTCATCCTATCAGACACGCTCAATGAAGCAGCCGATGCCCAACAACTCTTAGAAAACCTGCACCACGCAGCCACGCCTGATACGCGCCTGACGCTCAATATCCACAACACGCTCTGGCGCCCAATACTCGGGCTCAGCACCGCCATCGGACTCAAACCAAAACGCCCCCAGCTCAACTGGCTCTCCACCGACGACCTGCAGAATCTACTCGACCTCGCGGGCTGGGAAATGGTGCGCTCCGATGCGCGTATCCTCATTCCTCACGAACTCTGCGGCCTCGGCACACTAGTCAACAAATTCATCGCTCCACTCGTTCCATTCGCCTGCCTGAGCCTCTTCTTTGTCGCTCGCCCGAAGCAGGCACCCGTCCCTGCCGACAGCCTCTCCGTCACTGTCATCATCCCTGCTCGTAATGAGAAGGGCAATATCGAGGCCGCGATTGAGCGCACACCCCATATGGGCAAGTCCACCGAAATCATTTTCGTCGAAGGTAATTCCCAAGACGACACATGGGACACCATTCAAGCCGCGATCAAAAACCACCCTGAACGCGACATCAAAGCCTACCAGCAAACTGGCAAAGGCAAAGGCGACGCCATGCGCCTCGGCTACGAAAAAGCCACTGGCGACATCATCATGATCCTCGATGCGGATCTCACAGTGCCACCTGAAGATCTCCCGAAATTCTTTGACGCCATCCAACTCGGACACTGCGAATTCGTCAACGGTGTGCGCCTAGTCTATCCGATGGAAGACGAAGCGATGCGCTTCCTCAACATGTGCGGCAATAAATTCTTCAGCATGCTCTTCTCGTGGCTACTCAGCATGCCGATCAAAGACACGCTCTGCGGCACCAAAGTCTTCAGTAAGACACACTACGAACTCATCGAAGCGAACCGCAGCTACTTCGGCAACTTCGACCCCTTCGGCGATTTCGATCTCATCTTTGGAGCAGCGAAGCTAAACCTAAAAATCCGCGACCTGCCGATCCGCTACCAAAGCCGCACCTACGGCGAGCCACAAATCGACCGATGGCGCGACGGTATGCTGCTCATACGTATGGGTATCTTTGCTGCTCGTAAGATTAAGTTTCTGTAAGCTCCAAGTCCAACATCTCGGTGCTGAAGTCGTAGGTAGCTTTTGTGCGCCTAAGCAGACGCGACAGCCAATCCTGTATCGGCAACCATGGTAGCGAACTCGCGCTAGCGAGGTCGACCACTGTAACATCGTAGGGGCTTTGCTTGCGAAGCCCGCGCAAAGGCGACACGCATAGGAAGTTGTAAAACTTTAGCTGCCTTCGCGGGTGCCGCCCTTCGACAAGCTCTGGGCCTTGAGCCTGTCGAAACGGCAAGCAGCACCCCTACCCCAGATGCTTCGATTTCACAAATCACAATACTTGATGCGCGTGAGTATAACATCGCATCGCGCAGCCGATCCTGTATCAACAGCCATTGTAGCGAACTCGCGCTAGCGAGGTCGAACCACTGTAAGATCACACGAGAAAAATGCAGACGCGACTATACTCACGCGAATCATGATTTGTGAAAAGTGCTTTCATGTTATTTCGCTATCTTGCTGTAGGGGCTTTGCTTGCGAAGCCCGCGCAAAGGCGACACGCATAGGAAGTGGTAAAACTTTAGCTACCTTCGCGGGTGCCGCCCTTCGACAAGCTCTGGGCCTTGAGCCTGTCGAAACGGCAAGCAGCACCCCTACGCCAGATGCTTCGATTTCACAAATCACAATACTTATGCGCGTGAGTATAACATCGCATCGCGACAGCCGATCCAACCTCAGCAACCATTGTAGCGAACTCGCGCGAGCGAGGTCGAGGTAGAGGTCGAGGTAGAGGTCGAACCACCCAAGCTAACCGCTTGCCAGCCAGCAGAAAGCTCTCCAACCTCTGCCGTCATGTTGATTAGTCTCCTGGGTTATCTTGTGCTTATTACGGTGGCGTGGCTTTGCTCCACGGCTCGAGGAAAGATCAATTGGCGCACCGTGCTCGGCGCAATCGCCATCCAATTCGCATTTGGCGCGCTGGTGCTCTATGTGCCAGCAGGCAAAGTCGCACTGATCTGGCTATCGGAGCTCGTCGCTGCTGTAATCGCATATGGCGACGACGGCATCGGCTTTGTATTCGGCGGATTGAGCGACCCCTCGCAAAGCCTCGGCTTCATTTTCGCATTCAAAGTGCTGCCAGTCATCATCTTCTTCTCGTCACTCATTTCAGTGCTCTACTACCTGCGCGTAATGCCAGTCGTAGTCAAATGCCTCGGCAGCGGCCTTCAAAAACTACTCGGCACGAGCCACGCAGAATCACTCAGCGCGACGGCCAACATTTTCGTGGGGCAGACCGAAGCACCACTGGCAATCAAGCCCTACCTAGCACGCATGACGCGCTCAGAATTTTTCGCAGTGATGGTCGGCGGTTTAGCTTCGATCGCAGGCAGCGTGCTAGCAGCCTATGCATCAATGGGCATCGAGCTTAAATATTTACTAGCAGCCTGCTTCATGGCTGCCCCCTCCGGCCTATTGTTAGCCAAACTCCTGATTCCCGAAACCGAAACGGCCGACAACAGCTCACTACCGGAAGACTTAGAGGGCAAGCCTGCCAACGTTTTTGACGCCGCAGCGGGCGGTGCATCCGACGGCATGCGACTGGCGCTCAATGTCGGTGCAATGCTCCTAGCGTTCATCGGACTCATCGCATTGATCAATGGCGCGCTCGGCTATATGGGTGGGCTCTGCGGATACGAGGCGCTCAGCTTACAACTCATCCTTGGATGGGTGTTCAGCCCAGTCGCTTGGTTGCTTGGAATTCCATGGGAGCACGCAACCATTGGCGGTTCCTTTATCGGGCAAAAACTGGTGGTAAATGAGTATATCGCGTTCAACGAGTTTAAAGAAGTGCGCGACGCACTGAGCACCCGCACACAGGCCATCATTACCTTCGCGCTTTGTGGATTTGCCAACTTCTCTTCGATTGCAATCCTACTCGGCGGCCTCGGTAGTCTCGTTCCATCGCGCCGCGCAGAAATCGCTCAACTCGGGCTCAAAGCCGTGCTCGCAGGCACACTCGCCAACCTCTCCAGCGCAGCCATTGCAGGCATGCTTATACAGTAAATAAAGCACCTTAATAAGGAGTAAAAAACACACGACGCCAATGGACAGCCACGCCCGATCAGGCATACTATTGTCATAGGCAATTGCCCGATTGCCTCCCCCTCCTACCCCAACCCTAGAACACCCTATATTCGATGGATACCTCAACTTCGACACGCAAAGAACCCAGCGCACGCGTTAGCTGGGAGACCCTCCACGCTCAAATAGCTTCGGTAAAGAGTAATATCTCATTCAAAGAACTATCCACAGCAAAGAGTGAAAATATCTTCATACTCAACACGCATCGACAGATCGTGTTCATCACCCGCAGCGGTTTAGATTTATTCCAGATCGAAGACCCCTCAGAAGCCTACGGCTGCCGCCCAGGCGAAATGATGGGGTGCGACCACGCACGAGCAAACGGCTGCGGAGAATCCGAAGAATGCAAAGAGTGTGGAGCCTATCAAGCAGCCCTCGCCTGCTTACAGCACAACAGCGGCACCAAACGCTTCCACTTGAAGCAAGCAGACCGCGAACAGACCATCGACTTCACCGTCCATACAGAAGCAATCAGCCTACAAGGTGAACTCTTCATCATGGTCTCATTAATCCAGGACTAGCGATGCACCGAACCCAAGTGTAGCTTATTCAACTGGCTCTAAAAGACCGCGCATCCTCATACTTTGCGAGTTTCGTGCCATCGGGCCAGACCTCACGTGATTACCAAAGTCCTAGCGTGACGATTCACCAACCGTTTCGTTCGCACTAACACTTCCCACTCTCACTAACACTCTCACTTCCACTTCAAAGCCGCGTGGAGCGAAGTCGCGTTAGACGAAGTCTTATACGCGCACGAAGCTCTTTACGCGGTCACTCGCCGCAGGCGCTCACTCTCGGCGCAGCCGAGTCAGCCGAGTGTCATAACGAATCCAACGGGCTCCGCACTCCCATACCGGGCTTTTTCATCACATGCGTGTAGATCTGCGTCGTCTCCCGCGTAAAAAGGCTGCGCCTCACGCGGTTTCGATTAGACCGCGTGCGCGTAGCGTTTTACGCGGCGCCCAACGGGGAAACTGTATAATCTTCATAACACCTGTAATAGTGATCAAAAATATACTTAAATCAAACCGATGAGTTAATTGAGTGCACGATTAGCCGGAATATAAAAATCAAAAAAAAAACACACAAAACAGATACATCCTATTGCCTATGAGCTACTTGCTGACTTTCAGAATGCACAATCGGAGATTTAAAAAAAGTGATATCATTCACTCAGCTTCAAAAACCACTGCTGAGTGCACGAATCGGCGGAAACTAAACCTTGATATTGAAACGATATTGACTTAGCTCACACACACATCATTACCGCTTACCCTACTCCTACACTGACAAACAGCCACAATAATCAAACGGTTCCCTTGAAATTGCCTCAAAATAAAACAAACCACCAACCCTTGTTATCA
Source organism: Lentimonas sp. CC4 (assembly GCF_902728235.1). Taxonomy (NCBI): domain Bacteria; kingdom Pseudomonadati; phylum Verrucomicrobiota; genus Lentimonas; species Lentimonas sp. CC4. The sequence continues at coordinate 3,388,463 of NZ_CACVBO010000001.1, forward strand.
TTCACTCAGTGAATGACTTAACACTGTTAGCTACCAGAAAATAAAATGAAACCACGCGTATTTGTCAGCTCAACAATAAGAGATCTCCAACACATTAGGGACGCAGTTCGTGACGTAATCGAAGAGCTAGGCTATCAGCCCGTGATGAGTGAGCACGGTGAAGTTGGTTTTTTGCCAAGCGTAACTGCTGCTAATTCTTGCTATCAAGAGGCCATGGATTCTGACCTTGGAATACTTATCATCGGTAAACGGTATGGAGACGAGGACGATAATGATGAAGTCAGCGTAACACACAAAGAATTTCGAACACTCCATGAGCGTAGCATTCCATTGGTTACACTCATCGAAAGGGATATTTTCGCATCCAAGACAATATTCGATGCCAGCGAGAATAATGCGTCCATAACAATCCCAGGAATGGATAAGCCAGGAAAAACCTTCGATTTTGTAGAAGAAGTCATGCTGTCCCCATATAATAATGGCGTGAGTGAATTTAGGCACATTGCGGAAGTAAGAGAATACATCAAAGCTCAGTTTGGCCATATATTCGGAGACCTACTCAGAAGGAGGAATGAAACAAACAAATCGGAACTACGTGATATTCTTTCTGCTGTTACAGCATTAAGGCATGACATCAACCAGGGCAGTAACGATCCGAATTCAAACCGATTCCTTAAAGCATCTAGATATTTACTTAGTGATGATGCAACGCACTATAAAAGCTTCCTAAATAATTTATGCGGATCATTTGATGCGGCAGTGCAAGCAATCCTAGAATATGAGTCATTCGATGCACTCGTTGAAGGGCATGGTGCAGAATTAACAGTAGTCTCCGATAGTCAAAGTTTCCAAGAATGGTGGAATAGAAATGAGACAACCTGGGCTTCATCCTGGGGGGTTCAAAGTAACACAGGCGGCTTTGGTGTTGGTGGATATGCAAATCTAAGAGAAGGTGGAATCGGGATATCTGAGAGGGTTCAGCAAATATTCCGAGGAAACCACCAATCCATTCGGGCTCATGCAATGGAATAGGAGCTAACCAGACGGCGCACTCAATAGATTTCGCTACCGCTCATCTATCGAGTGGCCTTAACGTTCGGCAAAAGAAAAAACAACCACCGCCTATGAAGCACATAATCTCTGCAGCATGCACATTTCTCCTTTTCTCAACACCATCAATGGGAACTGAGCTTCTTATCCAAAATGCCTACTCAACCACCTCAACCTTGAACAGTGTAGAAGGTGGTTATGCGACAAGATGCATTGAATTTACTGTAGGCGATGAGCCATTTACTGTAGGCTACTTAGGATTCCTAGACGACTACGGATTCGACATGCCACCAGAAACCAGCGAGCTACCCCTCGGATTGAGCGCTAACCACGAAGTAGGTCTGTTTTCAGACGATGGAATACTGATAAGATCAATTACAATCGAATCAGGAACTGCTCCTCTCTATTACATGAACTATAGGTGGAAGAAGCTAGCACAACCTATTGTCCTTGAACCCAACGAACGCTACTTGCTGGCAGGGACCAATTTCGCATGGGATAAAGGTGGTGAACTTTATGCAAAAGCGCGTGCCGCCGACATCCAAACCAGCTCATCATTCACAATTCACCAAACAGCGCACTTTGCATTCAGCTCAACTCCAACTGGGCTTACCTATCCAAATCGAATTCTGGATGGATATGATCCAGTGCTAATCGTCAACCTGGCAGGAATAAGTGAAGATCTAGACAATGATGGAACTCCAGACTTCCTCGAGGAATCTACCTTCGGAAGATTTGATATAAACCCAGCAACAGATACAGATGATGACGGTCATACTGACATTGAGGAAGCCATCTCTGGAACGAATAAGAATGACCAGTCCTCCAAATTAACAACGATTTGGACACCGGGCGAATCCCAAAGCATTCGTCCCTCAGTTTTGGTTGATAACCGCATCTATAAATTGATGCGCTCATACAACTTATCTAGTTGGACAGAAATAGAGAGCATCACCAAAACTCCAGAAGTCGATGAAGTTAGCTTCGACATCAGCTTTGATCCACAAGAAGATGAGCAAAACTGCTTCTTCACGATAGAAGTCCAGTTGCAACCATAGAAACAAGTAACAAGCCTGACCTTTAGAAAAACACAGGCCGAACCAGTCGGGATATAGACAATGTATTTCGCTGACGCTCATACATGTATACCCTCGACGTTCTGGTAAAATAAAATGAAACGCTCATCATACTCCGATAGACTTCGAATTGCACTCGAAGGAAGCCCAAAAGATGAAGAGGAAAAAGAGAATTCAATAGATATTCTCAGAGCGACAGTGCCTCTAGGTCTAATTTTCGCCCTAGCTTCTTTGATGATATGCGGCCTAGAAATCTATACGGGGCTCACACATTGGCAGGAGTGGCTCCAGGTCGCCTTCTTCACGACATGGCTGGTATACAGCTGCAGATTAAGCTGGAAGTCTTATCGCGCCCTAAAGAAACTCCAAACGAAGCCAGAACCAGTCGACGCAGACAACCAGATAACCCGCCCTTAAAACTCTAAAAACCAACTGGACGACTGAGCATTCAGGCTGGTCGTCTGGTCTCTACGTTCAGTAAAAAAGAATGCTATCGTTTAAAAACAGCACTGCTCTCCCCTCTGAAGGTGACATTTTAGAATTGGAATCAAAATTGAACATTCAATTACCGGAAGACTACCGAGCATTTTTAAAAGAAACGAATGGAGGACGTCCTAGCTTAGAATTATATGACCAAAGTTTTGTTCTTAAGGAATTATGGTCGCTTGGGAGCAAGCCTCCTTGGGACTTATCTCACAGAAACAAGTTTTTTGAAGAGACACCCAAGTATTTTGAAATAGGGTTTAGCGCCTGCGGGGACTCTATAGCCATTCAAGTAAAAGGAAAAAATAAAGGAAGAATCGTTTGGTTCGACCACGAAGTAGAACCTAGCTTGTTCAGGAGTAACCTGAGGACCTTGAGCGACAGCTTTACCAAATTCCTAGACCAACTTAAACAAATGTAAACTGAACCAGTCAGACGACTCAATGAGTTTCGCTTCCGCTCACTCATAAGTCTCTTCGACGATCGACGAAGGAATGAAAAAACGAATCATAGCTATTTGCATCATCAGCTTTCTAGCAGGAATTGGCGTGGATAGGATATTTGTTCACTCCGAAGTGAAAAAACTAGAAGCGGAAGTCACCACTGCCTTCGGTAAAATGTTCGGTTACGAAAACGAACAAGCAATGAAATTGATGGAGACCGTAACCGCTGAATATTCGGCTGAAGAGTTTGTCCAAATCTTAGAAGAGGTGGCTGCGATAGGGCAAAAAACTGAAAGTCTATTTCATGATGAAAGGCTCTTTAGCGTTCTACGAAATCTCTCTTATCTTGAGACATTGAGAGAATCAGGGGCTGGCACTTTAGACCGTGAGATGAGAGAGGATGTCCTTCGATTCTATGAGAATTATGAACACCTTCTTCTGGAAGAACCCTCCAATCAATTTGAGAAGTCTTCACTTGCAGCTCTGAAAAGAATTCAGGACGATCTCAACTTAGTTGAACAGACCAAGGAGGTCGATCCAGACGGTGGTATCAACTCCGAGTCGCAGCGCTCCTCTCCGTGATACACCTCCACGTTGGGTAAGAAAAATGAAAAAAGACAACCTTAGAGATGTTTCATACGCTTTTGTATATTCGACTCTATTCATCACAATATTTGCCCTAAAGAATCAAGTATTTCTAGCATCGCTGATCTGCGACAACTTCATATTAATAGCGGCTTCTTACATATCAATCATAGTCTCATATCAATTATTCTTCAACAAAGAGAAGTTCATCAAGCAGCTTAAACATCGACTTTCAGAGTCTCAAGAGAGGAAATTCAAACTAGTCGAGTTCATCCTAATCATACCATTCACACTCTTCTTCTTTTCAGGGGCTTTGATGATCTTCTCTTCGACCTACGGCTTGATCCACTTGTCGAAAAACTCCCCTGAACTAACCATCTCAAAGATGTTAAATTCCATGCATGAATTCATTGGAGATAAACATGAGTTCATACTATTAATCCTATTTTCACACATTCCACTCATACTCGGAATAGTTTTATCAGGCAAACTCCTTCAACAGTTCGAAAGAAAATAAGACCCCAACCAGTCGGGAGATGGACAATAGATTTCGCTGGCGCTCATCTATGCATCCCCTCTACGATAGATGAAAGAAATGAAACGATACAGATCCGCGGTTGATTGGTGGCTTGGACTCATCCTTGTCGCTTGCCCAATGTTCTGCATTGGACTGGGAATCTACTTCTTGACCTACTCAGCGAGAGACGGTGGCTATACGATTATCGGAGGTCTAGCCATCGCAGGAATTATAGCCCTATTTCTACCATGCCATTACACACTCCACGACGACCACCTACTTATCAGGTCTGGCATCCTGAAAAAGAAAATTAAATATACTGAAATCAGAGAGATTGAAGCATCTTCATGCCCGATTAGTGCCCCAGCATTATCCTTGAAACGAATCAGAATCGAATCGAATTCAGGTTCAGTCCTCATATCGCCAGTGAACCGAGATGAGTTCATAGCCACTTTAAGGAAACGATCGAACCAGTCGGGAGATGGACAATAGATTTCGCTGGCGCTCATCTATGCATCCCCCTTCACGATCGCTAAGAAAATGAAAATCGAAGTCGTCCAATATCGCGCTGAATGGAAGGAAGCTTTCGAAGAAGAAAAGCAAGCGATCTTAGCACTCGAATTTTCGGCAATTGTTCAGGTTTTTCACATAGGAAGCACGTCGGTGAAAGAACTAGCAGCAAAGCCGATTATCGACATTATGATAGAAGTTGAATCGCTAGAGGAACTTGACCGAAACAAAGAGGCAATCGCATCGCTTGGATACGAGGTCATGGGAGAATTCGGAATCTCTGGACGACGATATTACCGAAAGGGAGGAAGCAATCGGACTCACCAGATACATGCTTTTCAGTCAGGAGACCCGAACCTACTTAGACATCTAGCTTTTCGAGACTACTTGGGTGAACATCCAAATGTGAGAAAAGAATATGGAGACCTTAAAATTGAGGTGGCATCACAGTGCGACCACGACATCGACCGATACTGCGACGGAAAAGAGGACTTCATCAAGTTCCACGAGGCGAAAGCTCTCGACTGGATTAACCAAAAGAGCGATCAAGGTGGAGTGATCAACTCCGAGTCGCTTCTCTCCTCTACGTGATCATCCTCGACGATATACAAAAGAAAGAACCCAGAATTTCCAACCGCAGCGTAAAAGACTTCGTCTCACGCAGCAGGCTTAATCACGCTGAGTGGACGCTTATCCAGCACGACATATCACAGGAGAATAGATTGAATAAACGTAAATCAGACGTAACACCTCAAGAAACCAACAGGCGCACTACACCAGTAACTCCGCAGCATGCGCCCTCGCCGACTCGGAATGACGGTCGCCGAGCATACGGGCAAGTTCATTGAGACGTGTGTCACGGCTATCGTGTATCGGCCCAATGGATACGACGGTCGAATCTTCATCTTGCGACTTCGTTACCACGAAATGATTTTGAGCGAGCGAAGCAACTTGCGGCAAGTGCGTGACACAGAGCACCTGATGGCGTCCTGATAAGCGCGCTAATTCCGCACCGACTGCGCGACCGACTTCGCCACCGACATTCGCATCGACCTCATCGAAGACGAGTAGTGGCGTGGCATCTGCTTCGGCCAACACGGTCTTGAGCGCAAGCATCACACGAGCGGTCTCACCACTCGAAGCGATCTTATTGAGCGGCAACAGATCCTGCCCTGCATTTGGAGAAAATAGGAACCCGCATCGACTATCGCCAAATTCTTGCAGTTCTGCTTCGGGGATCATCTCGATCTCTAGACGCGCCTTTTTAAAGCCCAGTGCCTGCAATAGCAGTGCAGCTTTATCCGCAAGTATCTTGGCGGCTTTTTCGCGTGCCTTGCGTAGTTTCGCAGCTACTTTACGAAGTGCTGCTTCTTGCTTGGCCGCAGCGTTGCGTTTCGCCTTCAGCGTGCCTTCGATGTCGCCTTGCACCGCCAGCTTCTGCGCGAGCTCCTCGCGCTTTGCGATCACCGCTTCGACACTGCCACCATACTTACGGCGCACTTCCTGCCAGAGGTTCATCCGCTCAGTGGTCGCCTCGACTGCCTCGGCGTCGAACTCAAAATCACTGGCCAATCGACCAGTCTCTTCGCCGAGATCCTGCATTTCAATTAGCAAGCTACGGGCACGTTCAAGCAACGGCTCAGACTCGGCATCGAGCGTCACCAACGACTCATAGTGCCCCACGATCATATTGAGCTGCTCGCACAGTCCTTGATCTCCAGAAAGCCCCTCGGAACAATCTGCAGCAAGCGTCACGAGATCCTGCCCGCTCGACATGCGAGTATAATCGCGCTCCAGCGCTTCAATCGACTCTTCTGATACGTCGACACTATCAATCTTGTTGATCTGCTTACGCACGAACTCAATTTCGTCCTCATCCAAGCGTTCGCCTTTTTCGAGGTCCACGATCTCACGGTGCGCGGCGCGCCATGTCGCATAGCCATCTTGATAAGAAGTCAGCAGATCGGCATTGCCTGCGTAAAGATCGAGCATCTCCAACTGACGGCGCTCTTGAAATAATTTTTGCGGCTCACCGGGTCCATGAAAATCAATCCACGACTCCCCTAGCCCTTGCAACTGGGAAAGCGTCGCCATGCTGCCATTGATCTGCACGCGCGGCATTTTTTTGCGGTGAATACTGCGCTGCAATAGTAGCACGCCGTCTTCGCAACACGGAAGCCCTGCAGTCTCCAACAACGCGTCCATCTCCGTGGAATCTTCGAAATATAAGGCAGCCTCGACTTCGAGCTGATCGGTGCCCTGGCGAATCATGGTCTTATCGGTGCGCGCACCGGAAAGCAGACCCAACGCGCCGAGCAGCACACTTTTACCTGCACCGGTCTCACCAGTCACTGCGGTAAAGCCCGCATCCAACTCCAGCGTCACTTCATCGAGCAGCGCGAGGTTCTTGATTTTAAGATATTGTAACATGGCAAAAGATTTAAACGGCGGCACCAAAGAGCTTGGCCAGCAACTGTGCAAACAGCGTCAACGGAAAGAAACTGACCAGCACGGTAACCACCAAACACAGAAAAGTCTTCAGCACGCTCAGGCGCAACGCCGCCGAAAGCGCTAATAAGATGATCACATACCCATAAACGAAAACAGCGAAGAAGACCGGTGCATAGCTGACAATCACTTCAGCATCCATCTCCGCACCGACCATAAACGAGAGCACGATCGACAGTAGCGTCCATGGCAATAGCCCGAGACCGATCGCGGTGCGCGTATCACGCTGTGCCGTCTCCGCACCAAACCACCGCCCGAAATTGCGTGTCAACCAACCGAACAAATACAGCCCGATCACCCCTGCCATTGCGCCCAACACAAATGGCAGCGGCCCAGATTCTGTTTCTACGTGTGCAGCATGGCCACTTTGCACCGCACCAAAGAAGGCGGCAATCATCACTGCGGAAGCGTGGCGCTGCCCCTCATCGAGGATGGCACGCATCGAGCTAGCGGGCTTATACCAAAGTGTAAGCAGAGGAGGTTTATTATTTATAGTGCTCATTTGTCCAATTGATTACCCCAAAAAAGCAGAACTCTGCTCGCATGCAAGTCTGCGTCGAAGCTAAGGTGCATTTAAAGCGCTCTTTTGCTTTGCCTCTTTGCTCGCTTCGACGAACCTCTGCGCACTTTCCTATGCTTACCTTCTCAAAACTCAGTAAAGGCTTCGGCCAAAAGACCCTCTTCACCGATATCTCGTTTCGTATCCTACAAGGCGAGCGCATCGGCCTAGTCGGCCCCAACGGAGCTGGTAAGACAACGCTCTTCAACATCATCCTTGGCAACACGGAGCCGGATCAGGGAAAAATCGAACTGGATCGCGGCACCATCGTCGGCTTCCTCCCACAGGAAAGTGCCCCCGCTGGCGAAGAAACGGTCGCCGAGCTAGCCACCTCGATTTCCCCAGAATTCGTCGACATCTACAATGCCCTGCGCAACTTCCCAGATCCGGATGCTCCCGAACGTATCGACGCCCAAGAGCAATTCGTCGACCTCGACGGCTACACCTTAGAAGCCAAGGCAAAGCGTATTTTGGCTGGACTCGCCTTTCGCCCTGAAGACTTCGACAAGCCGGCACATACTTTAAGTGGTGGCTGGATCATGCGAGCACACCTTGCCCGCCTGCTCGTGATGGAGCCAGACATTCTCATGCTCGATGAGCCGACCAATCACTTGGACCTGGAGACATTGGGCTGGTTTCAGAATGAATTGTGCAACTACTCCGGCGCGATCCTGACCATCTCGCACGACCGTGAATTCCTCAATGGCATCTGCGACGGCATCATCGAGATCGCCAATGGTCACCTGCACCGCTACCACGGCAACTACGACTACTACATCACTCAAAAGGCGGAACGCGAAGTGCAGCAACTCGCCGCTTATAATAACCAGCAACGTGAAATCGCTCACCTAGAAGACTTCGTGCGTCGCTTCCGCGCCAAGGCATCTAAAGCATCGCAGGCACAGGCACGCATGAAGACGCTCGAAAAGATGGTGCGCCTCGCACCACCCGAAGCCGCTGCCGACACCATTTCATTCAGCTTCCCGCAGCCTCAGCGTAGCGGCCAGCGCATTGCCACTTTTGAGAACATTCAACAAGCCTACGGCGACCACGTCGTCTATACAGATCTGAACCTCGTCATTGAGAAGCAAGAGCGTATCGTGCTGGTCGGCCCCAATGGTGCGGGTAAATCCACGCTATTAAAGATTCTATCTGGAGCAGTCGAAATTCAAAGCGGCGTGCGCGAACTCGGACACAATGTCAGCGTTGGCTACTTCTCACAACAGCGCGTAGATGTGCTCGACGTCGAACGCACTGTGCTCGACGAAGCAATGGAGCGCGTCCTGCCTGGCATGAACGAACAAAAAGTGCGTGGTATTCTCGGCGCCTTCCTGTTTCGCGGTGACGACGTCTTTAAACAAGTCAAAGTCCTTAGCGGTGGCGAAAAGAGCCGCCTCGCCTTGGTCAAGCTACTACTCAACCCGCCCAACCTACTGCTACTCGACGAACCGACCACCCACCTTGACATGCCCAGCATCGACGCCCTCATCGGCGCGCTGAAGGATTACACTGGCACGCTCGTCTTCGTCAGCCACGACGTGCACTTCATCCGTGCCATCGCAAGACGCACCGTTCAAATCCAAGCAGGCAGCACCACCAATTTCGTCGGTGACTACGATTATTACTTGCGCAAATCCAAGGCGGCTTCCGAAAAAAGCGGCCTCGTCGCTGGTATCAAAAATGCCCGCCCTGACTTTGAAGCGAAGTCTAGCAACAAGCCAAAAGTCGTCAGCGCCAAAGAGCGTCGCCGCATCGAAGCAGAGAAGCGCAAACTTGAATCCAAGGGGCGCAAAGGCGTAGAAAAGCGCGTTGCGAAGCTCGAAGAAGAGGTTTTGAAGCTCGAAGCAGAGCAAGCTGAGATCACAGAACAACTGGGAGATCCCAGCGTTTATGCCAACAAAGAGAAGGCAAAAGAGCTAAATCTACAGTCCGCTCGTGTCTCTAAACGCTTGAAGGAAAAGAACTACGAGTGGGAAGTCGCCGCAGAAGAACTCAGCAAGCTACTATGATAATATATAACAGCAAGTTGAATAGCCTCTAATACCATAGTCTGTTAATTGCAGAAAGTGAGTGTTTTCGCTTTACACATAGCGGCTCAATGGGGACGTTAAAGGCTTCTGGAAACTGTTCACCCCGTCACCAGCAGACTATTTTGTTAGCAATCCCCATCAAAAAATCGTTTACGATCGCATCACTCATTTGCTTGAGCTGCATCTCACACGTCCACGCACAAGACGCCTCACAACTGGGCTTCTCTGACCTGCAAGCACAGGCCAACTCGCTCGTCGAGCAAGGGCAACTCGAGCAAGCCATGCCGCTACTCGAAGAGCTGATCAAGCGCGTCGAAGCGACTGACAATTCAGACATCAAGCTCGACTTTCCCATCTTTCTGCTGGGAACCGCGCACATCCAACGATTCGTTGGCTCTGGCAATGCAGGCGAACTGAACAAAACCTTAGAGTGGTATGACAAGCTCCAGAAGGACTATCCCCAAAGCCCGAAGGTCAAGGATGCCCTACTAAAGAAGGTCGATGTGCTGCGCATCTTAAAGCGTGAAGACGACGCCGTCGCATTGATGAAGCAACTGCTGGACGGCACCTACTCGATTCGCCTCAATCTAAAGCAGGAAAGCAAGCTACTCAAAGATCTCACACAGATCTACTATAACAAGGGTGACTGGAAAGATGGCTTGCCAATCTTTGCGAAGTTGATGAACACCTCACGTAACTTCGAAGATAAAGCCTGGGCAGCCGCAGCCAGCTTCGAAGCCTATGTCGCCGAAAAGCGCCTGGACGATGCGATGGCACTGCTACCGATCCTCGCACGTGAGTCCGAAGTCCGCTATCTACCTCGACTCAACGTCGCACTCTTAAAGACGAGCGACACTATGGTCGCTCAAGCTCGCCTCAGTGATGCCGCCATCTTGCTCAACTTGATCAAGACGACTGACATCATGATCGAACACAACGAAGCCGCCATCGTCGAGAAGCAGGCGAGGATCAAGTTTAACCAAGACATGGGGCGCAGCTCAGAAGCAACTGAGCGACTCAAGCAAGAAGTGAAAGGCATTGAAGCCACACTGACACAGCTGCGCAAGTTACCAACCCTCCGCAACGAATTGCTCGTGCGCCGCGCACGTAATTATACAAAGACCGCACGTCGCTACGAAGCGTTCTGGATGTTCTCCGACCTCATGACAGAGAACCCGAATGATCCGCAGGTCGAATTCTACACCTACGCGACCTTCTCGAACGCCCTTCAACTCAAGAAGACCGAAACCGCAATGAAAGTCGGCAAGGCATACTTGAACCAATTCCCGAACGGCGACTTCTACTCCGACATTACCATCGCATTGGTCAGCACACTGAAAGACAGTGGTGACACGACCGAGTATGTGCAACTCGCCAAAGACTTCCTCGACACTCACCCGCTTGACGTCGTCTCCAGCAACCTACTCGCACTGTGGGCAGGCCACTATATGGAGGAAGGAGACTTCGCAACAGTCATCAAGCAGACCACCAACTGGCTCAAACAACACAATCAGCCAATATTCGAAGACGGTCTCTACTATTGGTGTGGACTATCACAGCTGCAAACTGGCGCATATGACGACGCGATCGCAAACTTCAGCAACCTACTGAAGAAATACCCAACCAGTATCTATGCCGAAGACGGCCTATTACGTAAGGGTGCCGCACAGTTCTACGCACAGAAATACGAAGAATCCCGTAACACACTCTACAGTTACACGAAAGAGTATCCACGCGGCAATGCACTCGACCAAGCGTATTACTTCCTTGGAGAAGTCGAAAACCTCGCTGGCGATCTCGAGCTCGCCCTCCAGCACTTTAAAAAAGCTGACGACATCACCACCTTGCAAGACATCCACGACGGTGTCGCCTTCAGCATGGGCACCATCTACGAGCAACTCGGCCGCTACGAAGAAATGGCTACGCACTTCATTGCCTATACCGAGCGCTTCGGCGAACAAGGTCGCCTGACCGATGCAGTCTTCGAACTCGGCCGCGCCAACGAGTTCCTCCGGAAGCCCAACCAAATGCTCGCACTTTACCGCGAATACATTCAGAAATTTGCCAACGATCCGGAAAATGACGGTGTCGATGCGTTGATCGAAGGCTACGCAGAGAAGTATAATACCAATAAAGCCACACTCGTAAAGACCGTCGAATTCCTCGATGCGTTGGATAACGACCTCGAATTTCGCACCAAGATCGTCACCGACCGTGGCTATTTATTCGAATACTTCTACGTCAACAACGACCTAGACCAGACACTCTACAACCGCCTGCGCAACCATCCACAATTTGATGATGCGCTAGTGAATGACCTCACACCAATTCGTGAAGTCACCGACATCTACCGCCAGCAATTGGTGAATTATCCAACAGAGACTCCAATCGAATTCTTCCGTGCTCAACTAGCAAAGGCTAAAGCATCCAAAAAGCGCATCGCAGAAACTCGCATGCTCATGGGGCTCTACCGGAGCGATGTGGAACTCGCACCAAGCAGAAGTTACGACAGCGCATTCTTAAGCCAAGTCACACCACGCGTGATTCTCTATATTGCGGATTACTCACGTGCGGATCGACTCAACTTCGCAGTTGAAGCATGGAACACCGTGCTCACAGAATACCCGACAGACGATGCCGCAATCGTCTCCTACATGCGCCTAGCTGATGTCAGTGAACGACGCGGTGACAAACCTGCCGCACTCAACTATCTCAAAGCAATTGAAGCTCAATTCCCTGGCACGCCGCAATTGCCCGCAGTCATCCTACGTCAAGGAGAGCTCCTCTCCGCGATGGGACGTGGCGACGAGGCCCGTGAGAAATACCAATACATTCTACGTGTGCCAGACTGGCGCGGCATCATGCATGCCCGCGCACTCTTCCAAACAGGCGAGGCCTACATGGCAGAGAACAAATACCCCGAAGCACGCGGATTCTTCGAGCGCACATACTTAGGTTATTCCAATATCAGTGAATGGGCCGCTCGCGCTTACCTCGCCGATGCCAATGCACTCTTAGCATTAGGTGAAAAGGCAGACGCAGCAAACGTTCTAGCCGAAGCAGTCGAAACACTCTCTGAGACAGCACCACCAGAGTTAATGACACCCATTCAAACGAAGCTGAAGGAAATACAACCATCAGTCGCCCCATCGCCCCAGTCATAACAGCCCCACATAAACGGATGCGTTACTTTTCACTCAAAGCCCTGCTCTTCGCAGCACTCTCTCTCAGCTTTACTCTCTCTGGTTTTGCCGAAAATGCTTATTGGACCGAATTCGGCAATAAACCCGTATACGTCGAGCAAAACAACGGACGTTCGAAGCAGAAACTAAAGTTTGTTGATTTCAAAGACAAAATGCTCGTCGCCCAGATGACAATCGATGGCAACGTCGCAGAAATATCGCTCCCAGTAAGCAAGTCGATGGTCAACACACTGAGCTTCAACGTCAGTGAAATGCAACAGGCCAATAAACTGATTCGCGATGGCAATGACGCGGGGGCAGTGACTCTCCTACGCCCAGTAGTCTATCCCTTGGTCAAGTTCAGCCAAGTCCCAGAACTATTCACTCAATTGCACTCACCAGTCCGAGCATTGATCAGCAGTCTAATCAGCTCAGGAGAACTCGCCGAAGCCGATGACCTCCTCAGCCGCATCCCACTCAACAAGGTCAACATTAAGTATAGTGAACTCGCGATACAATTGATGCAGGACTACTTAGCCGAAGGCAACTTCGAGGCAGCCGCACGCATCGCACGCGAGCTCCCTAAGAGCGGCGATTATACTTCGAACATCACACAAGTAGTCAACGCAGCCGACGCACTACGCGGTGCAGGCGAATACGAAGCAGTCATCCCACTCTATCGCGAAATCGAGGGTTCTGTGCCCCAAGAAGTTCGCAAAAACGTGCGCATGTGGCTCGCTTACAGTCTGGTGCTCGCCGACCGTGTCGATGAGGCCTCGCCAATGATCGACAGCATGCAGGAACCGGAAGCGAAAGACCGCCTATTCTCACTCTACAAACTGCTACAAGGCTCTCGCGAATACCGCAACGGCAACTACGAAGACGCCCTCGATGTCCTGACTCGCGGTTTTGTCCGTGCGCAAACCTCTTACGTCTGGGTGCCTGAAATGCTCTACCTCATCGGCGATTGTTATGCACGTGCCCAAGACCCGACCGCCGCACGTAATGTCTGGTCAGAAATCACTGTCCTCTACCCTGAGTCGCCTTGGTCGAATCGAGCCGCTGAATCGCTCAACAAACTCCCGAAGCCAACTTCTGCCGCAAATTAATCTGTCACTTCACATATAAACTCAAACTAAACACATCAGTCTTTTATACAAAACACGTCATGAAGATATCAAAGTTCCGCCTCCTCCCCTCCTTTGTCGCGATCGCACTGTTTGCCGTCGTCACCCAATGGACAATGACTCAAACACTCAGTGCACAAACGGAGGTCGTCGAAGAAGTCGACGTAGAAGCCGAAGCCGCACCAGCAGATGATGACAAGTCATTGATCGACATGTATAAAGCAGGTGGCTGGGCGATGTATCCCCTCACCCTACTGTCAGTCGCTGGATTTGGTCTGATCGTATATAACTTCATGGCCGTCAAGCCAGGCCCCATCCTTCAAGCTGAGGTCGTGCCACAGATCGAAGAAGCCCTCAAAGCTCTGGACATCTCAAAAGCAAAAACCATTTGCGATGAGAACCCCGCACCGACCACCAATATCATTAGCGCCGGCTTAGCTCGTGTGGATGTCAACCACTACAACGCCGAACAAGTCAAAGAGGCAGTCGAAGAAGCTTCCGCCGAAGAACTGGCCGATCCATTCGTGCTGATCAATTACCTTTCCGTCATCGGTTCGCTCTCTCCAATGGTCGGCCTCCTCGGAACCGTTTCCGGTATGGTTAAGGCGTTCAACGTGATCGAAGCTGAAGGTGCTGGTAGTGCTCAAGCGCTGGCAGGTAACATTTCGGAAGCCTTGATTACCACCGCCTCTGGTATGATCGTCGGTATTCCCGCCATGTTCTTCTTCTTCTTCTTTAAGAATAAATACGGCAAGATCACTTCGCGTGTGGGCCGTATCGTCGGTGACCTTCAATTCACCATCAACACAGCGATCACAAAGCGCTAATTCGCACCTAAGCGATTTAATTTAACCGATGAAAACCTGGACCCCAGAAGAAGTCGACCCGGAGTTTGAACTCACTCCGATGATCGACGTCGTGTTCCTGCTCATCGCGTTTTTCATGACATTGATCAGCTTCATCAGCGCCGAGCTCATCGAGCTCAAGCTGCCAGAAGCTAAGCAAGCGACAATCCCGGAAGATCCGGGTGAGCGGCAATACGTCTCAGTTGATCTCGCAGGACAGGCCTATTATGGTGCTTATCCGATCAGCTATGAGGCACTCCCCGCCGCTTTAGTCGCCACGCGCACCGCACAGCCCACAATGAAGATTTATCTTCGGGCAGATGCGGACACACCTCATCGTCATGTCAATCGCGTCATGGAGGCCTGCGCAGAAGCAGGCGTCTTTGACCTCATATTCGCCTCAAACAAGGATTAAACTGTGGCTGCTGTTAATAAAGTTTTAGAATCCGAGGATAAAGTCGACATCACACCGATGATCGACGTGGTGTTCCTGCTACTGATTTATTTCATGTTTCTGCCGCTCCAACAAGAGGCTGATATTGGAATCAAACTCCCTAGCGCCACCCCACCAGCTGAGAACCTAAAGTTACCCAGTGAGCATATCATCGAGATTTTTCCAAATGGACTCGTATTGCTCAACGGTGCACCGATGGACTCTTCTGACGACCGAGTGATGGCTCGTCTCTCCACTACACTGACTCGACTGCGCATGTCTTCGGACAGACTCGGCGACGATACAGTGGTGAAGATTCAAGCAGACCCCGACTCTCCTCACAAACGTTCGATCGACGTGCTCAACGCCTGCTCCAAAGCTGCCATCAGTAAAGTCTCCTTTGCTTCGTATGCCTTGTAGCGCGGCCTGTCGCTAAATTCAAATACCACGAGCCCGACTATTGTAGTCGGGCTCGTTTTTCTCCACATCCCAACTTTCTCAATTTATTTTCTGTAGGACATGCTCCCCCCCACTAATAAAAAAAAGATGAATCCGCTGTTGATGAAAGTCATCATCATCAGCGTGGGCATTCATGTTATTGCCGGCTTTATCGCTGGCATTATCACTGTTGCAAATATCGTCATCCAAGAAGAGACGCAATTTGAAGAACCACCTGCAGTGGTCGAAGAAGAACCACCGCCACCGGTAAAGGTTCAGATCAAGCCACAACAACCCAAGCAGCAGCCCTCACAGAGGCTCACCATGCGCCCGGTGGCTAACATTGCAGTCGCCAATGTTGACGTCAATTTGCCCGACATGGACCAGAGTTTTACCGTCAGTGCTGGTCTCGGTGGCATCGGCGGCGGACAACTGATCGGCGGCACTCGCGGCAACATTGGAATGGGAATGTCTGACATTAGCGTCTTTGGATTGAAGTCCCGAGCGGAGCGCGTGCTATTCGTAATCGATGCGAATAAGCGAATGCTCGAAGACAAAAAAGGCGGCATGAATAGTTATAATGTCATTAAAGACGAGATTGTTGACATGGTCGGCAACCTCTCTGCTGGCACTCTCTTTAACGTCGCTTTCTACGACTATGGACGGCTAAAATTCTTTAGACCTAATACGGTCCCCGCGGGCACCGAGATCAAGGCAGAACTGGCAAAATGGGCAGCACCCATCAATGCCGACTATAAGGATCTAAAGCTAAAAGACACAACAAAGCCCAAGCTACAGGATATTGGCGAAAGTGAAGTGAAAGCAGCAATGACTGGCGCTCAATATGCCAGCGGCAACGAACTAACATATCTGACGCAAGTATTCCTAGAGCAGTCAATCGATGCGGTATTTGTGATTACGGGATCACATCAAGGCTTCCAGCGCATCATTAGACCAGCGAACGAGCGTGAGAAAGCAGAATGGCAACGCGTCACCTCAAAACCTGACTATCAAAAGAAGCTGGCAGCCCACAAAGCAGAACAAGCCGAGATGAAAAAGCGAGTGGCTGCGGAAATGAAACGCGTCAACGCGGCACGCGCAAAAAAAGGGCTTCCACCTAAAGTCATCGCAAACAATGCAGCGGGCGCGCTAGGCCTGAAATGGAAAAACCCGCACCCAGGCCGTGGACCACGTTATTACATTGAGGTAAATCACATCGAACGGTATTTTAAAGAGGTCATCAAAGCACTCTACGAAGATGAAGGAGCTCAGCCCCCATCGATCAATGTCGTCCTATTCCTAGCAGGCGATGAATCATACTCGGAAGAACGCGAAAAGAACCTGAAGCGATATGTGCGCTTCTTTGGTGGTAAATCCCGTGTGATCCGTGGGCAGGATGAAATCAAGAACGCACGAAGTTCAAAGAATACACAAAACTGACATCACTGACTCAAGCAGGTAACACCCCCAAAGGCAGCTGAATTACGGCTGCCTTTTTTACATCTGCGGCGTTGCCAGCAGGCCACGCATGGATTCATTGAATTTCGCTTGCTGGCTAGTCGTTTGAATGACAATTTTATACGTAACTCTAATTGCTGAACAACACTAGCAACACAGGATCACCCTCCACAGATTATGGCTGACTACTACATCCGCACACCCGACCGCGAAGAATCCCGGGGCCCTTTTGACGCTTCACAACTTTTGACCCTAGCAGAAGCAGGCCAAATCACAGTAAACACCCTTCACTACGACGAAACCAAAGAAGAGTGGATTCCCATCGCCTTGAATGAACAACTCAAAGCGGATGTCTTTCCTGACCGCGAAAAGCTGTCACTGAAAGTCAGTGAAACCAAGAAACCTGAAACTCAAGAAAATGATGAGTCGCAGGAAAAAGAAGGCCTAAATGTCACCGACATGCTAGCCGCCGCCGAACGCGATACAGATGAGACACGTCACTTAAAGAAGAAGGAAGAGAGCCTGCATAAGGCGGCCGCATTGTCGACCACCAGCATCGGCATCATGTTGCTACTCTCGGCCATCGCACTGCTATCACCACACTTCGCAGTGATAAACGCAGCGATCTCAGAAGAACGCGCAGGCTCGATCTTCAACTACCCGTTCATTGCCATCGGGCTCTTTGACTTTATAATGGCAGCATTTCTCTTTCTCGCCGTCACGGAGATCTACCCACTCCTACGAGCACGAGCCATGCTCACGCTAGGCTTTGGAGTCTATGTAGGCTGGTCGATCGGCGATCCTATAATAATGCTCGCAGCCGGAGCGGCTGGAGTTGGTATTTTCTACGCAACAATCGCGCAGCGTTACTCGACCATGATCATTGTAAGTATACTAGGAATCGGTGGGAATGCAGCACTTGCCTATCTATCGATCATCGGACACTTCGCAGGGTTCTTCGACAGCGTGTATTTCAATCTAATCCCGACCGAATAACATTCGCTCGCGTAACATTTTGAATAGCCAAACAAATTCGGCAACTAAGCACACAAAGCCAAATTGGTTAGTGCGCGCGCAAAAGCAATTAGCACGCTCGCGTAACCTACTTGATAAAGACATATGGGAGCTCGAACACCTTGGTCGTAGAAGTGCACGCGCACGCATCTATCTATTACTGCGTATCTTAACGCTAACACTTCAAGGGCTTCGCCGCAATAAGCTGCCAGTGCAATCTGCAGCCCTCACCTTTTACTCGTTGATTGGAATCGGCCCCCTCATCGCCCTAGGTATCATGATTTCCAGCTTCGTCATGGATCAAACTCCAGCGGATGTAAGCAGCTCCGGGCAACCGGCCGAGAATAGGGCTGTTGCTTGGATTGAAACGGCAATCTCCTACGCAGCACCACAACTATCGCTTGACACAGATAACTCGGACGATGTCGACGCTGGACTGGCACCTGAAATCACCGAAATGATTAACAACTTCATGACGGCAGCACAGTCCGGAAAAGTGGGCGTCGTCGGCTCCCTGATGCTCTTCGTCATCGGCATAAAAGTGCTCTCCTCGATCGAAGGCTCTTTCAATTCACTATGGGGCGTTGATAAAGGGCGTAAACTCGGAGAACGCATCGTCGTCTACTGGACGTTTATCAGCCTCGGAGCAGTCATGGGAGCGGCCTCGTTGACATTAGTATCTTTTAGTCGAATCGAAGTTCTATTTGACTACCTGCCATTCGGAGAAGAATTCAAATTCATCTTTCGCCTCTCCACGCCCATCATCGTCTTCGTGATCATCGTGCTGCTGTTGACGCTCTTCTTCCGCTTTATTCCAAATACCAGCGTCAACTGGAAACCAGCATTTATGGGAGCCACGCTGGTTGTCGCACTGTTACAGCTCTATAACATGCTTTCATTTCTCTATGTGCAGCAAGTCGTGAACACGCGCAGCCTTTACGGTTCGGTCGGCATCATAGTCGTTCTCATGCTCGGACTCTACGTTTTTTGGCTGCTCATTTTGTTCGGAGGACAAGTGACCTACGCAGTGCAAAATGCTGACTTTTTAACCAATGAGAATGCATGGCAGAAAACCAGCGAACAAACGCAAGAGGTCATCTCACTTGCCGTCTTGATCTTGGTCGCCAAGCGATTTCAAGCAGGTGAGGCCCCCTCCCGAGCCAGTGAACTACATCAAAAACTCCGCGTGCCCAGCCACATATTAAATTCCAGCATCACTCGGCTCTGTGACCTCGGCTACCTGACGCCCGTCGCCATCAAATCAATTGAAGACGAGCGTGATCACGCCTACCAGCCAGGGCACCCTCTGGAGTCCATTACGCTGGGTAGATTCAAGCAGGCATTTCAATCCTATGGCAACAACGACGGTGCTGACCTAGTCGCACAGCACACTCCCGAGGTGAGCATCTATTTAGAAGAAATTATAAGCCTAAAAGACTGCCCTAAAGCCCAACTCACGATCAGTAACCTCATTCAAGGTTAATCGTAAACACCACACACGCTACAATTCCTTTACCATACAGAAAGCAAGGGATTGACAGGGCATAACCTGCACCTAACCTCGCCGCTTTCTTATTACCTTTTGTCATGATTTCTTGGATTCAAAACCATCTCATCCGCCACGGTCGCTGGATATTCCTCACTCTTCTGACGGTCATTATCGTCGCATTCGTTTTCACGATTGGTAATACGCCTGGTTGCACAACAGACCAAAGCGCCTACCAGGAGCAAAACTTCTATGGCTACGACCTCAATTCGCCACGCGAAATGGGCATCATCAGCGAGAAAGTCTCCCTGAGTGCGATCCTCAACACTGGTCGTCCGATTCAGAACGAGCAGCAATTCCAATCGCAAGTCACCAGCCGCATCGCTCTTCTGCACTTAGCCGAAGAAATCGGCGTGCCAGCACCGAGCCAAAAGGCGCTCGAAAGCTACATCAGAACTAAAGCCGCTTTCCGCGGCCCCGACGGTCAATTCAGCCGCGATGCCTACACCAGCTTCGTTGACAACATCGAGTCCAACCCACGCATGCCGCAAGGTCTCTTCGTCGTCGTCCTCGAAGAAGACTACCGTATCGATCAAATCGGCAAATCCCTCGCCGGCCCAGGTTACTTACTTCCTTCCGAAGCGCTCGCACAAACACAGCGCAACGAAACCACGCTTAAACTAGCGACAGCCGAAATCAGCTATGCAGACTTTACACCCGAAGTCGCACCCACCGAAGAAGCACTGACTGCATACTACACAGCAAACACCAGTCGCTACGAGATCCCAGAACGTATCCAAGCGAGCTATGTCACCTTCCCTGCATCAAAGTATCTCGATCAAGTCGTCGAGGCCGAAGAGTCTGCCCTGCGCGAGCACTTCATAGCGAACCGTGCACGCTTCGTCGCAGAATACGAAGCCACTCAGCCCAAAGTTGACGCCGACACAGAAAAGCCACTCGTCACCTTTGAAAATGTTCGCGAGGCCGTAGTCTCCGATCTCGCCGCCGAAGCTGCGATGCGCATTGCCAATGAAGCGGCTCAAGCCTTTGCCTACACACTCTACCGCGACAACATCGAGCAAGACTCCGCGGCATTCAACAAGTTGCTCAATGAGTCTAGCCTCTCTCTAGCCGAAATTGCACCTTACACCGCAGAAGGTGCCGCACGTCGCGCACTCCCACAAGATATGCTTGAGTCCGCGTTCGCACTCTCCAAGAACCGCTACTTCTCAGATGCCTACGAACTCGACAATGGCTATGGAGTGCTATTCCTCAATGGCCGTATCGCCCCTGAAATCCCTGCATACGAAACAGTCGTTGCCGTTGTCACAGCCGACTACAAAGCAGAAGAGAAGCGCCGTCTCTTCAACGAGAACGGTGAACGCCTCGAAACTGAGCTCAAAGCCAAGGTCGCCGAAGGCACCAGCTTTGTCGAAGCCGCTGAAGCACTGGGCCTTAAGGCTCAAGCAAACGAAGCCTTCAAGGTCGGCGAAGCACCACGCACCTTCAATCCAAGCGCACTGCAAAAAGCACAAAGCATGGAAGCCGGAGAAATCTCTCCGATGCTCACCAGCGGCCCAACCGGAACCTTCGTCTATGTCGAAGAAAAGATCGTGCCAGAGATCGCGTCGGACGACGAAGACCTCACACAGGCGAAGAGCTTTCTTCAGCGCTACGCCTCCTACGTCAGCTCCAACGCATTGGTTAGTGAGCTAGTCGCCAAGGGTGTCAGCGAAACAGACGCAGCCGAAGTGCTCGACGCGCAATAGGCCACCAAGCAATACACTTTCATTAGCTTCGTCTCGCTCAGCGGGACGAAGCTTTTTTGTGCCCACACGCGCCCTGCCTTCCCTAATACCAAAATCTCGCACTAAAACTGAATAACGATGGTGAATGTCATGCAAAATGATACAGCAAAAGACACGTGTCCAAAGTCTGGCTTACGCTAAGTCTAATTTTTGGTTCACCGTCACTTTCTATGGAAGCATCCGCTTGGTAGTGAATTTCTGAGATATACTCACGCGCATCAAGTATTGTGATTTGTGCAATCGAAGCATCTGGCGCAGCGATGCTGCTTGCCGTTTCGACAGGCTCAAGGCCCAGAGCTAGTCGAAGGGCGGATCCCGCGAAGGCAGCTAAAGTTTTACCACTTCCTATGCGTGTCGCCTTTGCGCGGGCTTCGCCAATTCGACAGAGCTCATGGTCTGGGCCAAGCAAAGCCCCTACAGTAAGATAGCGAAGTAGCATGAATGCGTTTTTCACAAATCATGATGCGCGTGAGTATGAAACGAAGCCCTATTAAATTGTAGAACGGGCTTCTCAACCTGTCCGCCGTCGGCTTCCGTCAGAACCTTTAGGCGACGCTGGAAGCCGACGGCGAAGGTGGAAGAGAGCTTGTTTTGCGCTACCGAGGGTATGCGCTCCGGAAAGCAGCAGAAGCACGAACCACAAGTTAAAATAAGACAAGCCTCAGCGTAATAATCATCAATCCTCCCCAATCAAATCGACGATGAACCTATTTTTTTATAACACATAAACCTATATTCAGGAGTTAGAAGTTAGGAGTCAGACGGAGGTCTGCCGTAGATGGCGTAGCAAGTTAGTCTTTGGTAATGACGTGCTTACGGCCGAGTCTGACGCCGCCGAATTGGCGAGCGCTTAAGGGGCTATAAAGCACTGATGCTCAGCTTCTAACTCCTACCTTCCAACTTCTAACTACTCTTTTTAGGATAAACGATCATGATTTTGTATACATCTGAGTCGTTAAGGACACAGAGTGATCGTTAAGCGCCATTAAGCGGTCAAAAATAAATACCGAACCAAACAAGTCAGAGCGATCATGCTAAGTTCATTTCAGCATTATTAAGACGGTCTACAAACGCGTATACTACAGCGAGCCCACCGCTATACAGCCAAGCACCACTCCACCGAAGGACAGCCTCAAAACGGTGTCAAAGTAACCTATACTTCTCGGAAGAACGCGTGCATCCCGATACGCTTGGTAAATACCATTTGCTCGCGCCAACTCTGAGGCGGATGGATGCAATAATGTGTCGCACCACCGGTATTGTCATTGCCGAGACGACCCGCGCAATACGCGTCCACCATGGCTAAAGCTTGCGGCCATGTGCGGTCTTTCATCGCACGCGCGATCGCAGGGCCATAATCAGGATGCTCCTGCGAGGTAATACTATTGATACAGGAAAATGCTTTGCGTCGAGCCACCTGCCCGACCGCACGACTCGGATCACCCTTCGCGCGATTGTTGATAACATGCAATACTGCAGCCATTCCGCGCTCACCTTGGTTGGCCGCTTCAAGCACCAACACCGCAGCAATGATCTGCCGGTCATAACTACCCACTTTTGCACTAAGCGAAGTAGCTGAACCGGCCGCAAACGCACACAGCAACAGCGTTACGCGTAGCAGCGTAGAAAGTGCGGGAAATATTCGTAGAATTTGCATAATAATGAAAGGGGAGCAGAAGCTTTCGAATTCTAACACTCTTGCAAGGCTACATTTTGCCAGCACAGAACTTTAACAAGACCGTTACAAAGTATTTACAACCAGCAACTAACGTAAATCAGCCCGATCCCTCCACTGCCCTCGCCTAAAGCTAAACCACTTCTTTTAGCACCTCGATTGAGACGATGCTCACATGCAAAACCGTCAAATAGGCCTCCTCATTCGCCCGAACACCGCGAACAATGATCCTAGATTTAGGAGTCAGAAGTTAGGAGTCAGAAGTTAGGAGTCAGACGGAGGTCTGCCGTAGATGGCGTAGCAAGTTAGTCCTTGGTAATGAAACGCTTACGAGAGCATTTATCACCGCCTACCGAGCGCAGCGACACTTATTATGCCCTTGGGCGCAACCGAAGGGCGAAGCCATTTGGCGAATCGAAGATTCTTCATAAAACACTGATATTCAGCTTCTAACTACTGTCTTCTAACTTCTAACTACTCTTTTAAGGATGATCCGCGTTGAGCGTTACTCCACTGCTTCTGCACTGGCTGATAGAAACATAAGGCTATGCTTAGAGCATCCGATGATGCTCAGATTCCTAGGCAGCGACAGTAAAGGTAAATCCAACGCCGACGATACATACTGAACATGAATCGGCCGTTAATTTAATAAAAAATCAAACGACGAGACGTGCCTCACCCTAAACCACGTTGACTATCAGCAGTGAAATCAAGGAACGTCTTCACCACCCGGTGCTCGATATCCTCATTTTTCGTCAACCACTCAACTGCTTGGCTACGATTCAGGCCGTCTTTGAAAAACGCCTTAAACACACGGCGCGCCAACGAAATTTCCTCCTTGCTGTAGCCTGCGCGTTCGAGCCCCACTTTATTAATAGTGCGAGCCACTGCTGGGTTACCGTCACTGATCACATACGGCGGCACGTCTTGCACGACTTTAGAAGTCGCACCGACCATCGCTCGGGTGCCGATACGGCAAAACTGGTGCACTCCGGCACCCCAGCCAATATTGGCGTAGTCATCGACGATGACGTGCCCACCCAGCGCAGCGTGACTACTCATCACTAAATGATCACCCACCACGCACTCGTGCGCGATATGGCTGTAGGAAAGTATATTGTTATCGTTACCGACAATCGTAAGCTGCTCAGCAGACGTCGCGCAGTGCACCGTTGTAAACTCACGGAACACATTGCGGTCACCGATCTGCAAACGATGCACACCACCCATATATTTCAAATCGTGTGTCTTACCGCCGACATAAGCATACGGATGCACCTCGTTGCCCTCGCCCAGAGTCGTCGCACCATCGACTGTCGCGTGGTGCATGACCACCGTGCCTTTGGCGATTTTCACTTGAGCACCAATATACGCATACGCACCAACACTGACAGACTCGTCAAGTTCGGCACCTGGCTCAATGATTGCGGTAGGATGAACTTCAGTAGCCATCAAATAATATCTCGATTTGTGATTACTCAGAAGCGTCTGCCAGCATGAACATCAGTTCGGCGCTAGAAACAGTCTTACCACCGACAGAGCAAACGCCCGTCGCTGTCGCGATCTTATTACCACGAACCTTGATGATCTTCACTCGAATCTCAACAGAGTCACCCGGCTCAACTGCCTGACGGAATTTAACCTTATCGACGCTCATAAAGAACGCGATCTTGTTCTCCTCCACGGGCAAGCGACGTAGCAGCAACAAGCCTGCGGCCTGCGCCATTGCTTCGATCTGCAACACACCCGGCATTACAGGACGGCCTGGGTAGTGACCTTGAAAATACGGCTCATTGATCGTGACATTCTTAAGAGCGACTAGCTCGTCATCATTCGGCACATCCGTGACACGGTCAATCATGACGAACGGATAGCGGTGTGGCAGCAAGTCCATCACACGACGAATATCCATCACCTTCTCGGGTGCTTCCTGAACAGGCGCCTTCTTCGCGGACGCCTTTTTAGCCCCCTTAATTTTCTCCAACAACTTCGCACGCAGCACTTTCGAAAGTTCTGCATTCAACGCATGCCCAGGGCGGACTGCGATAAAGTGTGCCTTAATTGGCATACCGACCAGCACGATGTCACCCACGATATCGAGAATTTTGTGGCGGACGAATTCTTCCTTAAAGCGCAAGGGCTCCTTGGATAGAATCTTATCGCCCTTGATTACAATCGCACTATCGAGACTACCGCCCTTGATCTTACCAAGTTTCAGCAACTCTTCGATGTCTTCGTAAATCGTAAATGTGCGAGCGGGCGCGACCTGTGCAACATACGTCTCTGGGTCAATATCGAGGCTCAAATGCTGTGTATGAATGCCACGATCGTCCGTCGATGTGCAAGTAATCCGGAAGCCATCATACGGCAGCGCAATGATCGAACTCGCCCCACGAGTCACCGAAATCGGTTCTTCAAGCACGAAATATTCACGCTCAGCGTCTTGCTCCACGGGCTCAGCCTGCTGGATCAAATTCACGAAATGCTTGGCAGACCCATCCAAAATAGGCGGCTCACTCGCATCCATCTCAACGAGAACATTATCTACGCCACAACCGTTCAATGCACTCAGCACGTGCTCCACGGTATTTACCTTCGCATGACCATCTGCAATCGTCGTGCTGCGCACAAGATCCGTCACATAGTCAACCAGCGGCTTCAGCTCCGGCTTGCCAAACAGGTCTAAGCGCTGAAAGACAATACCGTGATTTTCCGGTGCTGGCTTGAGTGTAAGGTGAACCTCTTCGCCTGTGTGCAAAGATTTCCCACTAATTGAAACTTCCCTAAGAATGGTGCGTTGCTTCATAAAAAAAATAAGGTCATATGGCCTTTATTCCCGAAAGGCTCGGATTGGCCAAAACGGAGTAAACTACGAAATCGAAGCGTCATGTAAAGCATCCGTTTCGAGGTAGATTTAATCCGCTACGACCTGCTCACCTGCTAATACTGCGAGTCATCTCGTCAAACAACGCCCACGCACACACGTATCTCTCAAAATTTCCCGTTGCCTCTGCGCAATCGCCCCCTACCGTCGCGACCTTAAATTTAGACGAAAATGCTCGAAAACCTTACAGACAAACTGGGATCTGCTCTACGCAACTTGCGCGGTGTAGGTAAACTCACCGAAGAAAACATGGCCGAAGCACTTAAGGAAGTGCGCAAAGCCCTACTCTCTGCCGACGTTCACTTTAAAGTGGCCCGCGAGTTCGTCGCCAATGTGCAGGCGCAATGCGTCGGCCAAAAGGTGCTCAAATCCGTCACCCCCGGACAGCAAGTCATCAAAATCATTCACGACGAGCTCGTAAAGCTCCTCGGCGAAGGTGCCACCGACCTTGAAGACAAGAAGCCCCTGCGCATCATGATGGTCGGCCTCCATGGTTCTGGTAAGACCACCAGTAGTGGCAAGCTCGCTCGCTACCTTGCGAAAAAGCGCGAATACCGCCCCGCCCTGGTGGCCTGCGACGTCTATCGCCCCGCTGCGATCGATCAACTCGAAATGCTCGCCAAGAACGAAGGCTGCACTTTCTACGGCGACCGCGAAGAGAAAAACGTCGTCAACATCGGCAAACGTGGCCTCGAAGCCGCTAAATCAGCCGACGCCAATCTCATTATTTTCGATACTGCAGGCCGCCTCCAGATCGACACCGATCTAATCGAGGAGATCAAAGACCTTAAAAACGCCGTTCAGCCCGACGAAATCCTGCTCGTAGCGGACTCAGCACTCGGTCAAGAAGCCGTCAACGTCGCCAAACATTTCCACGAAGCCGTCGGCTGCACTGGTATTATCCTGACGAAGCTCGATGGTGACGCCCGTGGTGGTGCTGCTCTCTCGATGAAGTCGATCACCGAGGTGCCCATCAAATTCATGGGTCTGGGCGAAAAGCCGGACGAATTCGAAGTCTTTCACCCCGATCGTCTCGCCTCTCGTATCCTCGGCATGGGTGACGTCGTCTCCCTCGTTGAGCGCGCACAGGAAAACATCGACGAGAAAGAAGCCGAACGTCTCGCAGAGAAAATGCGTAAGGCCGACTTCAACCTGGAAGACTTCCTCTCCCAAATGCAACAGGTTAAAAAGATGGGCTCACTCGGTTCCATCGTCAGCATGCTCCCCGGTGCCAGCGGCATACAGGTCGGCGACGAAGAAGAGAAGAAAATGGCGCGCACCGAAGCGATCATCCTTTCCATGACTTTAAAGGAACGCCGCAACCCACGTATTCTTCGCGGTAATCGCCTCAAACGCATCGCCGATGGCTCTGGCGTGCAAGTGCGCGACGTCAATGCACTACTCAAACAATTCGGGCAGATGCAGAAAATGATGAAAATGATGAACGGCGGCAAAGGCCGTAAGATGATGAAAGCCATGAAATCTCAAATGAGCGAAAGCGGTGGCATGCCCGGGCTTCCAGGTATGTAATACCACTCCGCTATTCTTAATTCCTAATTTTTAATTCCTAATTCTCAAAGATGTCCACTGCACACGACAATCGCCGCATAGCCGGCAACCGCCCACTCCTACCACCATCGATTCTCATTGAAGAGATCCCCCTCTCCGATAAAGCCACCGCCGTAGTAGAAAACGGACGGACCGAGAGCGAAGCGATTCTCAATGGCTCAGACGATCGCCTGATCGTTGTTGTCGGGCCTTGCTCGATTCACGATCCCAAGGCTGCGATGGACTACGCGCAACAACTGCTTCCACTCGCGGAGAAATACAAAGCCGACCTGCAGATTATCATGCGCGTCTATTTCGAGAAGCCGCGCACCGTCGTCGGCTGGAAGGGCTTGATCAACGACCCCAATTTGGACGGCAGTTTCGAAATCAACTCCGGCCTACGCATCGGCCGCAAGCTCCTCGTCGACATCTGCGAACTCGGCCTCCCCACTGGCGCCGAATTCCTCGATACCATCATTCCGCAATTCATTGCCGACGCCATCGCATGGTCGGCGATCGGCGCACGCACAACAGAGAGTCAGGTGCACCGCGAACTCGCATCCGGCCTTTCCATGCCGATCGGCTTCAAAAACGGCACCAGCGGCAACGTGCAAATCGCAATCGACGCCGTCCGCTCCGCAGGTCAACCGCACTGGTTCCCTTCGGTCACCAAGCAAGGTGTGACTGCAATTTTCCAAACGACAGGCAACCCCTCCGCTCACTTGATTCTCCGCGGAGGCAACCGCACTGGCCCAAATTACGAAGCGAAGGAGATCGAGCCGATTTTAGAAAAGCTGGCAGCCGTCGATCTACCGCAAAAGCTCATCGTCGATTGCAGCCACGGCAACAGCAACAAGGACTACACCCGCCAAACCGCAGTCGCTAAAGACCTCGCTACGCAAATCGCCGCAGGCCAACAAGGCATCGCCGGCGTCATGCTCGAAAGTCATCTCGTCGCAGGCCGTCAAAACTACGACGTCAATGGCGACAATGTTTACGGGCAAAGCATCACCGACGAATGCATCGACATGCCAGCGACCGAAGCGATCCTCGCCGATTTAGCACAAGCCGTCCAAGCACGCCGCAAGGCCTAGTGTCATTGAACCACGGATCAAAAGCATCCTAATAATCCGCTCAATCCGCGGTTAAAAATATACATTAACTCCCCATCAAGATGCTGCACGAGGAAATCACAAAAGACATCATCGGCGCAGCGATGACAGTCCTGAACGACCTCAAGCCAGGCCTTGATGAAAAGCTATATGAGAATGCCCTAGTCATCGAGTTGCAGGCACGTGGCCATACAGTTGAGCAACAAAAAGAATTCTCCGTCTACTATCACCACCAACTCATCGGCACACTAATACCAGACCTGATTGTTGACAATAAAGTCATTTCGGATCCTAAAATTGCATCCGCTTTCAACGATACACACATCGCTCAGATGCTCGGGTATTTAAACATCACTGGCTTACAGGTAGCACTTCTGCTCAATTTCAAAAAATCGACGCTCACTTGGAAGCGCATCGCAAACGAGCACAAGGAAGAGTGAACATTTAACCGCGGATTTCGCGGATAACACGGATCAGAAGTATCTTAAAGATCCGCGCAATCCGCGGTTAAAAACACAGCCGCAAAGCATAAACCTGACTCAGTGCCTACAAGTAAAGAACCCTATTCAAAACGCACCACAAACGATGCACAACACCTGAATATTTGACCGCGGATTTCGCGGATAACACGGATCAGTAGCATCCCAATATTCCGCGCAATCCGCGGTTAAAAACACAGCCGCAAAGCATAAACCTGACTCAGTGCCTACAAGTAAAGCCCGCGGTTAAAAGCAGGCTCACCCCACTATTCTTGCGCAGGCACATCGCGCCCACAAATCATCTCCCATAAGCGATCTCGCGAAGGCTTCGAAGGGTCGCGATAGTGCACCATCTCGGTATGCGCATCCGCCTTTGCGGGATCGATACGTATCCCCCAGAGTGGCACCACCGAGTCCGGCCACATCGCATAGCGAACATCACCGACCACGTCAGGCTCAGTCGGATGCTGATACAGAAATCCCTGTGAGAAAAATCGGAAGCGCTCTATATCACGCCCAAGCACAGACTCTGGCGCCACGGTTGCCGCCGCATCGGCAACCGTAAAGTGTTCGACAGACGTCCCCTCATAGAAGCGCGGCGCAGCACCTGGCAGGATCGACACGGCATCCACATAATAGCGCCCCTCAAACTCATAGATCAGTCGCCAAAGCAGCACATTGCCAAACGATGGCCTGATCGAGTATCGCTGCGGAACATGCCCCCGCGCTTCGGCCAACTGCTGTGCCATCTGCGTGGCCTTTGAGCGCTGAACCCCACAGAACCCGAAATACAATGCACAGAGCACCAAAGCCACCTGCGCAAAACGCGGACGCCTCCAAGCGAACGCAAACAAAGTTAAAAATGCCAACGGCAAGGTAAACAATGGATCGATTACTGATATCAGATCCCACGACTCACGGTGGTAGTTGAACGGCCAATACAACAAGGTGCCATAACTCGTGCACGCATCCAATAAACCATGCGTCAGCGCTCCCAAGATCGCATAGAGCGCCCACTCTCGAAACGTCACCTTCGCGCGATAAAACAGCAGCTTAAATAACCCCGCGACACAGAGCCCAATCAAAGGCGCACTGATCAGCGCATGGGTAAAATGGCGATGATATTGTAAACTCAACAACGGA
This sequence comes from Lentimonas sp. CC4, assembly GCF_902728235.1. NCBI lineage: Bacteria > Pseudomonadati > Verrucomicrobiota > Lentimonas > Lentimonas sp. CC4. Next base: position 3,418,856 of record NZ_CACVBO010000001.1, read on the forward strand.
TCCGAGGCCGAACGAATCAACACATCTAAGTCTGGCGCCGCACCTGCCACCGCACCAATGAACGCAGCCCAGCGCGTCTGATCCCGTGGGCAGCAAGCAATAGCCACTGCGGCACCCAAACTAGCTTGTGTCAGCGGATCCATCTCTTATGCCGACATCTGCGCATTCGGATCACCCTGCAAAGCGACAGCCAATGAGGCATGGGCAATCGCCGGCAAAATAGTGCGACAGCAAAAAAATAATTTCATTAGTAATGAGTGATGGACAATCAGGTTTTAAGGGACTCTAGGCCATGCCGCAAAGGCGTCAACTGCTAGGCACAATAAGGGTTCGCACCGAAAAAGAAACCTTGAACCCCTGTCCCCAGATGGCTTTCGTGCCGATTTTGAAAGCCGAACCATTCATCTGGGCGTCAATTGATCACATGGAGATAAGACGACAGCACATATCGAACAAGATGCTCAAGCCACTAGCTTTTACCTACTGCGGTCTACTCCTATGCCTACTAACAGGGTGCGACTTCCTGCAACACACCTCCAGCTTGAGCGATGTCATGAAGGCTCAAATCGGAAAATCCGAAGACAGTATTCCTTCCTATCCATGCACCCTCGGAGCCCACCGCGGTGCCTCTGTCGACTACTTGGAAAACAGCCATCCCGCCCTGATGGCCGCAGCTAAAGAACCCCGCTATGCGTTTGTCGAATTCGATGTCCAATACACCAACGACGGGCAAATCGTAGTCTTTCACGACAAGCGTCTACTGCGCCTCTTCGGCAAGCTCGCAGCCATCGGCAACTCTAGCTACTCCGAACTCCTTAAAGCCACCGACGGTCAAATCGCGCGCTATGAAGATGTCATGGATTCAATCGACAAAAAGGTGAACATCGAGATCAAGTCACAAGGAGACGACAAGGAGGACTGTCGTTTGGCAGAGGCCATCATCGCTGACGTTCGATACCGTGGACGTGAAAACGACATCATGATCAGCTCGATCTCCAGTGCCGTCATCCGCACCATCAAAGAAAAACACCCTTCGATTCAAACAGGACAAATCTATTGGATCACCTCCTCCACCTATCTGCACTTCGATGTATTAACGGAGCGTCTGTATAAAAATTTCAACGAGTCACAAGCGGATTATTTAATGCTCCACGTCTCGAATCTACGAAACATCGAGCGCTTACTAAAGCTCAAGCCCCAAGGCAAAACCGTCATGTTTTGGGACTTCGACGACAATATGTATTTAGTGCGCAAAAACTACCACGACCGCCTATGGGGCACCTCTGCCATCGCCAACTTCTGGCAGCGTATCGTCTATAAATTCACCTAAGGCGGGGAAGACCCCAAAACAGAGTTTCGAAGCTACGAATCAAATTACCATTCGAGTCGTCACGGATAATATAGCGCTCATCCCTTATTACAAAAAATGCGGTCGGGGCTGCTATTCGTGCCTCCCCGACCGCAAAATGATACGGCTGTTACTGTCTCAGATTTAGAAAGCCATTCCAATCCACGCTCCAAGAACAACCGCATCGTCGATGTCACCAGTGCCGCCTGGATTCTGGATGTATTGCACAGCGGGTTGGATATAGAATGCTGGAGCCAACTGTATGCGGTGGCCTAGTTCGTAAACCATTTCGTAATCGAGGTCTTCGCCAATGGAATCACCATAATCGTCGCTAAGCTCACCATAAGTGACAAAGGCCATAGTGCGATCATCTTCACGGCCGGGAATCAATCCCTTATAGTTAGCACCTGCACTCACTTGTAGAGGCGTCATCGCAAGATCATCCTGGTCGGTATAGGCACCAAAGGCGAAGAGTGTTAAGTTCTCCATCGGTTGGAAATCGAAGTGACCATAGATGCGATGGGAGTTATTGGCATCACCACCGTCGAACTTTGTGTAGTCTACTTCAGCATGCACCACCCCGACATATAGTTGGGCTGGACGATCATAGATCGTGGGCGTCCAATCATATTGAGCCATGAAGGTCACCCCATCATCACTATCCCAACCAAAGTCTGTTCCAGGGATATTATCCCAGATGTCCTCTCTGTTTTGATAGGCACCGAATTTGAACGTGTGCTCTTCACTCTGCTCATACTTAACTCGAGCGTGCCATACCGCTAATGGGAAGGAAACGATTTGAGGTTGATTCAACATCATCGCACGGATCGGACCATTGATCGATGTGCTCAACGAGTAGCGATAGAGATCATCATTTGCGAAATCCGAATCCTGACTGTCGCGTCCAAACTTAAAGGAAAGGCGATCGTTCAAGTAAGTATCAATTGCAATTTGATAGAGGATCGTCTTCTGACCGTCGGGGCCACCGTAGATAGTCATCGGATCGTAAATACCGCCAACATCATCGGAGACACTGTCCCCGTGTCGATCGACGACAGATAGTTTCATAGTCGTTGCTTCCCAGCCAAAAAGCTTTTCGAAGTCCAAATCTAATCCAGCGTAAACCTGACCGGTAAACTCTTCGTCGTTTCGAATACCACCCGATACGTTCGCACCGACGATGGCATCATAGTATAAGAAAGGCGTGATTCCGGATTCTTCCAGATCCTGACGGACGCCACCCCAGTCACCTGTTAAACGTTCACGTTCAAAAATCGATCCAGAATCATCGGACTCGGCGAAGGTAAGACAGGAGGAAGCAATGAATGCTGAGGTGAGTAAGAGACTCGTAGTTTTTGTTTTCATAGTATGTATGATTTGAGGTTTTTATGGTATTTTTATTGAGGTTAATTTTTGCTAAAACATTGGCTACAGAGTGAGCTGTCACAGAGCCCTCGGATCTGGGGCTTTGTGTGTTTTAGTTTTTCGACGAGGCTGAAGGTAATCTTCAGCTCGGAGTGATTTGTGTGGCTGCTCGACTAGAGGTCGAAATTTGTTGGCATTAGAACGAGGTCACGAATGGTTACATTACGCGGTCGGCTGAGCATGAACATCAAGGCATCCGAAATTTCTTGTGGGTCGATCAAGCTTCCCGTTTCAAGTGCCTCCTTCAGCTTTTCTTCTGGCCAGTCGGAAACCAGATTAGTCACGACAGGGCCTGGAGAGATCGATCCCACGCGAACGCCATGCTTAAAAACCTGACGGCGGACCACTTGCACAAAGCAATTAATCGCCCACTTCGAGGAAGCGTAAACCGGTTCCCACGGTGTGGGATAGTGAGCGGCCAATGAACTCGTCACAATGATGTCACCCGTCCCACGCTTGATCATGTGTGGCAGCACCGCATGGACGTTTTTCATGACTACATTAACATTCAGGTTGAGCATCCGATCGATCGCCTCGGCACTGCCATCAACTAGGTCACCGCCGACGTAGAGACCTGCGTTGGCATGGAAGATGTCGAGTTGGCCAGCCTGTTCCAAAATCTGCGGCATCATCGTGGCACAACTTTCAGGATCTAGTAAGTCGAGCACCATAGGTATCACACGATCACCGAACTCCTCGTGAAGTGTTGCGAGCGCAGCTTCGTCGCGATCAATCACCACAACACGAGCGCCTGCCTCAAGCATGCCCGTTGTGCTTGCGAGCCCAATACCGGATGCCCCACCAGTCACAGCTGCAACTTTGCCTTCGAGTGTAGTATTTTTTTGAGTCATTTTAATCTATGGGTTTAGCGGATGCAGTCCTTCAAAGTCACTTCAGCGCCCTTCTCGTAGAAACTCTTGAGTATCGTAGATACCGTTTCGACAAAGACAGGTTCGTTCGCGAGGCTTTCACTAAAGACTTCGCGCATCGCCAAGAGTGGCCGTGCATCTGTCCCAGCAGCTTTCACGCGTTCACGTAGTGCATCAGCCATGGGATCTAGCATCGGCATTGCCTTACCGGAATCATCCTGCCCGTTTAGGAAGCGAAACCATGATGCGATCACAAAGCTAAGCATCTTAATGGATCCACCGCGCTTCAGTTGAGCAGTAATTGACGGCAGCACAAAGCTAGGAAGTCCAGCCGAGCCATAAATAGAGATACGGGAGAGCTGATCCCGAATCGCTGGATTTGCGAAGCGTTCGATGACAGAGTTTTTATAATCTGCGAGATCGATACCGGGAACGGGCGATAAAGTTGGCGTTGCCTCATCGTCCATCATCTTCCAGCAGAGAGTGCGAATGTCCGCATCTTCCATCGTTTCATGAACGAGCTCTTTACCGAGCAATAACCCAATATAACAGAGCGCCTGATGAGTGCCATTGAGGAGCCGCAACTTCATCAATTCGTAAGGAAGCACGTCTTCGGTCATCTGCGCGCCAACATCCTCCCATTGGGGGCGGCCTTGCACAAAGTGATCTTCAATCACCCATTGCTTGAACGGCTCAGTCATGACTGGCCATGCATCTTCGATGCCAAATTCGTCTTGGACGATCGCACGTAATTCATCGGTCGTCGCTGGAGTGATCCGATCCACCATGCTATTAGGGAAAAGGCAGTTCGCATCCATCCAATTTCTAAGTGTCGGATCTCTCAACTCGGCATAGGCGGAGAGCATTTTCTTGGCGACCGAACCGTTGCCTTGAATATTATCACAGGACATGATCGTGAATGGCTGCAGGCCGCGTTGACGCCTACGGTCGAGCGCCTCAAGCAGGTATCCAAACGAACAGGAAGGTGTGTGCGGATTCGCAAGATCCCGCTGCAGGTCGGCATGCTGCGTATCCAATTCACCATTCGAATCGAAATAGTAACCGCCCTCAGTAATCGTCATCGATACAATGCGTGTATTGGGCGAAGCCATTTGCTCGATTACTTTCTCCGGATTATCAGGAGCATACACAAAATCGCCGATTGAACCAATCACGCGGGCAGTGTTACCCTGGGAGCTTCGCTCGACCACCGTGTAGAGGCAATCTTGAGTTTGCATGACCTCATGCATGCGAGCGTCGTGCTTGAGTAAGCCGACCCCACAATATCCCCAAGAGGGATCTCCACCTTGATTCAGTAAATCGTCTGTATAGACTGCTTGGTGTGCTCGGTGAAAGCCGCCCACCCCTACGTGCATAATGGATTGGCTGACCGCTTGGCGGTCGTAGCGTGGAACTTGTATCCGTGTATCCAGTTTACCGATATTTGTGCTATTTAATTGAATAGTCATTTTATAAAAAAGTTTAGTGTTTATAAGATCACACCGAACCTGAAGGATGTGATTGTATTCTTTGATTGAGCGACGTCTTATGAACTGATGCGCCGTTCCAATGCCTGCTCAATCGCATCCAATAGAAGTGGGTCGACCGTCACTTTCCGTGCGAGCTCGGCACCGGCACGAACATCCTTCGCCTCTTGTAAACGAAGCGCCTCAGTAATCCAGGATTTGGCGGTTTGCTGAGGGATGACATCGGTATTAAAAACTAGGTCGAGATCACTCTCGTCATGCCATTTACGGCCGTAAAATCGCTCCACAAATTTGATCCGAGCTTTATCGTCGGCGGCGATTCGTTTCTTCGCCTCGGCACGATCGACGAAGCCTTCTCGATCCATCACACGGTCGACTCGAACATCAAGCGGTGCATGTAGGCGCACATTGAGCACATCAGCATATTTGTTTAACGTGACATAGCCACCACGTGCCAGAATCACAGTGCGTCCGCGATGCGCCAAGGCCCGCATGGTATCGTTCAACATCGAAACCATTGCGAGGTTCTTAGAGTTGGCCAAGTCCCATAGATTGGGCGGCGAAGTGTAGAGCTCGCCGAAGCGGGTCATCCCGTATTGTTGCAAGGTCGCTTGCAAAATGTATTTGTCGACGAGGTCGTAGTCTAGCGCCTCAGCTAGTTGCTGAGCGATGACTCCGGCCTCACTGCCAACGAGCCTGGAAATTGCGATTGTATTCATAATACGCTCCTCTGGTTTATGGATTAGCTAGTCTTGCGGTGTTGCAAGCAGTCGAAGGCAACAGCGATTAACAGCACGGAGCCTTTGATCACCATCTGTGTGAACTCAGTCACATTCATCAGAACCATACCGTTGCTAAGGACGCCTAGAATTAAGACACCAGCCACGATATTTGAGATTCGTCCGAAGCCACCGGTTACGCTAATTCCACCTAGCACACAGGCTGTCAGGATTTCAAATTCCAGCCCCTTACCTGCGGTGACCGTTGCTGAGTTTGTTCTCGAAAGGATCACAACGCCAGCGACACCTGCGAAGAATCCAGATAAGGAATACACCAGGTATTTAACATTCTTGACCTTAATTCCGGAAAGCTTAGCAGCTTCTTCATTACCGCCCACAGCGTAGAAATAACGGCCAAAGTAGGTCTTGTTCAAGATGAAGGCACCCAGCGCAAGCACAGCGATCATGATCACTACGGGCACCGGAATCGGGCCGATATAGCCCTGCCCAATCACGGCGAAGGACTCTGGGAATCCATAGATCGGCAAGCCCTTGCTAATGATAAATGCCACACCTTCGATGATGATCATCATCGCCAACGTCACAATGAGTGGTGGCATCTGAAGATTGGCAATGATCCAGCCATTCGTGAACCCAATAAAGGTTGCCATCGCGAGAGTGATGAAAATAGCCAACACGGGATTCATACCAGCATTCACCATAAACCATCCACAAACCACATTGACCAAAGTGATGACCGATCCCACAGAGAGGTCGATCCCTCCCAGCAGCAGGACAAATGCGAAACCGACCGCGGCGATACCGAGCATGGACACCTGACGTGCAACGTTAATTAAATTATGACTGACAAGGAAATTCTCCGTAGCGATTGAGAAGAATCCGACAAGCACCAACAACACGATGTAGATGCCGTTCTGCTTTGCGAAATCGACGGCTTTAGCCGTGCTTTTTAATTTTTCTAACTGTCCCATTTTAATATTCTCCTATTTTTGAGATGCAAAATTCATGATGCGTTCTTGAGTAAAATCCTTTCGATCCAGGCTACCCGAAATTTTGCCATCGCACAGGACGACGATTCGGTCGGACATGCCCATGACTTCTTCCATTTCAGAAGAAATCATCAAGACGGACTTACCGTCTTCGACGAGCGAGTTGACGAGTGTGTAAATTTCGGATTTGGCTCCGACGTCGATACCTCGAGTGGGTTCATCAAAGATCACTAGGTCGGGCTTGGATGCCAACCAACGGGCGATGATCACCTTTTGCTGATTCCCGCCACTGAGGTTCTTAATGTTTTGTTCGATCGAGGGGGTTTTGATCCGAATGGATTGTTTATATTCTTCGGCCATTCGACGTTCTTCTTTACTGTCGACGATGAAGAACTTGGAGATGCGCTCCAGCACAGCCATACTCGTGTTACTACGAATCGTCATATCCATTAAAGCACCCTTCCCTTTTCGGTCTTCTGGAACCAGAGCGATACCGCTGTCGATCGCGTCTCTAGGTGTCTTCGGGTTCACTTCACTACCATTGAGTCGAACAGAGCCACTGGTTTTCTTTGCAGCACCGAATAACAGTTCTGCAGTCTCCGTGCGCCCAGATCCGATTAATCCGGCAAACCCTAAAACCTCGCCCTTCTTGATATTAAAGCTGATATCGTTCACCCCGTTACCGGAAAGATTCTGAACATCCAATAACACTTCATCGGAGATACAGTCTTTGCGTTTCGGGTAGGTCTCCTTTAATTCACGTCCGACCATCAGTTTCACAAGTTCATCCATATTGGTCTCACTCGTTTTTACGGTATCGATCTTCTGACCATCTCTGAGCACGGTAATGCGCTCGGTGAGTCGGAAGATTTCCTCCATGCGGTGTGAGATGTAGATAATCGTCACCCCGGAAGCCTTCAGTTTTTCGACCACTAGATAGAGGCGTTCAGCTTCAGCTGAAGTGAGCGGCGCAGAAGGCTCGTCCATGATCAACACCCGAGCCTTTTGTGACAAGGCCTTGGCGATTTCTACAAGTTGCTGGTAGCCGACCGTCAAGTTGCTAACAAGCTCGTTGGGATCGATATCGATATCAAATTGCTCGAAGATCGCAGCAGACTCGCGAACCATGGCCTTTTTATTAATGACCAGACCTTTGCGGATCGCTCGACCGAGAAAGATATTTTCTGCAACAGACAGTTCACCGACCAGATTGAACTCTTGGTAGATGACGCCGATGCCGTGTGATTCGGATAACTGCGGCGTGAGTGAAGCAAAGCTTTCACCTTCGATGATGATACTGCCGGCATTCGGTTTGACCGCACCGGTGCAGCTCTTAATCAAGGTCGATTTGCCAGCGCCATTTTCGCCGACCAGAGCATGCGCTTCCCCTTTGACGAATTCGATGCTGACATCATTCAGGGCGATCACACCGGGATATTTCTTCGTAATGTTCTTTAACTCTAGAATGTTCATTTGATTGAGTTGCTGAGAGAAGATGGGTGGGTTGAGACAATACAGGTTGGCGCAGATTCTTGGCTCATGCGCCAACCTAGCTTTAGAGAAGAGTGAGGCTTATTTGCCTAAGAACTCATCTACGTTGTCTTTTGTGACTGGGATAAATGAACGGTAGATTTCTTTCGTCTCAATCGGCTCACCGGATTGAAGCAGAGCAACCATATTCCAAATCTCAGTAGCGATTGCCTCGTTCGTGCCTGTTACAGCAACAGTCATACGATTACCTTCGTTATTCTTCATGGCATACAATTCAGGTTGTGTTGCATCCGCGGCAAAGATGCCGAATTTGTCTGTGACCTTATTGGCAGCCTTTGCAGCCTCGTTCGCGCCGACGGAACCACCGCCACCGATGGAGCAGACAACTTCTACATTCGGGTGGGACTGAAAGATGGTTTCCATCTTCTCAATGCCCTCTTTCGTGTCGATCGCACTCGTCTCTGCGACGATCTTAGCCTTCGGAGCCAACTCGACGATGGCGTCGCGGATGCCGTTACCACGTTCCAGTAAAATGGGCAATTGTGGGTAGTTAAGAATTGCAACTTCTGTAGTGCCGCCGAGCTTTTCGTTGATCCAATTAGCCGCGTGTGTGCCGATAGCATAGCCTAATTCATGATTATCAATCAACCATGCGACATCAGCGTTCTTCAGGTTATCATCCCAAGCGAGCACTTTGACCCCGGCCTCACGAGCTTGCTTTAGAGCGAACTCGACGCCTTCCGGATCTGCAGGATGAATAATAATGACATCCACTCCGCTGGAGACGAAGTTTTCAATCTGTGTGATTTGCTTACCGACATTGCTGTCGCAGGCCACATAGTTAATGCGACCGCCATTGGCTTTGACTTTTTTCTCAATGGCTTGGCAATAACCAGCCCATGCTGGGTTACTGAGCGATTGCACGGTCATGCCAATTCTTACTGTAGCATCCGCACTGTCGCCACTTCCACCGCATCCAACAATTGAGAGCGACGCGAAGCAAAGGAGTAGTCCTGTTATTATTTTTTTCATTTTTATATGGGGTTCTTTTTTTATTTATTTTGGATTAGATAAAGTGGTTGCAGTGAATCCTGTTTTACAGAATCTGCAAATAACGACGCTAGATAGATGATTCAATTTGGAGCAGGTCATTCGGAATCGCTGGGGTCGCACCTTTCTGTGAGCAGACATACGCGGCTACCCGATTGGCGAAGTCATTCACTTGCCCCAAAGGCCAGCCTCGTAGCGTGCCCATACAGAGCGCGGCGGTGAATGAATCACCCGCCCCTACAGTATCGACCACCTCCGCTGCCATTCCTGGGAAATCGTGGACGGAATCCGCAGTAACCAACAAACTGCCGTGCGAACCACGGGTGTAAGCGACCAGGCGAAGATCAAACAGCTTCCTGAGTTGAACCAGTTGCTCGCAGCTGTCGCCGCCCAAATCAAATAGGTCGAGTAAAACAGGTAGCTCCTCATCGCTAAGCTTGAGCACATTCGCTAACTGCAGAGACTTTCGAATCAGCTCTTTAGAGTAAAAAGACTGACGCACGTTCACATCGAAAATCTTAAGTGCGTGCTCAGGCATCTCACTTAAGAATGCATGGATGCTCTGACTTGACTCAGTCGAACGTTGCGAGAGCGAGCCAAAACAGACTGCATCGAGTTGACCTGCGAGTTCGCGGAGATCCGCTGTGAATGGCAGGTGATCCCAGGCGACATTCTCATGAATCTCGTAGGTAGGCTTACCCGAGTGGAGCACGACATCAACCGTGCCTGTTGGATGACTGGCACTTTCCTTCACATAGCGGACGTCCACGCCACTCTCAATCAACTGACCGCGAAGCTCGATGCCCAAGGCGTCCGATCCGATGCAGCTTACTGGCCAGCTCTCCGCACCAAGTTGGTGCGTGTGATAAGCAAAATTGGCAGGTGCGCCGCCAATGCGCTTGTGGTCAGGGAAGACATCCCAGAGTAACTCTCCAATACCTGCGACTTTAAATGTAGGGTTCATAAGACAAGGTTTGTCAGCGAATTTAAAATTCAGATGGGGTGCTGACTAAAATCAACAATCCACAAAATATAACAAATGTAAACAATTAGAATTACATTTGACATATTTAAAGCTTACATTTAACTTACATTTAAACCATGAATGACCCAAAGCCACTTTACCTGCAGATCTACGAAGACCTACACACTTCGATCCGCAATCAACGCTACGCCCCCGGCGACCTACTCCCCAGCGAGAAGACGATTTGCGAGCAATACAAGACCTCTCGCCCCACCGTAGCCAAAGCGATCAAGATGCTGAGCGACGCAAAACTAGTGCATCGCCAAGCCGGATTCGGCACTCAAGTGCTCGCACCCGACTCTTCCGGTCTATCGGCAGGCTTACTCGTCCCTGGATTAACAGAGACTGAAATCTTCACCCCCATCATTGCCAGCATCATCGAGACTGCCCCTAACTTTGAACTCCAGATCGCACAACCCTACGAACTGAATCGATCACAAGACCGTAAGGCTTTGGCGCTTTCCCAAGTCGAGCAATTCATAAAGAAGAAAGTGAATGGCGTCTTCTTCGGCCCGCTTGAAAAGATCCCAGATGCCGAAGCCTTCAATCTAAGCATCGTCGAACGCTTCACCGAAAAAGGGATACAAGTCGTGCTACTAGATCGCGATATCTATCCATGGCCACAGCAAGCTCCTTTCGATATGATCTGTATTGGGAACATTGAGGCAGGCTTCACCATGGCGAATCACCTGCTGGAAAATGGCTGCAAGCAACTCGCTTTCGTTTCATCGAAAAATCCGGCAATGACCGTAGGGCACCGTATCATTGGCACCCGTCAAGCACTCCTGCAAAAAGGCTTCTCCGCCCGCAGCCTCCTCTACGTCGAATACGAACAGGACGATCCCAGCACAGCGGCCGCTCAGTTAATCGAAGCAAATATCGATGGTATTGTTTGCGCCAACGATGCCACTGCCGCCGTAATCCTGCGCGCCCTACTCGACCTTAGCGTAAAGATTCCAGAACAGATTAAAGTCTGCGGATTTGATGATGTAAAATACGCCTCGCTCCTCAGTGTGCCTCTGACGAGCTATCGCCAGCCTTGCCAAGTTATGGGACAACTCGCTGTAGAAACAATGGTCAACCGAATCAAACACCCAGAAAGGCCGCCCCACCACATTGCGCTCCATGGCACACTCATCGTCCGGGAATCCTCCCAGATGCGTGCTTAACCCAGCCCCCTAAATCGAACATTGATTGATATTCATCCCCTCTACACTCATGCAAAAAGAAACGAAAACATACGGCGATCTCATCAGTGAACTCTCATCAAAATACGATTCACTACCTGAAAATTGCCAATACTGGATCGGTCTCGCAGGAGGGCCTGGAAGCGGCAAGAGCACCGTCGCGCGAAAAATCAAGGATGCGCTTGGCGACAAAATCGATGTGATTCCGATGGACGGTTATCATTTCTATCGTTCCGAACTAGACGCGATGGCGAACCCTCAAGAGGCCCACGAGAGACGAGGCGCGCCATTCACGTTTAACGCTCAAAAGTTGGTCGATGATCTGACCCAAGCTCATCAAACTGGTTCTGGTTATTTCCCAGGCTTCGATCACAGCAAGCGCGACCCTGAAGAACAGAGTGTCCGCCTGGAACCCGGGAAAAAGATAGTCATCGTGGAAGGAAATTATCTCCTATTGAGTGACAGCCCATGGAATGTCCTCCAGCGCGATGTTTTTGACGAAGGATGGTTTCTCTATGTCCCGCTTGAGGAATGCAAACGACGGGTCTTAAAGCGTCATCATCAGGTAATGAAAATGACGAAAAAGGAATCAATGTGGAGGGTATTGACCAACGATGGACCGAATGCAGAGCTAGTGACCAATGAATCGATTGAGAACGCGGATAGAATAATCGAAATTCAAAGTGATAAAACATGAGTCTGAATGACACAGACTTAAGCGATTGAAAGCAGGCATCGACTTCCAATATCGCACAGTCGCAGCAGCCACTACAGACGCTCGCTAAGGCTACCAACTTCCCATGCGTCCAACATCGAGAGCATCGCTTCAAAAGTCGCACTGCGCCCTGAGCGAACAAAGTGACCGCTAGCGAGATTACCCGCCAGAACGATGCCCGCGTCATCCAATCCGCAGAGCGCTGCGGCGAGACAGCCAGCACCAAAATTATCACCGGCACCCGTCGAGATTAGAGGCTCTTTACAATACGGCCCAGGCACGTAGACCGTGCCCGCTGCACTGGCGCAAACGGCACCATCATTTGGGTGGATAATGATTCGATCCACATCGGTATTAGCCTTTAGGAGCGCAGCCAAAGCGACGACAGAATCCGGATCCTTTTTACCCAAAAAGTCCCCGCCGAAATACGCACCCATCTGCCACGCTTCTTTCAAGTTAAAACTAAGCATGGTAGTGAACTGCGCAGTGATGCCTTCCAGACGCTGCAGAAGATTATCCAAGTCCTCTTTCGGACGCCCCTCAAACTCGGCTAGATCCATGAAGCAATGCACCTCTTTGGCAGTGCGCCCCAGCGCCTTGGAACGCTCCGCTAAATAACTCCAGATACCGCCAACATGCACCAATTTACCCCAGTTCACCGCGGCAATACAATCGGCCGACTTCAACTCTGCGTCCAGCGCGGCTTCACCGACCACTTCGATCAAACGCTCTAGAGTGATCTCTGCGCAGGCACGCAAATCACCCAGCATAATTTTTCCGTCAGTAAACTCTAGACAATCACTGTGAGCCGGATCGGCCAAAGAGTAGAGTCGCTGAGTCTTGGACTCGAGCGCCTCGCGGTAAATCGGCAGAATTTCATCCCGCCCCATCGCCCCGATGTAGGTCACATCGATTTCACCGCTAAAGATATCATTGAGTCCAGACGCATAGAGCGGGCCGTTGCCTCCGAACTTATCGCCAAGGTGCTTCACCGGATAAGAGGCCGCAATTCCTGCCGCAGCCGTGACCTTCGGCCCAAACTCGGCCATGGAGGCGGGCTGCTCCAGTCGAATAAAGGTGTCGATAAATCCATCGAACCCACAAATCCCCGAGAGATTTTCAGGGATGGGCTTGCCCAGTTTTTCACGAAAAGCTGGCAGGACGGTTTCTGTGAGGTCTCGAATATCAGCATATATCATAAATGATCTATACACTGTATCGAGGGCATTTGACCAGACAGATCTGAGCGGCCGCAACGAACCAGACAAAGAACGACAAGTGGAGCCAGTTCCGAAACTTAGTGCTCCTGCCAATCGTCAGGCACCAGAAAAAACGGTTCATCTGAATCCGGCAGCACAAACATCGTGCAGCGCTCAGTTGCCAGTGATAACAACTCCGACGCTTCGATTCGTTGTAACTCTGCCTTCAACTCGGCAGTGAAAACCACAGGCCACAGCGCCTTCGGCACCAGACACACTCCATCCACCCCAGAGAACCAAGACTCCCACTCACGCACATAAAGCCATTGACCGCGTTGCGCACTCGGCGCAATCGCCTCTGGCAACGGGCAATCGTCTCCGCTCAATGGACTGAATAACCGTCCATAGATCAATTGGCGCACCACAACCGTATCGACATTGAACCGATCCTTCAGCAAGCGACGCGCTTCGGGCTGTTGACTGAGCAGCAATTGATGCGTGCGCATTCGATCCAACTTGCGCTGCCAATTATCTCGAGGATCTGGCCCTGGATACATCCAGCCCTCAGCCGTATGCGTCGCTAGGTAGAACTTAACCGCTAGCTCGAGGTGAACGTGCATTTGCTGCTGGCGATCATACAAAACGAAGTCTAGCTCGCCGAGCGTAACGCCTGCGTCGTCCACGACCTGCACATGCGAAGCGATCCGATCCAACTGCTCCGATGCATCCAGCAGACAGTCCAGCGCATCTTCGTAAAGGTGACCCAGTTTTTGCTGAAAATTGAGTTCGATCCCCTCCGACACGACCTCGCCCAGCAAAAGACGATCCAGTATGGCAGCTTCAGCTAAATCCCCCACCAATAAAGGTGCAGCTCGTAAACTATTTAGCAGTGCTTTCGTTTCTAATCCCATAATAGCTATGACACACTTTCATTCAGATGATTGGCCGCCAATCTGTTTCTTTAATTAAACTGAAAAGGCATCATCCGACTCAAAATAGTATGCGCATGAGAATAACCACGATCATATCGTGATATTGTGATTCACTTCCAAGCACTCACCATGCATCTTCCTCTGCTATGACACTGTTACTCTTCTACGTCGGCATCGCGCTCGGATTTTCCTTTTTGTGCTCCTTATTGGAGGCCACCCTCCTCACGATCACACCCACGCAATTGCAAACGGCCAAATCAAATGGCAAGCAATGGGCACTACGCCTGCAAGGACTGAAGCATAACATCGACAAGCCCCTCTCCGCGATTCTTACGCTCAACACAATCGCCCACACGATGGGCGCCACGGGAGCCGGCGCACAATATACCCGTGTGTATGGCGACGCTACTGGCGGTGTCTTTGCCGCCATCCTCACACTACTGGTTCTCATCCTCTCCGAAATCATCCCAAAGACACTCGGAGCGCGCTACACGCTCTTTTTTGCGCCGTTCACAGCAAGAGCGCTTCCGATTATGGAATGGGGACTGCGCCCAGTCGTCTGGCTGTGCCAAGGCATTACACGACTCATCACCTTTGGCGACGGCCACGCTCATCCAAAACACCGCGAAGAGCTGTTAGCGGTCGCACGAATGGGCGAAGAAGATGGCTCCATCCGAAAAAGCGAAAGTAGAATCGTCCGTAGCATGCTCAACATGTCGAACGTGCAGATTGATAGTATCATGACACCCCGGCCCGTCATGTTCACTTTATCAGAAGAAGTGACACTGCAGGCGTTTGCAGAGCAAATCGAAACACACCCGTTCTCAAGGATCCCAGTCTACGGCGATAACCACGAATTCATCTCTGGCTTCGTCCTACGATCCGACGCGCTCCAAGCCTGCCTAAAAGACCCCAAGCATCCGATCGCAAGCGTAAAGCGTAAGATGACCTTCGTATCCAAGCTAATGACAGTCGATGCACTGTTTCGGCAAATGACGGAACAACGCCAACACATCGCCATGGTTCAAGATGAATACGGCAGCACCGTTGGCCTCGTCACGCTCGAAGACGCGCTGGAAACCCTCGTCGGCATTGAGATCGTCGATGAGCAAGACACTGTCGCCGACCTACGCAAACTCGCTCACAGCCTATGGCAACAACGCGCCAAAGAAATGGGTATCAAAACCGATATAGATACTTAATCCTTAAAAGAGTCGTTAGAAGTCAGGACTTAGGAGCTAAACATCAGTGCTTTATAACACCTTTGCTTCTCGCCCAATCGGCGGCACAGACGACACCCGAAGCGCTTTATGGCCAAAGACTAACTTCGAACGCCTGCCTACAAACGACTCTTCAAGAATTATGCACGTAGAGCGTGCGCGTCGGATAAGCAAATTCGATATTCCGCTCAGCGAACCCTCGGCAGATGCCTAAATTGATCGCCTGCTGGATATCCATATAAACCGCATAATCCGAAGTGTTCACATAGTAAACGACTTCAAAGTCATAGGAGCTATCACCAAACCCCTTGAAGTGCGCACGATCAAAACGCGTGCCTTCAATCGATTCGATCAACTCACGCACCATCGGCGGGATCGATTCCAACTGCTCAGGTGTTGTCTGATATAAAACGCCAAAAGCAAAAGGCACACGGCGTTCCTGCATGCGTTTGTAGTTGCGCACTCGACTACTAAGTAAATCGTTATTAGAGAAGATCAATTGCTCACCAGATAGGCTACGCAAACGGGTGGTCTTAAGTCCAATCTTCTCAACCACTCCCATCAAATCGCCTACGATGATGAAATCTCCGATCACAAAGGGCTTATCCAGAACGATCGACAGCGATGCAAAGAGATCACCTAAGATGTTCTGCAGCGCCAGAGCGACCGCGATACCAGATATTCCCAATCCTGCAACCAGTGCGGTCACATCATAGCCTAGATTATCCACCACCAATAAGAAGGCCAGCGACCAAATCAATAAACGCACGAGAAACGATAAGCCATGAACCACCGAAACGGCGGCAGGATTATCCTCACGCCGTGCATCCGTATAAAAGACAATATACACAGAAACCATACGATTCGCCCAGACCGCAGCTTGTAGCACCAGCACAATTAAAAGAGTGTAATCGAGATAATTGCCCTTTGCCCCAAAATCCAGTAACTGTGCCCCACCCCAGATCGCGACCACCATCAACACAAAGCTCTTCGTCGACTTCAACGCAGCCGCGAGTAAATCGTCCACAACTGTCGCGGTCTTCGTGCTCAAACTCGCAACCTGACGCTGTAACACCCGTAAAATAAGCTTCAGCAACAAGAACAATACGACAGCAGCGCCAACCGCATACAACCAAAGGTCGAGCGTATTACCTACAAGTTCAGTATTATAGATCGTTTCAAACCAATTACTCATGCAGCACGGTGTAGCACGCATGATACCGAACTGTAAAAAAATGCAGGTATATTGCCAATATACGTTAACAATTCATCGAAAGAACAAAAAATCTAAGAGTTCGACCGACGGCACAGAGTATATACATGGTTCACATCGAGGCATGCTATCTGCTTAGGCAGTCATATCACACACGTATATGGTATGACACTCTTCGAAAACCTGAGCACGACCTCAAATGCCTGGATCATTTTGGTCTGCAGTTCATTCGCCTCCGCTTTACTGCTATTTCTAGTCAGCAGAATACTGATTCGACGACTGAGGGCACTCACAGCACGCACCCGCTACACCATAGATACACTACTCGTTCGAGCATGTGCCCCCGCCTTAAGTATCCTTTCGATCATCGTATGGATTCTTATCGTTGAGTGTCTCTTACGCTATACGGAACTCTTCCAAGCGCGCCCAATGGGCTTCCTTAAAAGCATCATTCAGGTGCTTTCGATTATCGCAATCCTGCTCTTTTTTGATCGTCTAGTGCATGGCCTGATCGGTGGTTACTCTGATCGCTCCGATACCATCAAAAACAGTAAGAGCATCATTCAAGGCATCTCACGCGGCCTGATACTCAGCATCGGTTCACTGGTGTTACTTGGCACGTTGGGCATCTCTGTGACACCCATCATCGCGTCACTAGGCATCTCCTCGCTCGCAGTCGCGCTCGCCTTACAACCGACTTTAGAAAACTTTTTCTCCGGCACGCAACTTGTCATTGATAAACCGATCCGCGTGGGCGATTTCATAGAATTAGAATCTGGCGAACAGGGCTTTGTCGATCGAATTGGCTGGCGTTCGACTTGGATCAAAATGCTACCGAACAACACCGTCATCATACCCAACCGAACGATCGCAAACTCGAAAATAATCAATTATTATTATCCAGAAAAAGAATTGTCCGTTCCAGTTGAAGTCGGCGTGCACTACAATTCTGATCTGGAACATGTCGAGCGTGTCACACTCGAAGTGGCTCGAGAGATCCTAGTTTCCCATGAATGGGGAATCGATGATTATAATACTTTCGTCGTCTATACTGAATTCGGAGATTCCAGCATCAACTTCACCGTCATGCTACGCGCCAAAGAATACTTCAATCGTTTCTGGGTAAAGTCCGCCTTCATTAAGGCGCTGCACAAACGCTACGCCGCCGAAGGCATTAACATCCCCTATCCGATTCGTGCGATTAATACGGAACAAGAATCAGCAGTTCTGCCGATCATCAACCAGAAACCATCAAATGCCTCCTAGCCCCCGCATTGCATACACTAAATTAAATACACTGGATCACCAACTGAGATAGTCGCAGCTTGTGTGACCTCTCCATAGATCCCGAGGTTCTGATTCGCGTCTTTGACGATACTACGCAAAATACTTTTGTCTTCACCACAGCGTCCCTGTGACCGAACCACTGCGCCGCAACGCGGTGCCGTGTCTACGCAATGAACTGCAGCCTCACCGATTCGTAGCGATTGATCCAACCAAGCTTGCTCGACTAACCCCGACATACCAGGCAGCGTCTCAATCATAATGTTTGGACGAAAACGCGCGATATCCCAGTCTGCCGCTGCATTGAGTTGATGCATGTGCTCTAGACTCGCAGTAGTAAGAATATGTAACGATGCGACTAAGAAAAAGGTGCCTGGTCTGGAAACATTTTCCTGCGCTTCCAACGGCAAGTTATCCAGATCAGGAAGTGGCTCTCCTGGTTCACGTTCAAAGGTAGCTTTCAATTCTTCCAACCATGTATGGTCATCTTGCTTATGACGCTTATAGAAGGAAGCGTCCTCACGCGGTCGTAAGCGCTGCAACAAACTTTCATAGCCAATCAACTCAGAGACGTAACGATGCGCTAGTGCAGAATCACTGGTATGCGTTTGACCATCGGGAAATTTAATCACAACAGGATTGCAGCCATCATAGGGCTCCAAACACACAGCACTGCATTGCAATAACTTCGGGCGAAACTTACAGCTCTGTATTTCCTGCCGAGCGACATCCTGCACCGCCCAGATACGATCGCCCTGCAAACCTTGGCTACCCATTGGACAATGTGGCATCGATTCACCCGCCATCCCCTTAACTGGGTAGCGCCAGATAGATTGAATGCGCCCCACCTGTTTCATAGTAAGTGCTGCTCCGATACCGCTTTGTGAGAGTTCATAGCCCTAAGCCGGAGCAAGATCTATGCTCGTGCTTCACTACATCAAAAATTAATCAAAATGGGTCCCACACACAGTCTCCCAATCAACCAAGAACCATGAGTATAAAGAGCTCAATATGTGCGAACTGGCAATTCCTTGGCTCTCCAAACTATGAGTTTGCAAATCAATTCTTCCGCTGCCCCTCTTCAGAAGGTGCAATCTCGGGATTGTCGGCCGCCCACGCAGCATACGCTTCGGGTGCAGCACGCTTCCAATCCCTTGCGACTCGTCGGATCGTATCAGCGCGCAACTTCGTATCATTGACCGAGACCGCGAAACTCATGGCGGCATCAGGGTCCACTCGTGCGACCTCACGCGAATACTCAGCGACAGATCGATCCAGCTCAGGAGAAGCCGGCTGTTCATTTAGATATTCGCCCGCTTCGTAGGGATCTCGCTCTGCCCACTCCTCGATCACTTCAGCCATGGCTCGGGCATATAGCTCTGTGTTTTCCTTATACCCCGAAACAAACTCCAATGCAGCTTGCGGGTCCTGCTGAGCCCACTCTTGCGCCAACTCAGGCACCGCGGCTCTTAGAACCTCCGGATCCTTGATCGCCGACAAGCGCACCGCCGCGGCCGCAGGGTTGCTCTCCCCTAATTCATCGGCCAAGCGCTCCAGTAGCTCACGTCGATTTCGAGTCGCTGGCATTGCTGCCAAATCATCCAAAGCCATCACCCCACGTTCGCTGATCAAATTCCGGGCGATTTGTGGCGCCGTCCAGCGATCCATTAAATTCGACTCGCCCTCTAAGCCTGAAAGATACTGCAGCGCTTGTAGCGGATTACTTTCACTCCAACCGACCAATAACCCTCGTTGGTAGCGTGCCGGATTCTCGCTAGCATCGACCCATGCACGGGCGCTTGCGGGATCCAGACTCGCCCATGAGGAGAGCGCAATCCCCGCAGCCATACCCGCATGACGCCCACCGCGCTCTTCCGCATAAGCCACCGCTGCCGGTGCATCACTGCGTCCCCAAGCATAATACATCATGCTCATCTGCTGCATCCGGTCAAAATCGTTCGGTTGACTGGCAATCAAATCTGCAATCGCTGGCATCTCCTCGGAGCTCGCCTCAGAGAGCAACAGCGCCAGCTTTGAGATGCGCTCCAAATCATTCGATGCCGATAGCGCCTCTTGAGCGGCTCCCAAAGGATCGATCTGACTCAAGCGCAAAAAAGCGTCCAGCGCTGCCACTTGTGGGTTCAGTGTAACGGAGGTCATTTCCTCCCCTCCGAGTTCGGCATCAAGCACCCGAGCCTCCTTCAGCTCCAGAGCGATTGCCTCGCCTCGAACCCGTGCATTGCTCGCAGTCGCATCACTGTGCGCCCCAGCCTCAGGCTTCTCATCGCCCAGACGTAAACCAATAAAAACGCCCATCAAGAGCGTCAGCAGGCAGGCACCAATCAAAAGTATCGGACGTATCGACGGGGAATTTCTCATAGCGCACTATACCACATTCTTTAAAAGAAAAAACCTAGTTTGAATAATTTGCCAAACACTCGGGCTCAATGCTGGCAGCTCTCATTTCAACAGCTCTCACACTAAGGCCCCCATGTAAGTTGATTCGCCTGACCTGCGGCATGCCAAAGTTCACGTTGCTTCAAATCCATGACGACGATACGGTGCTCCTTCGTGTATACCCGCTCAACCGCACCGGTCGCATTCTGCTTACGGCTCACCCCTCTCAGACGCTTCCCAGTCACCCCAAGCGCTAGATAGCGACCACAGGGCGATTGCACTGCACCGCGCGCGTTCCACAATTCAGGCTGATGCTGATACTTAACCGTCAGCAATTCTGACACGGCATCCTGCTTGAAATCGTAATACTGCAAATCCGCGCCGCTGCGACGAAACCAGAAGCCTGCACCATCCGCTGACCAAACAGGATAATGCCCAGCCCGCAGGAGTCGAGCGCAGCGGTTCGACTCCAGATTCCACAAGTGCACACCCTCGCAACTGATCAGTGCTTGAGCCGATCCATCAGGGGCAAAACAGCCGCTCTTCCCATGTCCCTCAGACAGTGGAGCACTCAAGAGTCGCTGACCATTCAGGCCGACTAAATACACACCCTCCGCCCCAGCAAAAATCATTTGGCGGCGAGCCTGGCTAAACGCCAATGGACGATACGCGTCCTGACACAACGGACGATACGCGCAGCGCTGCTCCCCAGGTCTCAATGCAAACAACTGATGCTCGATGACGACGCGATCATCACTAGGGCGATCCGTAGCAATCAGCCCAAAGAGTTGACCACTCGCCCCTTTCTGAGATGCGATCCACTCTAACTGCCAAAGCACCCATCGATTTAACGGCAGCGAAAGCACGGTTTCAGAACTACCTATCTCTAGATCATACGCTCTTAATTCACTATAATCCCGCTTCGCCAAACCGGACGCGCACACATAACGATACGCTTTTTTAGCAAGTGGATCATAAGCGATCGGGCACTCAACAACACCAACTTCCCCGAGGTCGTAGCGCAGCGAGAGATCACCACTCAGGTGAAACAAGCGCCCCGCATCTTCTACCAATAGCGACGGCGCACCGGCACGTGGAGCCACCTCACTCCATCCTTCAGCTAGTTCCAACTCCAGTTTCTGCATAAGTGCGCCACTGTAGAGAAAGCGGCTCTAATTACTACGAAAAATACGACCCTTTTTTCATCTCCCTCTTCCGATACACGGTTGACCTCAGCTGCCGAACTCAGACCTTAGAGCACTATGTTGAAGCATCACTCATCCATGAAAATACTAGTCGTCGGAGCCAGTGGCCAGATCGGCCGACGACTGGTGCCAAAGCTCATCGACGACGGGCACCAAGTTGAGGTCTGTCTTCGCAACCAAGCACACGCACCCGAATTTGAGCGAATGCATGCATCAGTCAGGTTCGCCGATCTGGAAGGCGACCTCGGCACACTTTGCGCAGGCGTCGACTGCGTCATCTTTACCGCAGGGTCTGGCGGATCGACAGGCAAAGACAAAACACTGACCGTCGATCTCTGGGGCGCGATACAATGCATTCGAGCAAGCGAGGCAGCCGGAGTGAAACGCTTCGTAATGATCAGTGCATTGAAAGCATCCGAACCGAACCGCGGCAGTGATGCCCTCAAGCCCTACCTCGTAGCAAAGCACGCTGCGGATGAAATCCTCAAACACAGCACACTCAATTACAGCATCCTTCGCCCCGGCAGACTCACCGACAGCACAGACAGTCGACCGGTTCGAGTATTTCACGAATCTGAAACAGCGGACTATGCAGGCTCCATTTCGCGCGCCAACGTCGCAGAATTTATTCGGCAACACCTGCGAAGCGTCGAACGAAATGTGATCCTCGATTTAATTGAGTCAGTTGATTAACCAGCGGAGGAACAAATAACCGCGACTTTCCAATTGCCCACGGCGTCGTTCTGTAGGAGAACATGACCATCGTGCTTCACGACTTCAGCGATCGATTGACTGGCAACAATACAAGCATGATTGCTATAGCGCACAGTAAGCGTCTGACTTTCGCGGCACCAATCAACCTTTAGTCGATCAGGATTGAGAATACCAGCGTGCGTCCATGATTTACGCATCTGTATCAGTGATTGAATCCATCGAAATTTATGGTTCGGCACGGTGTGCGTATGGCATTTGGAACGGCTAAATGCTTCAACCGAATCTGGGGCCGTCATTTGCGACCAATCATAATCCGCATACTCTTTAGCTCGGCCTTCACGTATTAGCTGCAATAGTTGCTCATTCTTGTGATCGACAAAATAAAAAAATGGATTCGGCTCTCCATATTCATCTCCCATAAATAACATAGGCAAGTGCGGCATCAAGAAAAGCAAAGCTGTCAACAACTCCCATTCCGACAGCTCTAATGCATTGAGAGCTCGCCGTCCCAAAGGATCGTTCCCCGTAATGTCATGATTGTTCAGATAAGCAATATGAGTTGCCCCTGGGTGCTGCGCAGCAGCAGAACCTCCAACACGCTGAGGTGCCCATGGAACTCCATCAAAAATCCTCCCAGCCCCTAGCACCTGCAAAAAGTCCTGCCAAGGCTGATAGGTTCGCTTATTATGTGTGCATACCTCTGTAAAACTCGCCTGCGCTGCATACGCGAAGTCGTCGCACCAAATACTATCAACCCCCCATGAGACCTCCGAATCAGACGACTTCAAATACAGCGAATTGTGAACGTTGGCCTCGCCTATCAACAAAATATTACGGTTCTGCGCCCGAGCCAACTCATCTATTTCCTGCGAAACTTCCCGCAGCAGATGGATTGCTGAATCATCTTTAATATGGTGAATCGCATCGAATCGGAGTGCATCGATATGAAACTCATCTACCCACTGCAAAATATTCTGACGCACGTAATTTCGAACTGGTAAAGAGTCGTCCCCATCCAGGTTCAAACAATTTCCCCACGGAGTGCTGTGCGTTTTAGAAAAATACGCCCCATACGTCTGTAGACAACAACCTTCTGGACCGATATGGTTATAAACAACATCCAACGCTACCGCTATTCCGCATAGGTGGAGTGCATTGATCAACCGTTTTAAAGCCCGCGGACCACCATATGTATCCTGCACAGCAAATGGAAAAACCCCATCATAGCCCCAGTTCCAGCGTCCAGAAAATTGAGCAACTGGCATCAACTTTACACAAGTAACACCGAGATCCTGGAGTCGATCAATATGCTCAATAATTGCCTCAAAAGTCCCAGCTTCGGTAAAAGTCCCAACATGTAATTCATAAAAAATACATGCTTCAAGCGGGATGCCACGCCACTCATGGTCTTCCCACTCAAATGTATCAGGAACATACGCTGACGGCCCCAAAACACCTTGAGGTTGATAGCGCGAACAAGGATCAGAAAAGCATTCCCCAGAATCACTAACGTAATAATAAGTAATTACATTCCCTGTAAATGGTATGCGACAGCAATAAACCCCCTGATCACAGAGCATTGAAAGATGTCGAGTCACACCGTCGACTGTTACCTCCAATGAGAGTGACGACTGATAAGGCGCCCACACACGAAAGACTAATTCATCTCCCTCCTGACTAACGCCCATTCGATCTGAAAGATTTAGCATATGATCTCTTCTTAAAAACGAGTCACAGCTTGCGGCAGCAATATCTGCTTAGCGATAAAAAACGAGGCCCTGCAAATCGTATCAACAGACGCCCTGCGTGAAGGTCGAACCTAAGCCTCCACCAAAACGTGCGCCGAATCCATGTTTTTACGCGAGTGACTCATAATCTCTTTAGCAACAGATTGGTAGTCATCGCGAACAGAGCCTTCTTTCTTCGCGGTCCCGATCAAACAAACTGGAAGGCCTAATGTCACAGCACGCGGCACAATCACTTCATCACGAACCTGTGAATTAAAGATCTTCATATCTCCGGCTACAACCCCTTTGCCCTTCAGCTGATTAATACGCACCTGCGTGCGCATTTTCGCAGAGATTAAATTCACATTTGTCTTAATTGAGTTAAAGATGGCACCCCTAACTTCAGCGAAAGGGCCCATACTTTCAGTGCGATACATCTCTACCGCAGAGTAGAAATTCTGAAGCTTTTCAGCCAATAAGGTAAAACCGATTAAACTAAGCGCATCTGGGTTACAGGGCACATAGATTTCATGACTTGAAAAAATACCACATGCTGAGGCAGACAGAATATTGGGCGGACAATCGAATAAAATAAAATCATACTCGTCCTCAATCTCTGCGATCTGCTCTTGAAATAACACACACGGCGGACGCCCATCTTTCGACTCATACTCTTCCTCCAGATCAATGAGCGAAAAAGTCGTCGGCAGTAAATCCAGCCCAGGCAACGCAACATCGGCATCCTCAGGCGAGTAAACCACATTTTTATAGATACAATCGCGAAGCCGAGCCGTGCCTGGTTCAAAAATCGTATAAATATACCCACTCTGACTCTCAACCAATTGATTCCAACGAGAAATTCGCAATAACCAGATACTCGAATTGGATTGCACATCCAGATCAACGATCAACACACGCTTCCCTTCTTGAGCAAGAGCCGCTGCCACGTTCACGATTAGCGAAGTCTTCCCAACTCCCCCTTTATAATTAATAAAACTGATCTTTCGGGTCATAGTAGTAATGATAAACAGAAAGGAGCTAATCCCAGAATAGACAAACTATAATATCATAAAGGAAACGTAAAAAGCGCACCTAAACCCGCTCCCAGAACGAGTCCATGAGTTCACACGATTACTCAAGATAATCTCGGTTGATTCGCCAACCGGCATAGACTCCGAATAGACTCATCGTTGAGCTAAAGGCAAACGCTGCATAAATCCCATAGGGAGCCCCCAACCACCAACCCAAGTAACTAAACACAGTCAGTGTAACGAAAATGCAGAGCTTATTCATTCGCCTGTCTTAGTCGGTAGCATTGCTTGGGCGATATCTTTATTCAACCTATGTCACGCCTAGAAACATTGGCATCTCAACTGAGATGCAAACGTCACAACCACAAGGTATCACACAGAATCCCGACATTGACCTCGCTGACTTGTTAAGCACGGTGAACATGTAAAAAACTCACTTATTTTGAATCTACATGCACTACCGTCACTTGCTCCTCATCTGTTCCCTACTGTTTATATCACTCAACGCATTGCAAGCTGCCGAAGCGATAATCAGAATTGGCGACAGTTATAAGCAAGTCGTCAAAGCAATCGGAAAACCTGATGGTGACTTAAGTGCAGGCAGCAAACGAATCTTAACCTACGGCACAGCGAAAGTAATACTTCGTGCAGATAAAGTCACAGAGGTAAGCGATGACTTAGACAGTAAGCTGCAAGTTCGAAATAAAAACCAGGAGTCCGTAGAAGCAAAACGTAAGGCAGGGCTGGTAAACTATAAAGGTGAATGGATGAAGCCTGAACAGGTCGAGGCTTTGATCCATGCGAATGCTCAAGAAGCATTGAAGAACCGGTCCAAACAGAGCCGCAGCGCAAATAGCGGAATCTGGTATACTAACTTCAAACAAGCTGCATCACTGGCAAAATCTCAAAATAAAAAAATGCTGATCAACTTTACTGGATCGGATTGGTGTGGTTGGTGCATCAAACTCGATAAAGAAGTATTCTCACAGACTAGCTTCACTCAACATGCGGCTCAGAATTATATTTTACTGAGGTGCGATTTTCCCAAACGCACAAAACTCCCGACGGCACTCCAAATGCAGAATCAGACCCTTGCGAAGAAATTCGGAGTCCGCGGATTTCCTACAATTATTGTGCTGAAGCCAGATGGCAGCGTGTATAGCAAAGGCGGCTATGTGAGCGGAGGCCCATCTGCCTTTTTAAGTTCAATCCGTTAGTCATCAAACGCGAGAGCTGCAGAACACAGGAGTTTCGACCCGATTCCAGTCCCTTGCACCTATAATTCCACCCTCAGGGCGCATGGTTGTGCTCGCGCTGTCGGTTACCCTTGGGTATACATTTTGTTGAGTTGTCATCTCGGTCAACTCGCAACAGATCATCTAAACAAAAAGGCAGAACATGGACATTAATGAAATCGTAGCTTTTCTTATAATCGGAGGTGTTGCTGGTTGGCTGGCAGGCCTCCTCTTAAAGGGGCGTGGGTTGGGACTTATCGGCAATGTCATTGTCGGTATCATCGGTGCCGTTTTAGGTGGTTCCATTTTCCGTGCCTTGGATATCTCGCTGGGGAACGATTTGCTGGGGGTGCTCGCCACTGCAACTGTGGGCTCGGTGGTCTTACTGTTTGTCTTAAGTCTGATCCGAAAGAAATGAGCATAAGTGCAATGGGAGCAGAATGACCTCATTTTCAAGAACAGCCTTCGCAGTATTCGTGGTGTATCTGTTGTGCTGCTTTAGCCCTCACGTTGGCGCAGAGGCCTCGTAAGACGACTTCCCCTGGATCGCAAGGTATCTTCAGGATACAAGAAGTGCTGAGTGCCGATGTGCCTCGTTCAGCTTTAACGGAACGCTCGCTTTTTCAGCCTCCTCCAGATTGGGGGCGTCTTTTTGAGTAACAATGATTCCAACCTGTGAGTTAAAAATAAAACGTTAATTCAATTGGTCGTAGTATGCCTGAGCATCCGCAAACGACCCTAAGTCTGTGATGTTGGTGAAGCCGATTCCCTCGAGGCTAGCTTTAGCAATTCCAGACCGTCTGCCACTGCGACAAAACACGATAATTGAATCGCTTTTTTGAAGCTTCAGTTGAGCGACTTCGCCTACGATCTGATCGAATGGGATATTGATGGAACTCCCAACTGTTTTTTCAGCAAACTCGGAAGGAGTCCGAACATCAATCCAAAGAGCCTTTTCGTTCGCCTCAACAGGCGCTCGTTCCAGCCTGTCTGTATTCGAAGCATTATCACACCCAACGAAAGTGATGAGTGCACCAGTCCAAACAAAGCATGATATTAGTTTAAATCGCATCGTTACTTCGAAACAGTGACACCCCTTTGAGTCAATGGGAATGGATACCGAAGCGTCAGCGGACCTGAATATATGCATCATCATTTTTGAAGCACACAATCGATGCTCCTGGCGAAGCGTCCGATCAGTCCCGAAATAATTCCAGCCTTATTTTCAGGATAATTACGCATCAGAGCCTTTGCTTTATCCTGTGTCCAAACCATGCACACGGAGCAAACTCTTTTCAGACTTTAAAAGAGTAAGCGACTACAGACATGTCTGAACGCCCCAATGTCAGCCCTCACCACATTCAAGGATCTCGCTTGCAGATTTACACAAATTATATAATTAGTAGCGTGTATGCCGACGAAGAAAAAGACTCATAAGCAAATAGAAATCAATGAAACCCGCTTGTTGATCGACTATGGCTTCGACTTAGCGCGAAAGTTAAACATCAGAACGGTCCTTGTCATCGGTGAGCTTGTAACCGATAGGAAAATGGTCGACAAACACCGGGTAGATGAAAGCATCATCTGGGTCTCTCGCGACACGGAGAAGAAGCAACAGGACCTCAAGGAAGGTGACTATTTAGTTTTCATCCCGCATAGTCCAGCGAAACGAATGGACCAAATATCACTCGCTCTGATACTCTCTGTTATGCACGGATATGTCAAAGAAGCTGATTCGATTGTATGCCTGCTGGGGCTGTCGGGGTCCAAACGCTTAGACAATTTACTCATTGCAAATCCACAACGTGACTTCGAGTGGTTTAAAGACGGCAATCATGAAAAAAGCCAACTACCCATTTCCCAGGAATTCATCCAACTCGTCGAGATTGCTTTGAGATTCGCTCATGAGGGACGCGAAGGTAAGTCGATCGGCACTGTATTTTTACTCGGAGATCCCGAAGAGTTAACTGCTATCGCACGCCCCCTCATCTTGAATCCCTGTCACGGGCACCCAAAAAAGTCTCGCAGTATTTATGATCCCGACTTTGTGGAAACCATGCGTGAGTTTTCCGCGCTTGATGGCGGATTTCTAATTGACCGCAAAGGCGTGGTCGAAGCCGCAGGCGTTTACCTGGACGCACCCGTCACCTCGAAGGTTAAAGTCCAAAGAGGATTAGGTTCGCGCCATCTCGCGGCAGCAGCTGCCACGGCACAATCCAATTCGATTGCAATCGTCATCTCGGAATCCTCAGGGATGGTGACCGTATTCTCGAAAGGTTCGAAGGTTCTATCACTCGGCTAGATCAAGGCCTGACTACCAAACGACTGCCATCTAATTTTTCTTGATGAAGGAGCGCTCAAATATATCGCAGGAGATACTCTACCAGATGCCGCGGCTATTTGTGCTCAAAGTCATTCATTCCTTCTGGTTCATCCCTAGCCTGCTCGCAGGCGCATCAGTATTGACCAGCATCCTGCTGCAGAGTGCGGATCGATGGCTCGAACTTGAGCCGAGCGGATCACTTAGCTGGCTGTTTACCAGCAGTGCCGACGGCGCACGCTCCCTACTATCCACGATCGCGGGCTCAATTATCACTGTCACAGGTGTCTTGCTCTCCGCTATTATCGTGGTCATGACGCTCGCCTCTCAGCAATACGGCCCACGGTTAGTGCAGAATTTCATCAATGACCGTGTCGGTCAAATCGTCATCGGTTGCTTTGTCGGATGTTTCGTTTACAGCGTGCTCACGCTCAAATCCATCCAATCTGGCGAAATCATTTTCCTACCACACCTTTCTATTCTCGGCGCGCTCCTTTATTCACTACTGTGCATCGCCTTACTAATTTTCTTCGTCCAGCACCTCGCCTCCTCCATACAAGTGCAATCCATTATGCGTCGTGTGTCACTTAACCTCAATGCGGAGATCGACCATCTATTCCCAGAGGCACTCGGCCATGA
The DNA here is from genome assembly GCF_902728235.1 of Lentimonas sp. CC4. Classification (NCBI taxonomy): domain Bacteria; kingdom Pseudomonadati; phylum Verrucomicrobiota; genus Lentimonas; species Lentimonas sp. CC4. The sequence goes on from NZ_CACVBO010000001.1 coordinate 3,448,297, forward strand.
GCCGAGTGACGACGTATCGCAGTCGAAGACTGATTCAAAAAAAGCCGCAGTCTCTACCGAGATCAAAGCACATCGCTCCGGCTACTTACAGTCCATCGACTACGATCAGTTGATGAACCTGTCTAAAGTCAACGAGTTCGTCATTCACCTCAAGGCAATGCCTGGAGAATTTCTGATTCATCAAGCAACCATTGCCGAATTAGAGACCAAGGCAGCAGTTGAAGAGCCACAAGAAACACTCAAAGGTTGCTTCATCATCGGCACCTATCCGACATGCGATCAAGATGTCCTCTTCCCCATTCGCCAACTCTCTGAGATCGCCATTCGCGCACTCTCACCAGGCATTAACGACCCACATACGGCCATCGAAGCAATCGATTACCTAGCGTCTTCCCTCGCTCAACTAATCAACCGAGACTGGCCCTCTCAATACCGCTACGACAGCGATCAAGCACTCCGAATCACCACACGATCCCCGAGCTTCGAAACCATTCTACGACAAGCCTATCAACAAATACACCACTATGGGCTACGCGACGTGACCATCGTCACCAGACTACTCGAAGTGCTTGCCACCATTGCAGCACAAAATACCACGGCCACAGAGCGCATCGCTGTCATCCGCAGCTTCGCCCATGAAATTTGCGAAAAGAGTTCCTCAACCATTGAAGCACAGTCCGACATCACAGCCATCAAGAAGACTTACCACAGCTGCTTTCCGAACAACTAACACCGATCGCCTAGGGGGTCGAATCTTCGACCAGAGCATTGAGTAGTTCGTGTAGTTCCCGTAGATCGTTCGCGTCAATTGACTCTCCCTTATTAATTTTTTCGATGTAAAAAGTATCCATAGCGATGCCTCGCTCGGTTGCGATACGTGCGGATGCGATGTCAAATCCTAGGGAATAAATGAGACGTGAAATGCTGTAGAGTAAGCCGGTGCTGTCGCCTGCCTTTACCTCGATAATGATACGGTTGAGTGAGAGTTCATTGTAGATTTCTGCATATGGTCGGAAATTCCGTGGTGGCATGCTACTCAGTTTTTTATGGCCCTTGATCTGAGCTTCCAAGCACTCGATATCGTAGGTCAAGCGTTTGTCATGCACCAGCGATTCTTTGACGTGTGCTTGAAAGATGCCTTGCGCCTCGGTGTCCGACACCACTCCACCTTCGGGCCCCATGATGTAAAAGGTGTCGATTGATATATTGTCTTTGCGCGAGAATGCTCGGGTGCTCTGGATGTTGACACCTGCCAAAGTCAGTGCTCCTGCCAGCTTGAAGAACAAGCCCGCGCGGTCCCATGTCACTAAGTTAACAACGGTCATGTTTAAGTCGTTGTCATCACGCCAGTCGATGATGGGGGACAGCGTCTCGACTGAGTCGGATTGTTCGACGTGCGCCAGTAGTTGGTTCACCATACGCAGGTGTAATTGAATCTCTTGAGCGGTGAATTTTATAAAATAGTGCTCAGGCAAGAGACTAAAGTGGGCTTCAATTTCTTCTTTGGCGACTCCTTCGATTGCCAATTCGGCTATCTGTTTATGTAACATAGAACCCTATCTTAGCCAGATTCATACCATTTCTCATTGATTGGACGCATTAGGTTCAGTCTCACGCATTCTAACATAACATTGTTGAATGTAGGCCCGAATGGGCCCGTAGGTTTCTGCATATAAACAAAGACCGCCTCTGCTGGATCTCGAAAGATACCTTTCTCAACCATATCAAGCACCCACTCGGCTAGTCCCGACGGGAGATAGGCTTCAAATTTCAAACCACCTTCCGAAGCCTGCTGACGCAACAAGCCGGCACGCTCACGTGCATCACTCTCAAAACTATCGCTAGAGCCCTCAGTATTGTAATCTGCGGGTGCTTCTGCCTCAGCTTCAGTTTAGCCCGAAAGCGGTGTCCTTTTGGATTGCTGCAGCTTCAAATAAAACCAGCGCATATCGCTCAGCTCACGCATCAATCCCTTCTTTGAGTAGCAATCCAGGATGTTGGACGGGCGGTAGCTGTTTGGTATGGCTCATGACATATTATCCTAACTTCTAACTACTGCCTCCTAACTCCTCTTTTTAGGATTATACGGTGCAGCATCCTCCGCACACTCCAGCACTTGCTCGGGATATTTGGTGGCCACGCGCATCAAAACCTTCGCGCTCGGCGGTGGTTGACGACGCCCCTGCTCCCATCCGCGGACTGTGCCGACTGGCGTGTCCAATAATTTGGCAAAGGCCTCCTGAGTGAGCCCCAGCTTCATCCGCGCCGACGCCACAGCATTCTCAGGATTGACCACCCGCACGCGTGACGGTGCGAGTTCGCCCTGTTCAATCGCCTTCATCTGGCGGATCGATTCTTTCAGTTCGTTAAATAGTTCAGTCTCCATGGTCGTGCTCCTCTCTTAACTTTCAATCAGCTCACGTAGGAGCTTGACCTCAGCCTTAGTTAAATTGTCCTGTTTGTTTTTCGGATAAGCCAACAGCAAGAAGATCACTTCTGGCGTGTTTCGATAGTAGATCACTCGAAAGCCCCCGCTCTTTCCGCCGCCTTTACGAGCGAGACGAATCTTTCGCAGTCCGCCACTCCCCGCAATCAGATCACCCTTATTCGGATTCTCCAAAAGTTCACCTTGTAACTGTTTCAGCTCATCATCCTCAAAAAGCCCACCGCTGGCTTGCTTCGTAAAAATCGGTGTTTCAATGAAGAGCATTCGACTAAACTACGTCATTGGCGCAGACAGTCAACAGCTAAGTCAATGACGCACCGCAAAGGTAATGACATGACCCGTTTTTCAGCCTTCGACTTTCAATAGTTGTTGGTAGACTCGCATCGAAACGGGCGCTGAAAGTAGCACAAATGGCCCTGACGCCACTGCGAATACTAAAGGGCTACAAAAAGAAAATACAACCGCACCATCCCAACCATAACCTGCCCATTTCATAATCGGACATGACACAAGCATGACCCCAAGATAAACAACTAGCGTTACATCAACCATTACTCGTTCTCGTGATTCTCGAGTGCGTTCGCACGGGCTCCGATATAAACCTCTGGATCCGCCGCTACCTCAGCAAAAGCATTTCTTAGCGATGGCAGCGGAATCATCTCGAACACGACATCCATGAGATATAATTTGAGGGCCTTTCGAGTGGCACTATTTTCCCGACGCTCTTCTAAGTCTAGGTCTTCCTGCTTCAATATTTTTTGAGCCCGATTGGATTTTGCGGTAAGCGTTTCAGTCTGCCCCAAAAACGCCTCAGCCGCCATCAGATCGATTAAGGAATGAGTATTCGATTTCATATCAGTCACCACCCGCTCCATATACACCAATAGTTCATTCGCATATGCAAAATCCTTCTTAAGCAGTGCGAGTTCTATGCTAAGTTCAAACTGGTCAAAAAGGTCACGGAATTTGAAGAAATCAGGGCCTTGGTAACGATTAGAATCCAACGCTCTATAAGCCATAGATAAATGATCCATTGCAGCAAAAGCACACTGCTTCAACTCTCCCGATACTGATGCATACTTATGCAAGGCATTCGATTGTTGAATGAGCGCCAACTGCTCCTTCGAAATAGGTCCGACATCCATTTGAAACTCTGCCCAGTCCTCAGGAAATTGATCCGCCGCTAAAGGTTCAACACGTCCACCAAGCCATGCCACTTCAACATCTAGGAAATAGCGATTCCTCGGATCAATCACTCGGCAAATCTCTAGAGCTTCAATAACAAGTTCATGATCACCATACCTATGCTCGCGTTGAGAAAAGGAAAACACCGCCTTCTGCAAATGCGTATTATCCGGATAATCTCCAGCCCATTGAATGATACGTCGCCACTTCCCCTCACGCGAAGTCAACAATACCATACCTGCGAGCACTTCGGGCCTATCCGCTTCAGCAGCTGCGAGCTCTAGTAATTCAGAATCTGAAATCTGATAAATGCCTGACTTGCCCAGCATTTGATCGCCCAACAAACGCTGTATCATCGGATCATTCGCCCCCATCATCCCAATCCGCTCAGAAATATTAGTCTCGTCCGAAAGTAACCATGCAGCAGTTAGCAGCGACTCATCTGGACGCTCACTCCGCCGTGCTGCCAACTTTGACATATACTCGGCAGACACAACCTCAGCATTCAATACTGTGACCTGACCAAAGGCCTTCGACGCTGCCTCATACTGCCCTAACTCAAACAAGGCACAGCCCATCAAATAGCGAGGATAGACATCATCAGGCTCTTCTTCTAAGGCATTTCGATACTCTGCCACTGCTTGCTCATACTCACTGAAAAAGAGATGCCGATCCCCACGAACAACTGCTTCAGTGCGCTCCACTCTCATCGCCAGATCCCGCGCATCATCCATCGTAGACAAGGTGTCGCCAATAAGGTCTAAGGCTGGTAGATCATTAGCAAAATCATCTGTCACAGTGCGAAGCGCTTGAAAATTCGCCTTTAGCGCTAGATTGCGCCGTATGATCGGATCCTGAAGGTCCAATATCAATGCGTCATACTCCTCACGACGTGACTCCCACAGGGACAGCCACTCCGCTTGATTTCCGGCAGGCTCCTGCAATAAAGCCTCTAACAACAGTGAGAGTGTATCCGAATTATATGCATCATAATTTTGAAGCAAATAATCGACTCCTTCAGGTGAATGCCCGATCAGTCCCGAAAGTATTCCAGGCTCATTATCAGGATAATAACTCAGTAAATGCGCCGCCTCTTGCTGCAAATCTTCCAGCTCAAGCATGGTAACATAAATCATCGTGCTCACAAAACGAAGTGCCACATCCTCAGACGCCCACAGCGCTTCTATATCCGAACGATCACCCTCCGCTTCATAGGTCTCAAGCGCTCCAAGCAGCAGATCGACATCAGCATCCTTAATCTCAACCGATTGTTGAATCGCAGCACGTAACTCTTCGACAGAGATCTCTTCCTCCTGAGCCCAAACCAAGGACACGGAACAGATCACAAGAATCCAAATATGAAAGACGCGCATACGGGAAACCTAACAGTCACTAACGGCCAGTCAATGAATCGCTGTAATCTTCATATTAGAGACCATTTCATTCGAGGTTGAGTTAGAGTTAGTCCGCTTTTTTACTCCCAACCACAAAGGTAATGACATGACCCTTTTTTCAGCTAAAGGTAATGACATGACCCGTTTTTCAGCTTTTCAGCTTCTTTTTTCAGCTTCTGACCCTTTTTTCAGCTTGTAAGTCAATGACGCACCACAAAGGTAATGACATGACCCGTTTTTCAGCCCGACCCGTTTTTCAGCCCTGACCCGTTTTTCAGCCCCTACCCGTTTTTCAGTCCGTTTTTCAGTCGACCCGTTTACCAGTCCCTATGAATTAAATCATTTTAACGTTTGCTCCTGACCATTTTCCCCTACACACAAACCACGATTAGAACAATAGCTCTTTACTTAAACACATATATCAAAAATATGACCAGACTACTAAACTGCATCATCGCATTTTCAATATTTCTATTTGGAGGTTGCACGATGCACATCCATCAGATGCAGCCTGCACCAGTGTTAAATATTACGCCAAAGTATTCAGACATAAATGTATCGGTCTCAGACTCAATCCCTGAACTTTATGAAATCCCAACGAAAAACGGTATTAAAGCAGCAAAAATGGATACTTGGAACTCGACCCTGAAGGGCGCATTTTCAGATTGTCTGTCGGAATTTTATACGGTTACAAATAATGCGAGCTACACGTTAGAGGTCACTCGAGCTGATGTCGAATTCGTGCCAGACGGAAGCACTTCAAGTTCCTATGGATCAAACGGATACGTAAACAGTGTCACAGTGCCAATCGTTCGCGCCCAAATCAAATATTCAGTATCACTCACCAAGGCAGGATCCGAAGTAAAACGATCAACAGGACGCGCCTTGTCGACCTCTACAGCAACAAGTCAAAGAGCAATTACAGATTTAGTTGAATCTGCGTTGGAAACGATGATCGAGGAAGTTTCGGAAGACCTGCTATAAGCAAGAAAGCAAACGACCTAATAATAGGAAAAACTCGCATCAGAGCGGATCGAAGGGGTCGCCCCCTTTTTCAGTCTCCTTTTTCAGCCTGGACGCCTCTGAAATAGTCGCCCTCGGCGTAGCGCAGACTGTTTTGAATGAAGCGAATCTGGCACGCGCAAACCCTGGATTTGCCGACCGATTAATCCACGCAGATTACCTCGTATCGACTGCAGGCATGTTGAGCTTTGAACGCAAAAAAAGGGAACGCAAAAAAAAGGCACCAAACGCAAAATATAAAGATTAGAAAACATAAACCGCCTTTACCATGGAACATATTGAACCTGCGGAAGCGTTATTGCCTTCGCGGTCTTCGCGGAGCAAAGCCCCTACGTTTATTCAATATTCAAAGTTAGAAGTTTGAGCGTCGAGGTCGTGACGCTGACACGAAAACGCCCAACTCCTATTCGAAGTTGGGCGTTGAAAGTTTAACGTTGCTACGCCATCTACGGCAGACCTCCGTCAACGTTCAAGCGACGAAGCCGCGCCCCCTACCCTTCGCCAATCAGCTTCTTAAGCAGCTCATCAAGCATCGCTGGATTGGCTTTGCCCTTAGTGGCTTTCATGACTGGGCCCTTCAAAGCATTCAGCGCCTTTTCGTTGCCGTCCTTATATTGGCCGACTGCTTTGGCGTTGCCGGCGATGGCTTCGCGGCAAAGGGCTTCGATCTCGCCGGTGTCGTTACTCTGCTTGAGGCCTTTCTTTTCGACGATAGCATCGGGCATGTCGCCGGTAGCGAACATATCCGTAAACACTTCCTTGCCGATTTGCTTGGAGATCACGCCTTCATCGATAATTTTGACCAGTGTTCCAATGTGCGCGGGTGTGAGCTTACACTCGCCGACGCTTAGGGCGCTGTCACCATGCTCGGAGGCTGCGGAGAGTTCGCGCAACAGATCATTGGTGATGTAGTTGGCGATCGCTTTAGGCGCGTTGTGCGTTTCTAGAGCAGCTTCAAAGAATTCACTGAGCTCGCGGTTTTGGCAGAGCACGGAGGTAATGGTGAACGGTAGCTTCAGGTCTTCCTGGTAGCGGCGCTGCTTATCAAGTGGACGCTCTGGCAGCTCGGCTTCGAGCTCGGCCACGCGGGCGCGGTCCATTTGCACGGGCATCAAATCGGGGTCTGGAAAATAGCGGTAATCGTGTGCTTCTTCCTTACTGCGCAGTGAGAAGCTAATGCCTTTGTCGACATCCCAGCGGCGGGTTTCTTGTGTGATGCTGCCGCCCTCTTCCAAGATTTCAGTCTGGCGCTCGATCTCGTATTCGATCGATGCCTTAACATTGGACATCGAGTTCAAGTTTTTCATCTCGGTGCGGGTGCCGAGCTTGTCGGAACCGACGGGACGGATGGAGACGTTGGCGTCGCAACGCATTTGGCCCTTCTCCATATCACAGTCGGAAATGCCGGCGTAGATGATCATATTGCGCAGGCAGTTCAAGAACGCGACGGCTTCGGTGGACGAGCTCATATCGGGCTCGGTCACGATCTCAGCGAGTGGCACGCCGGCACGGTTGAAATCAATTACGGTCTCGAAGGCTTCGTGTGTGAGCTTGCCCGGATCTTCTTCTAGGTGAATACGATTGAGCTGCACCCAACGGTGGTCGCCTTCGACATTGCGCGATGGGCCGGGGAGTTCGATCTCGACCTTACCACCGATGCAAAGCGGCTCTTCGTTTTGCGTGAGCTGGTAGTTCTTTGGTGAGTCCGGATAAAAGTAGTTCTTACGGTCCCACTTACAGACTTCGGCGATTTCGCAGCCGAGCATGAGGCCGAGCTTAGCGCACTTCTCGATGGCGGCGTGGTTGAGCACCGGCAAGGTGCCTGGCAGGCCGAGCACGACGGCGTCGGTCAATGTGTTGGGCGCAGCGCCATAGTTATAAGGCGCGGCGGTGAACATTTTGGTGCGGGTTTTGACTTGGACGTGAATTTCAAGTCCGATGACTGCTTCGTATTCCATAGGAAGTGATTACGCGCGGAGCGCGAAGTGAAGGTGTGAGTGAAAGTGGCTTAGGATACGTGCGATTTGAAACCGCGAATGGACGCTAATTAACGCGAATAATATTAATTTTGACTCCTAAATTAGCGTGTATTCGAGTTGATTCGCGGTTCCTTACGTCGTTAAAGGGTTGGAGTTTGCTGCGCATAATCATGCGCTTGCTCGAAGGCATTGGCTACGGCGAACATGTCGGCTTCGCCGAAGGCTTTGCCGATGACCTGCAAGCCGATTGGCAGACCGCTTTCGGTGAATCCACTTGGGATCGAAATCGCTGGCAGGCCGGCGAGGTTGACCGAGATGGTATACACGTCGCTCAAATACATCGCGAGTGGATCGTCGCTACGCTCGCCGCGTTTGAATGCGGGTGTGGGCGAAGTTGGCGTTAAGATGGCGTCGACTTGCTCGAAGGCTGTTTCGAAATCACCTAGAATGAGGCGGCGGACTTTTTGCGCGCGCAAGTAATACGCGTCGTAATAACCGGAGCTGAGCACGTAAGTGCCAAGAATGATGCGGCGCTTCACTTCGTCGCCGAAGCCTTCGCCGCGGCTCTTGGTGAAGAGTGTCATTGCATCTTTGGCTTCTTCACTGCGATGCGTGTAACGCACACCGTCAAAGCGAGCGAGATTGGAAGAGGCTTCGGCAGTCGCGACGATGTAGTAAACCGGCACGGCCAGTTCAGAGTGTGGCAGGGAAATATCAACGATTTCGCAACCTTGGCTCTTATACCAGTCGATGGCCTTCTCAATGTTAGCCTTTACCTCAGGATCGATGCCTTCGCCGAAAAATTCACGCGGCACGCCGAGTTTCCACGGGCCTTTCTTTTCCTTGAGGGCTTCTGCGTAATTGGTTTCGCCTTGAGGAGCGATGGATGTGGAATCCAGATCGTCTTTGCCGAGCATGGCTTCCATCAAGATGGCAGCGTCTTCAACGGTGCGAGCAAAGGGGCCGACTTGATCAAGCGAGGATGCGAAGGCCACGAGGCCGTAGCGGGAAATGAGTCCGTAGGTCGGCTTCATACCAACGACACCACAAAGCGCGGCGGGTTGACGAATGGAGCCACCCGTGTCGGTGCCAAGGGTGGCAATCGCCTCCCCCGCTGCCATCGCAGCGGCACTACCGCCGGAGGAGCCACCAGGGATGGTTTCGAGATCCCATGGGTTGGCGGTGGTTTGGTATGCAGAGTTCTCGGTCGAGGAACCCATCGCAAATTCGTCCATATTGAGGCGGCCCCAGATCACAGCGCCCGCTTCGCGTAGCTTAACGATACAAGTCGCGTCAAAGGGAGAGACGTAGTTCTCAAGCATCTTGGAAGCGCAACGTAGCGGCTGGTCCTTTACAGCGAGCGTGTCTTTGATGCCAATGGGGATACCATCGAGCGGCCCGAGAGCATTACCCGCAGCGCGGCGCTCGTCCGAGGCCTTGGCCTGAGCGAGTGCGTCTTCGGCGTCGGTGGAGAGAAAGGCTTTCACCTGGCCGTCGACGGCCGCGGTGCGGTCGATCACGGCTTGGGTGATGGCGACGGAAGTGGTCTCACCCGCGGCCAGCATGGCGGCGAGTTCGGAAATGGTTTTGAAATGGAGATCGGACATACCTGCGGTAATGGCGAATTGCTAATGAATGATGGCTAATGAAAAAATCTGAATCTTACTCGTGATCTTGATCTGAATCGGCCCACGGCTCTGCTGAGATTAGGAGTATGATTAAGATTATGAGTAAGAGGGTTTACTCGACGACTTTGGGAACCACGACTTGGTTGTCGCGTTGTTCGGGAGCCATTTTGGTGAGCACTTCGGGTGAGTAGGTCTCGCCGGGTTCGTCGCCTTCGCGCCAAACATTGAAGACACGGTGCGCGTGCGCCATAGGCTCGACGCCTTCGACATCGACGCCGTTGAGCTTATCAAAGTGGCCTAGGATGTCGTCGAGCTGAGAGCCGAGCTTGGCCTTCTCGTCGTCGGAAAGATCGAGTCGCGCGAGGTTAGCGACGTAGTCGATGTCAATATGTGGTGTTTCGGACATGATTTTATAAATATTAAAGGGCAGAAGGCTCTCGCAAAGGGTGAAAGACGCAAAGTTTTTTTGGCTTAAAACGGCCAAAAAGTGAAATTCGCCCACTTCAGCTGCCATAAAACCACTGCCGCTTTAACATTTACACATCTACCAATCATATTCTTACTATGAGGCTCTGATCAACGGCGTCCCTCACTCGCCAAGCCTGGAGCAAAATAGACCGATCTATCACAATGCACTCACGTGAAAGCCTCGCCCCATTTCATGTTCTCATCTGCGAAGATCGGGATGACAACCTATTGCTGGCTCAACTCTTGGTAAAATCCTTCGGGTGTGAGTGTTCCAGCGCAAGAGACGGGGCTGAAGCGGTCAATACCTGCCAAGAGACTAAGTTTGACGTCATCCTAATGGACTTAGCCATGCCGGTGATGTGCGGTCTCGAAGCCTCCAAAGCGATCCGAGCGTCCGAAAACCCCAACCAGCACACTCCAATTATCGCAGTGACTGCCGACATCAATCCGATCGTCAAATCAGCATGTGCCAATTTCGGCATCGAATACTATATCAGTAAGCCAATCAACAGTGACTCGCTCTATCGAGCCATGAGTGAACTGCATGCTCAAAAGTCATAGGCTCCTCAGACTCCGAGAAGCACCTCAGACTACACCAAACTCGGATCATCCACTCTAGCCCTTTCGATCCACACGTCGCCCCCAGCGTCGTAAAGCTAAAGCGCATGAGTCAGCACCACATGGATCTACTATTTGCGAACCGCTAGGCAATTACGGAGTCTTCAAATCCAACGCCTGCGTCATCACACCGAACAATTCGTTGTTATTGATAAAGGGCTTAATCCGATCCGATCCCGGTCCGAATGCAAATAGGTCCACACACTCGGATGTGTGGTTACTCGACGTCCAACCGACCGCGGTTTTCTGGAACAAGTCATCCTCCACGATGCCTGTCATAGCGCTAGACAGATAAGTCGTCTCTGGGTCATCCATTGTCGCTTGAATCGCATTCGCCTGCGCCTCAGTCGGAATGATCCCAGTGGCCTCGGTAAATACTTGAGGATCAAAACGTCCTGTTGCCTTAAACTGTTGCTCCAATGCCTCGAAGCTCGCGGTCATATCATTGATACGTTCCAGCGCGGGCCCACTATCAGCATACGCTTTACCAGCGCCATTGAGCTGACAACCACCAGTGCCGTGATCTGTCGTAATAATTAGCAAGGTGTCGGGATCATTATTCAAATACTCCAAGGCAATGGGGATGCAGTCATCAAACTCCAACAGTTCATGTAAAATGGCGGCAGGGTCATTACCATGCCCCGCGTGGTCCACGCGGCCGCCTTCGACTTGCAGCACAAAGCCATCCTTCGACTGGCTCAGGCTTTTCAGCGCAGCGCGAAACATCTGCGGCAAGCTCGGCACCTCAGCTAGCGCAGCATCATTCTGGCGATCAATCGCATAAGGAATGTGAGATTTCGAAAACAATCCGAGCAAGCGTGGAGTGCCTGCCTGCGCTGCCAACTCGGACTTGGTTTGCACAAACTGGTAGCCCTTCTTCTGGAAATCAGGCACCGTCGTCAGCGCTTTCTTGCCTTCAAAGAAACGCGATCCACCACCAAGTAACACATCAATCTCACGCTCGTTGTATTGCTGTGCGATCTCACTTTCCATGCCTCGCTTTTTGACGTTGGTCGCAAATCCAGCAGGTGTCGCATGTGTGATGCGGCAAGTAGTGACCAAGCCAGTGGCTTTGCCTGCGGCCTTCGCATAGGTGAAGAGTGGCGTCAAAGAGTTGCCATTCGCATCGGTATTAAGTGCGCCATTCATCACGCGTTGCCCACAGCCCCACGCACTGGCGGCGGCGGCGGAATCGGTAACCGGCGAACTCGCCGAAGCAGTGTCTTGCAAGGCACGCGTCAAACCGGCTTGCTCATACACTTGCATCCAATTGAGCGGTGCCTTGCGATTGCGCAAACTCCAATGATGTGCGAAGCCATACGTGCCAGTGCACATCCCATCGACGACTAGAAAGATTAGGTTCTTCGCCGTTGCCGTCTTCGGAGTTCGGAGACGAACACGTCCAGCAACAGAGGAGCTAGCTCCGAGTGTCGCAGCGACACCGCTGAGGCCGAGGCCTTTAATAAACTGACGACGATTCGACAACGGGAATGATTTCGACATGGCTCAAATCATTAATGGCAGATGCATGACGACGGAAGCCCGAAATCTAAAAATGCGCGCCATTTACCTCTTCAGTCTCAGCTCTTCAGTCTCAGCTCTCAAGTCTCAGCTCTCAAGTCTCAGCTCTCAAGTCTCAGCTCTCAAGTCTCAGCTCTCAAGCCTCAGCTCTCAAGCCTCAGCTCTCAGCTCTTCAGTCTCAGCTCTCAAGTCTCAGCCCTCTTCTTTATACCACGCTTCAACCAACTCTTTGATTGCCTCTGGCGACTCTGCCTCTTCGAAACTGAGAGATGCTGAATTGATGCAATACCGCAAACCAGTCGGCTCGGGACCATCGGGAAACACGTGCCCTTGATGTGAGCCACATACATCACAATGCACTTCAACACGGGTCATACCAAAGCTCACATCTTTCGTCTCACCGAGCGTGCGTTCATCGATCGGCTTGAAAAAGCTAGGCCACCCCGTGCCGGAATTAAATTTGGTCGTGCTACTAAAAAGCGGCGTATCACAACCGACACAACGATACAGGCCGGTTTTCTTATTATCGTGATAGGGATTATTAAATGGGGGTTCAGTGCCCTGCTTACGCGCGACATGATACTGGATATCCGTAAGGCGCTCTCGCCACTCGGCATCGGTGCGCAATACTGGGTAACGATCCCCGCTAAGATCTACATGCGAAGGCAGGCCGCAGGCACTGGCACATTCACTTAAGTTCACATCAGAAGATTCGGGAGAAGACGTATTATCAGCCATGGCAAATGTAATGAGAAGACTGCCCACTACAAGAGCGAGCACAGCATAGATGGATCGAGAGAAACGTGAGGCAAGGTTCATAGTGAATATGAGATGTCACTCACATAAAACTTATTCCAATAGAGTGCAAACCACTGAACGTGGATTATTCCCTAAAACAACAAATCATTCTCATCTGGATAGCGAATATCCGTCAGACTGCCATTGAATTTCTCCTCCAATACAGCCAACACCTTCGGCCCCAGTCGTTGAGCGGCTTGGGCCGGACTCATGAGCGGTTCTCCGGAGTGAACTACCACGGGCTTTTCTTTGCCTGTAGAAAACACACCCGCAGCTTCTTGTGCCAGTCGATCCGCTTCAGCATCCTGCCTCGCACGCTCTGCATCAACCTCAGGCAATTCAACATCCAGCAATGCATCGATGACATTATCCGGAGCATCTAAGGCCGGCGTTGACGGAGCCTCAACGACTTCAGTCGTCTGAACATCAATCGCCTCCGGTGTCGCTGGGACTAAGGCTTTTTTTTTTCGTCTGGTAGTGTCGCACCTGCGCCTGCCAATTGCTTGATCAAGCTATCAATCGCACGTGAGCGCGACTCTTCAGCTGCTTTCAACAGCACCACTTCGAAATTTACTTTTTCAGAGAGACCACGTTGCACAGACGCCTCACCACGATGCAAGGCATCAAGCATACGCATGATCGACTCAGTCGTCAGCGGCACACCGAGCTTCGCAGTCGAACCACCATTTTGAATCGCATCCAACAACGCTTCGCGTGCATACGCCTCGAGATCCTGCAAAATACGAAACAGATCGCGGCCCTCATCCGCAAATTGATCCACTGCTGCAATAATCGCCGGGTAATCGAGTGTGCCCAGCGCCTTTCCCAGCTCAGCGATACGTGCGCCAGAAACCAAGCCATACACATCGAGCACGTCACTTTCTTCGATCTGACTGCCACAGAAGGAAATCATTTGATCAAGAATCGACTGTGCATCCCGCATCCCGCCATTGGCAAGGCGTGCAATCGAAGTCAACGCGGCGTGCTCGACCTTAATGCCTTCGGCATCGGAAATCTCCATGAGTTTCTCGGTGATGACTTTATCCGAAATCGGACGAAACTCGAATCGCTGGCAGCGCGAAGTGATGGTCGGCAGCACCTTATGCGCTTCAGTGGTCGCAAAGAAAAATTTAACGTGCTCTGGCGGCTCTTCGAGTGTCTTGAGCAGCGCATTAAACGCCGCAGTCGAGAGCATGTGCACCTCATCGATAATGTAGATCTTGTAAGTGCACTGCGTCGGAGCGTATTGGCAGTCATCACGCAATGCGCGCACCTGCTCCACACCATTATTAGACGCACCATCGATCTCGATCACATCCATGCACGAGCCACCCATGATCGCTTGGCTGATCTCAGAGTCATTATCCGGCGTCGCACTCGGCCCGCCCTCGGCATTCAGCGCCTTAGCAAACAAGCGCGCGGTGCTAGTCTTACCCGTGCCACGCGGCCCAACAAATAGATAGGCGTGCGCGATACGCTTCGTATCAATCGCGTTGCGCAAGGTGCGCACGATATGATCCTGCCCCACCAGTTCATCAAACTGCTTAGGACGCCAGCGGCGTGCGATTACTTGATAGCTTTTTTCCATCGAGGCTTAAAGAAAAGCTCTGATTTGGGGGAAGTTGCAAGGGGCTTTTTCAAGAACTTCGCGCTTTTCAAAAATCTAGTGAAAAGTAGCCGAAAAACGGCGAATTCTGGCCAATCCATATGTCCAGACACAAAAGTGGCCAGGCACCCTACGGCACATGAGGATTAGGTGTTCGCTGCTTCCTTCCGGATCTGACGAGGTCAACCTGTCCAACATTGCATAGGACCCGGCCACCGACAGAAGACACCGACTCCAGCGGTTCATTCAACATTAAAATGAACTATTTTTTCAGCCGAAGCATTGCGTGCAGAACCGAAACAAAAGACAGAGCCCTCCACTTTCGATGAAAAATCCGCTTAAACACCATTCCGTGTTCGACCTTCGCCATAGGATAATCGATCTTTTGGCGCATGCAGCCAGCCGTCACTCAACACCGAAAACAATTTTTTCCCATCAATGACCTTTTTCGGGACTACCTGAAAACCTTCCACCGCAGTCAGGATTTGCCAATCAGCTATGAAGATATGCTGAAATACGACGACTCCTTCCCCCTGATCAACAAAGAGGGCAACGACACACTGTGGCAGACCCTAATCTATGAGCAACAGTTCGGTCGCGAGATCTACGACGGCCTAAAACGTATCTATGTGCAGCTCCGCTCAGGTGGCGACGAGTCGATCCTTAGCAATCTCTACATCGACCGCGTTGACTTCTGCACCTTTGGTAACACCAAGCCGATGCGCGTGCGCGTCGTGAATCAATACAACGACAATCACGACTATTTTTACGTCAAAAAGGCCGACGCCTCTCGTATCTATGGCCTTGAACTGGAAGAGCTACTCTCACCCAATCATATTAATTTCCTAGTCAACGGCGACACCCTAATCGAAGAGCACATCATCGGCGTGCCAGGCGACGACTTTATCCGCGACTATCTCTCACGCCCCGACTTACACGAAGTCCGCCTAGCAAAGGAATTCATCAAATTCAACGAGCGCTGCTTCGTGCGACTGCTTGGCGATATGCGCGCCTATAACTACGTGGTCGAAGTGACGCCCGACTTTGAGCAAAATCAATACCGCGTGCGCGCCATCGACTTCGACCAACAAAGCTACGAAGGCCGACGCAGCCTCTATCTACCACAGTTCTTTAAGAATAACCTGCCAGTGGTAAAGCTCTGCACCGAGTTGATCAACTTAGAGACCAGTCAGCAGTATCAGCGCGAAGAACGTTCTTTGATGCGCCGCCGCCTCAAATTCGCGATCCACCGCGTCCGTCACCTACGCGAGTGCATGTGCGCCGATCAGATTTCGAGCACCGAAAAGACCTACCAATTGCGCAAAGAACTCGCACAAATGCACAACGACCACCGCTTCATGCTGTGTCACTCGATGGGCGAACTCACCTTCCTCAATATCACGCTGACACTCGGGCTCGAAGGCGACGCGGCCTACTTCCCCGAAGGCGCAGGCACCTTCCTCTAGAGATCTGACGTCATAATCATAATCTTACTCATAATCGTAATCCTCTAATCGAATCCGTAAGGTATTCGATGAAAACGCTTCGATTATAATTACGATGAAGAGTCAGAGTAAGAGAACAGCAGCCACGTAAGCAATTCACTGGGACTGTCGTAATTCCGTGCTGAGGATCGGCGGACGGCAGCGTAGAACGCAGCAGGCGCGGAGGCCATCCCTCCTCTAAACTCTACTTTTCCGAATCCAACAGAATCTTATATTCAACCGAATCCACCAACGCGCGCCAAGTGGCTTCGATGATATTATCGCTCGCGCCGACTGTGCCCCATGTGGCTTCGCCGTCCGTGGATTCAATTAATACACGAGTGATCGCATCGGCGCCGTGCTCTGTCTCGAGAATACGCACTTTGTAGTCAATCAACTCGACTTCCATGATTTCAGGAAAGACGGGTGCGATCGCTTTGCGCAAGGCATCATCCAATGCCCCAACAGGACCATTGGCCTCGGCAACGGTGTGATGCACTTCGTCGCCAATCTTCACCTGCACCGTCGCTTCAGAAACGACACGATCCAATGCGGGTTGATGGCTCACCATCACACGATAGCCGACCAACTCGAAATCCTCTTTTTTCCCCTTGAGGAAACGGCTTAGCAACAACTTGAACGATGCATCGGCGGCTTCATATTCGTAGCCTCTAAATTCCAATTCTTTAAGTTCACCGAGAAACTCCTTCAACTCCGGCGAACGCGCATCGAGATCGACACCAATTTCCTTGGCCTTCATCATCACACTGCTACGGCCGGACATATCCGATACCAATACGCGCGTGCGATTTCCGACCAACTCAGGCGCAATGTGCTCGTAGCTATGCTTCACCTTGGCAGCGGCATCCGCATGCACCCCACCCTTGTGCGCAAACGAGCTCGTGCCGACAAATGGCAACGTCGCATCTGAAGCGCGATTGGCCATCTCATCCACAAACAGCGAGAGGTCACGTAACTTGCTCAGATTGGGCGCGCAATTCAGCTCAGCCCCCATTTTCAAAATCAAATTCGGAATGATCGCACTGAGATTCGCATTCCCGTTGCGCTCACCAAAGCCATTCATCGTGCCTTGAATCAAGCTCGCGCCCGACTCGACACCCGCCAATGACAACGCGACACCCAGACCAGAGTCATCGTGGCAATGCACGCCCACCGTAGTCTTCGGGAAGTGCGCAACCACCTTGCTGACGATCGTCTGCAGCTCACTGACAAGCTTACCCCCATTAGTATCACACAGTGTTAAATTAATCGCACCACCACGCTCAGCGGCTTCCAACGTTTGCAGCGCGTATTCAGGGTTGTCGCAGTAGCCATCGAAGAAGTGCTCCGCATCATAAATCACCTCGCGCCCGTTCTCGGTCAAGAAACGCACCGAGTCCTCGATCATTTTTAGATTCTCTTCAGCCGTCGTGCGAATGATCTCAGTGACATGCAGCAACCAAGTCTTACCAAAGATAGTCACCACGGGCGTTTCAGCTTCCAACAATAATTGTAACTGAGGGTCCTCCTCTGCTTTCAAGCTCGCACGGCGCGTCGAGCCAAAAGCTGCGATCTTCGCATGCTTGAGCTTCAGCTTCTTCGCTTCATCGAAAAACGCCATATCGCGCGGGTTGGATCCCGGCCAGCCACCTTCAATATAATCAATCCCGAACTGGTCCAATTTCTCTGCAACGCGGATTTTAGCCGCGACAGTAAAGGATACCCCTTCGCCCTGCGTGCCATCACGTAAGGTAGTGTCGTAGATTTTGAGAGCTGTTTTCATCGGTAGGTAGCAATTGAAAAACCGACGAAAACAAAGACTTCACCGCAGCGGGGCAAACCAAAAAGCCAACTCTCTCATACCGCGAGCATAACCCCCATCATCGACCCACAAAGATCGCAATTAGACATACGCCAACCTGATTGGACAAAATGCCGCTGGAGCAAGTGTTGCGAATAGGAATCCAAAGCATTCCACTTGACACCCCCAAAAATACGCCTAACCCCTACATGATTATAAGGTATATAACCTACTTTTTTAATTTACAGATGAAAACTTCATTCAGAAACCTCAGCTTACTAATTTCCCTCTGCCTATCGCTCCCCTGCACATCTCAAGCGATCGTGATCAATATAGATAGCGGCAGCGACTACGCCCTGAATATTACTGCTGTCACCTACACAAACACAACACACCTCACTTCTACGACATACGACAACAGCACGACACTCGAGTTCTACGACAACGAAGTGAAAGCGATTGGCTGGAATTCAGCCAACTCCAAAGCTCAATTTTCCATCCTCAACAATCAAGCCCCCACAGTTGCAGCATCGGATGACTTTAATGCATATGGCTCCGCACTTTCGGATTCATTCACCAACACAAATCTACTTAATTATTCTAACAAAGATGGTGGGTCCTCAACGAACTACGACTACGACATCATCTTCAAATACGGCCTACAGACAACCGACTACATGATCATTGGAGAGCGCGATGGCAACAGCACGTTCACACTACAAGCCCTCGACAATAATGGCTACATCATCGGCAACACAGTGACCTTCAATAGCCCATATTCCTGGAACACTGGCTTTACTAGCCCAGAATACCAAGGCCAAGAGATGGAGATCAATCTAGTAGATCTAGATGCATTCTTTGACGACACCAATGGCGACCTAGTCAACCCAGAGGCAATCTACGGATTCAAAGTCACCAATGATGACGGGGCTGACATTAAAATACTTGCGGCTTCAGAGAACAGTTTCATTACAGCAGGAAATGTAAATGCGAACTTCGACTCCCCCTCACCCATCCCAGAGCCCAGCACTTACGCCCTACTACTGAGCCTAGCCATGCTCGGCTTCGTAGGCACACGACGCAAAAATCGCAAGTAAGCTAAGGCTTCACTCGGCTCAAATATCGCCCAAACGCACGCATCACAAATAAATGAGCCCTAGCCTGGGTGCTGGCATACAACCACCAAGGCAGAGTCGGTGCAAACCCATGGATTGAGGCGATTAGGCAGCCGCGCTCAGCAAATGTGCGAAACTCTAAACGCCCGCGCGGCTCAACATCACGCGAAAGTAAACCGCCGGTAATATAAAAGGCGCAGCGACGCTCTTGCTCGCTATACGGCGAAGGCGTCAACTCCAGCAGCACAAAGCGCCGACTCAAGACACAGAAACGCACCACGCCAGCGGAATCCGTATCGACCTTGAGCAAGCCACGATAGCGACGGCTCAACCACACTCCATATTCACTTGCAACCTGCTCGGCCACCCACCCCTCCGGCAGTGGCATACGCTGCACCGATCGCACGCGGCGCGCCTGCTTAATCTGCTGTGTATCAGTCAATTGCGTCCCACTACGCGGGTTCGGTAACGGTTGCCCATCCGCATCCACTGCGCGCGCCAGCGAATCTGCGAATGAGATCAGTCGCGGTTGCAGGTGTTCCAGCAGTGGATTTGGACGCGCTTCTAGATCATGCAACAAGCTCTCCTGCAATGGCCGCACCAAGGCCATCGGCACACGGCCAAAATATGACACCCATCGTTGCGACAACGCAAACAAGTGCCATGGCAACGATACCGTGCGGATCGGACGGTTCATTAATTCTCCCGTGCGACAGATCAACTGCCCATAACTCATGGGCTCATGCCCGCCAAGATCATACACGCCCCCCACCCACTGCGACTCCGACAAGCAACACTCAAAAGCATCGCAAACATTCTCAATATCGACCGACTGAGTCATCGACGACGCCCACGCCGGAAAGATCATATACGGCAAGCGCCTCACTAAATTAATCAGCATCGAAAACGACGAGCCACCTGGCCCGAAGATTAAGCCCGCCCGTAGCACCGTCACCTGCACAGAGCGACTCTTCAACACCGCCTCCACCTCCGCACGACTACGCAAATGCGGTGACAACGGTTCATCGCCCTGCGGCAGCAGCCCGCTGAGATACACGACATGCTTCACACCAGCCGCCTCAGCCGCTCGTATGAAATTATCCGCCAGAAGTAAGTCCGTATCCTCGAAATCCGCCTGCATGAGCCGACTCGATGGTGCCATCGAATGCACCAAATAGATGCCAACCTCACAGCCCTCCAATGCCTCGGTCAATTGAGGCAACGAATACAAGTCACAATGTCGCCACTCCGTGGAGTCCTCCTCCTCGTGACACGCCACGATGTTCTGACTACGCGTCAGCGCCCGAAAACGGAAATGCTCAGCAAGGCGCATCCGAAGGTGAGTGCCGACAAAACCACTCGCCCCAGCAAGGGCGACCAAAGGCTGAGTTTCCTGAGCATTAGACGTCACTGATTGCATCTTATAACAGTGCAGGCAGATCACAAATTGATATGCAAGAAACAGGAAAGCGCAGCATAATTTGTAAAAACAACATCAACCAAAGCACCAGCACACCGCAAGACGAGGCAGAGCCTGAGCTCGTCCCTCCCGAATGGGTTGAGCTAAAAATCACAAAATGCTGCGCGGCAAGAATATCAAGCAAGCTCAGCTCAACTGAGCCCATCAGCACGAATTACGAGCGCTGCAAATAGACGACCTGCGTCTGCATGAACTCATACAAACCGTGTTTACCGTCCGCACCACCAATACCAGACTTACGCCAACCGGCATGGTAGCCCTGCATCGCTTCGAAATGCTCACGATTCACATAGGTTTCCCCAAAGTTCAGCGCATCCACGAGGTTCAACGCCTCATTCAAATCCTGCGAAAAGACAGAAGATGTAAGTCCATACTCCGTATCATTCGCCATCGCAATCGCCTCTTCGATCTCGTCAAAGATCACAATTGGCACCACAGGACCAAAGATTTCCTTCGTCACAATGTCCATCTGCTGCGAGCAACCAGCCACCACTGTTGGTTCAAAATAATAGCCACTCTCATCCGCTCCGCGTTGACCGCCGCAAAGGACCTCCGCGCCATCGCGAACCGCACTCTCTACTAGAGTGACGATCTTATCAAAGCCGGCCTGGTTAATCATCGGACCATAATCGACGGTCTCATCTTCGAGTGGATTACCAAAACGAGCCGCTTTCATCTTCTCAACCAGCTTCGCGGTAAATGCCTCGGCCACGCTACGCTGCACATAGACACGCTCGGCACAGTTACAAACTTGGCCACTATTAATCACACGTGACGCTTGGATCGCAGTCGCTGCCAGATCGAGATCGGCATTCGCAGTGACAATTGCTGGAGCCTTTCCCCCCAACTCAAGGTTCACCCGAGTAATGTTCTTCGCGGCTGCCGCCATGATACGCGAACCTGTGTCCACACTGCCCGTAAAGCTAATCAGTCCCACCTTTGGACTCTCCGTCAGCACACGACCAGCCGTTGCACCATAGCCCGACACCAGATTAACCACCCCAGCAGGAATATCCGTTTGCTCCAGAATTTTGCAGAATTCAAATGCGTTGTTCGGCGTCTCCTCACTCGGCTTCAAGACGATGGTGTTGCCAGTGACCAAAGCCGGCGCGAGCTTACGCGCGATCAGGAAGAACGGAAAATTCCATGGCAAGATGCCAGCGACCACACCGATCGGCTTGTGATGTAGGTAAATATTCTCTTTAGGACGGTCGCTCTGAATCACCTCACCTTCGATGCGGCGCCCCCACTCGGCCATGTAATCTAGATAATCTGCAGTGAAGTTCACTTCCACCCGCGCCAGCCCCAGCGTCTTGCCCTGCTCCTCCACAATCACGCGAGCCAGCGGTTCGCTATGCTCGCGAATTTTGTCAGCCAGCACACGTAGATGCTTCGCACGTTCGATAGCCGGCAGTGCTGCCCATGCTGGTTGTGCAGCTTCTGCAGCATTAATAGCAGATTCAACGACTTCCGCCGAACTGTCAGGAATCGTCGAGAGCGCTTCGCCAGTGGCAGGGTTCACCACAGAGATCGTGTCCGCGTTGGGGGATTCGACAAATTGACCGTTAATAAAGTTAGAGTAATGGATCATATAAGAAACCATTCTAAGAACCCGCCATCGATACAATCAGAAAGAGGCTCCACACAAAATATTACGCCCGCGGGGATAAGAGAGTTAAAATCCCCTACTTTCTGGCCTTGCAGTATTCAAAATCAGCCCTAATCTCCGCCTCTTTTTTGGAACTTCGTGGGCGATTCTCGCGTATCCAAAGCCCTCAAGTTCAAGTAGTAAACACAATCTCTAAACACATCAGATAAGATCATGACCGACCTATCAAAATACAGAAACATTGGTATCTTCGCACACGTTGACGCCGGAAAAACAACGACAACCGAGCGTATTTTGAAGCTCACTGGTAAAATCCACAAGTTGGGCGAAGTGCACGATGGTGCGGCTACGACTGACTTCATGGAACAAGAGCAAGAGCGTGGCATCACGATTCAGTCCGCTGCGACAACTTGTTTCTGGGACGGTTACCGCTTCAACATCATCGATACTCCGGGTCACGTTGACTTCACCGTTGAAGTTTACCGCTCACTTAAGGTGCTTGATGGTGGTGTGGGTGTATTCTGTGGTTCTGGTGGTGTTGAGCCTCAGTCCGAGACAAACTGGCGCTACGCCAATGACTCGAAGGTCGCTCGTTTGATCTTCGTCAACAAGCTCGACCGTATCGGCGCTGATTTCTACAAGGTCGTAGACCAAGTGAAAAACATCCTCGGTGCTAAGCCACTCGTTATGGTGCTGCCAATTGGTGAAGAGAGCGAACTTCAAGGTGTCGTCGATCTTCTGACACGTAAGGCATGGGTATGGGACAACTCCGGTGACCCAATGGCATACGAACTTCAAGACGTGCCTGCTGACATGGTGGACAAAGTCGAAGAATACCGCGCTGCGCTGATCGAAACTGCTGTTGAGCAAGACGACGACGCAATGGAAGCTTACCTCGAAGGTAACGAGCCAGAGATGTCTGTCATCAAGGCATGCATCCGCAAGGGCACCATCGCACTCGACTTCTTCCCAACTTTCTGTGGTTCCGCGTTCAAGAACAAGGGTGTGCAAAACGTCCTCAACGCTGTCATCGACTACCTTCCAAGCCCAACTGAAGTGCCTGCACAACCAGAAGTGGATGCAGAAGGTGTTGAAACTGGTGAATTCGCAATCGTTGATGCTGAAAAGCCACTCCGTGCACTTGCATTCAAGATCATGGATGACAAATACGGCGCGTTGACTTTCACACGTATCTACTCCGGCAAGCTCAGCAAGGGCACAAGCGTTCTTAACACCTTCACAGGTAAGACAGAGCGTATCGGTCGTATCATCGAAATGCACGCTGACGAACGCACTGAAGTCGAGTCCGCTCAAGCGGGTGACATCGTCGCGCTCCTCGGCATGAAGTCTGTGCAAACAGGTCACACACTCTGTGACCCTAAGTTCCCAGCAACACTCGAGCCGATGGTATTCCCTGAGCCCGTGATCTCCATCGCTGTGAAGCCAAAGGATCAAGGCAACTCTGAGAAGATGGGCACCGCGATCGGTAAGATGGTTGCAGAAGATCCGACTTTCATCGTTGAAACAGACGAAGACTCCGGCGAAACCATCCTTAAGGGAATGGGCGAGCTTCACCTCGACATTAAGGTCGACATCCTGAAGCGCACATACGGCGTTGAAGCTGTTGTTGGTAAGCCACAAGTTGCATACCGCGAAAGCATCACTCAAACAATCGAAGACTCCTACACTCACAAGAAGCAATCTGGTGGTTCTGGTCAGTTCGCGAAGATCCTCTACAAGCTTGAGCCACTCGAGCCAGGTGAAGGCTTCCAGTTCGAATCCAAGGTTGTTGGTGGTAACGTTCCTCGTGAATTCTGGCCAGCAGTTGAAAAGGGCTTCAAGCTCTCGAAGGAAAAAGGTGTCCTTGCGGGCTACCCTTGCTTGGACTTCAAGGTCACACTGGTTGACGGTGCGTTCCACGCAGTTGACTCCTCTGCAGTTGCTTTCGAAACTGCTGCTAAAGCAGCGTATCGTCAGTCCCTTCCAAAGGCAGGCCCTCAGATCCTTGAGCCAGTCATGAAACTCGACGTCTTCTGCACAGAGGACAAGATGGGTGACGTTATTGGTGACTTGAATCGCCGCCGCGGAATGATCAAGACACAGGAGCCAGCTCCTAACTCTGGCGTTCGCATCAAGGCAGACGCTCCTTTGAGTGAAATGTTCGGTTACATCGGTGCACTTCGCACAATGACATCGGGTCGTGGTCAGTTCTCCATGGAGTTCTCACACTACGCAGCATGTCCTAAGAATGTTGCTGACGAAGTCATCAAGGAAGCGCTTGAGCGCGAAGAAGCAAAGCGTAAGTAAGCGCTTCGCACTGAGACCTGAAGATGGAAAGTTGAGACCTGAGGGTTAAGGCTGAAAATCAAAGTTCAGATTTTAACAAAGTCCCCGTCTCGAAAGAGCGGGGACTTTTTTTGTGCCCGTAATCCTAATCCTAATCCTAATCCTAATCCCACGTGATGATTAAGATTACGAATAAGAGTAGGATTAAGAATCTAAGATTTCACCATTCAATGTTCGACGTTCGATGTTCAACGTTCAACCTTCCCCACACTTTCACCCTCACTTTCACTCTAACTCATCACTCAATTGATAAAATCAATTTTAACACATCCGGGCGGCGCCCATAAAGACGACTTCATGGCCTGCGCCGTGCTCCTGACGCAGGCGCCCGTTGCCATCCAACGCCGCGAACCGACTGAGGCGGACCTAGCCGATGCCAACATCGCCGTGCTCGACGTCGGCGGCGAACACTCCCCTGAGCGTAGCAATTTCGATCACCACCAATTTCCGCGCGACATGGTGCCAACCTGCGCCCTCTCCCTCGTGCTGCAACACCTCGGCATCTATGAAGATGCAAAAGAATTCTGCTCATGGCTCGAAGTCGCCGAATGGTTCGACTGCCGCGGCCCTAACGACACAGCCGAATGGCTCGGCATGGATCGCGAGACGATCGGCAAACTTAACTCACCGCTCGACATTACGATCCTGCGTCGCTTCGCCTCACAGACTGAGCACAAGCCTGGCGAGCCGATCTGGGAAATCATGCGCATGATTGGCCAAGACCTCGTCGACTATGTGACTAACCTTCGCACCCGCCTCGACTTCGTCGCACAACACGCGGAAGTCTGGGAGTTTGATGGATTCAAAGCCCTCTTCATGCCGCGCACCGAGCCAATGCCTGACGAAGCCTCCGCCGGACTCGGCGGCCACGTAATGGCACTCGGGCTCGAAGAAGAAATCCTCGCCCTCGTCTATCCCGACAGCCGCGGCACAGGCTATGGCATGCGCCGCTTCAACGACGACCAGCGCATGGACTTCAGCCCACTCAAAAACGAAGAAGACGTGCACTTTGCCCACGCCCGCGGCTTTATTGCCAAGACATCCAGCGCTGATGTCGAACGCCTGAAAGTGCTAGTCAGCACAGCCTACATTGGCGAAGCTTAGCACAACTAAAGCTCAATACCATTGAAGGTTAGCACAAATGACTAGGATAACGTCCTAATCATGGCTATTTCATGGCCACAAAGAGGCACTTCCGAGCGCAGCGATAATCAACCGAAGGGCGCAGCCCAAAATACACAAAATTCCTACTGTTTAGTTTTTCGTGCTTCTTCGTGCCTTTTTGTGGCTGAAACTCAGTGGTCTGGATTCTGATGATCCCCGAAAAGTAAAAGGTATAGAAATATGCAATGGCATTATTGCTCACGCGCATCATGATTTGTGAACAACGTATTCATGCGACTTCGCTATCTTACCGTAGGGGCTTTGCTTGCGAAGACCGCGCAAAAGCCGCACGCATAGGAAGTTGCAAAACTTTAGCTGCCTTCGCGGGTGCCGCCCTTCGACAAGCTCTGGGCCTTGAGCCTGTCGAAACGGCAAGCAGCACCCCTACGCCAGAGATGCTTCGATTTCACAAATCACAATTTATCATGCGCGGCAGTATTCACAAAAGCGTCACGCTACGCTCTACCACAAACGCTTCGGCAAATCCGCTTCCAACGCGGCCTCGGATTCGTCGTCCAGCATCGACAGTAAATCCAAGCCCGTCGCCGCTTCCACTTCATCAATGGTCACGAGATGCTGACTCATCTTACTCGAATCCGCCACGTTTTGCTCTAGAATCACGGCAAGTGCACGCACGCCTGCCGGCTCCACCACATCGACGATCACCTTAAAAAATGCACTCGGGACAGCGACGCCACTGCGTAATCGAGAAACTGGCTCGCGATAGATCGGGCCGGTGATCACCCAAATCTCCTCATAATCACGCACGTAGCGATTCGCGACTGTCTGCTCCAAATCTTTCCACGGCCTCTGGTTGAGCTCGGGCTTCTGCGGCACGATATTACTCATCAAGAAGGTCTCCTTCTGCGCGCGTTCACCAAATACTAGATCAATCGCATAGTTCGGCGCCATGTGCCCACGGTCATAGCCGGAATTACTATAGTCATAATGATCGACCCGTGCCCGTGTGCGACGATCCGCCTCAAAGGTTTCTGGGCGCTCGGAAGTCGCGGCCCCCTCACCTCGCTCTAGGCGATAGGCGACCCAGGCGGGATTACGTAGCGCCTCATCATAGCCGACGATATACCCTTTATTTTTCAAGAGTTTCACAGGGCGCGCACTCACAGGCACTCCCGCAAAGGTGTAGCGATCGGCACCTTCGACATCGCCCACTGCGATCACATTACCCAATGAAGCGGGAATCTGCTGAACCACCCAGTTCAATATCTCATCGACATCACCATTGGTCGCCTTGAGCTCGATCAAAAAATCCAGCCCAACGATGATCTGCTCCTGCGAGCGACGTTGTGTCGCCGCATCCTGCTTCGAATACCAGAATCCATAGGCCACTGCCGCAACTAGACTGAGCAACACCAACAGTTTACAATTGCGCCACAGTCGCCCGATCATACCGAGCTGACGCACACGCCGCTTCACCTTTCGCTTAATTGCCATATTATAAGAGTCGTTAGAAAATAGGAAACAGGAGTTGGAAGCTGAATATCAATGCCATCTGCAGCATGTGCGGTTCGCCAAATTGGCGGTGAGTGACGAAACTCGATGCACGTCATTACCAAAGACTGAGTTCTGACTCCTATATAGGATTATTAAAAAATCAGCCACGACAACGTCTCCTCAACAGAAGGCAATACGCGACTGATGTGCCTGCAGAAATCCAGATGAAAACGAAATATAGGTCAGGACACGACCCCGTGCTGCAATTACATTTTAAATATAAAAAATCAATTCACTGGTCACTTAAAACACTTCCAACGCACACACACTTGGCACCAAAACTGCTATTTACTAAAAATTAACAACATACCAAAGCGCAACCATTCATACACTAAGACCAGTGATCAACATCCCAACATCAAGAATGATTCGTAACACAGAAAGCGACGTGCTTTGCGTAGGATTCGCCTGCATCGATATTAATTTCAGCACGCTCCATCACCCTGCACCAAGGGAAAAAGTAAGAGCGCACAACATGAATGCCTGTGGCGGAGGCCCTGCCTCAAACGCAGCGATTACCATCGCTCGTCTCGGAGGAAAAGCACGTTTCTATGGCTACATCGGCAATGACGGATTCGGACGTTCTCACATACGCGAACTACAAGCCAATGGTGTATTAGTTGATATGATGCGCTTCGGCAATGCACCGACCGCCATTGCAGCCATCACGATCAAACCCGATGGTGCCCGCTCGATTATTTGCTATCGCGATCCAGGCGCCTTTTCGCACGAAGGTTCAATCTCCCTAAAAAAACACCCAGCAAAAGTGCTACTTGTGGACGGACACCAGCCGTCCCTCTCACTGCGACTCGTCGAAGAGGCACGCGAATTAGGCATCCCATCCATATTAGATGCTGGCTCCATCAACGAGGGCACGCGGCAACTCTATGACAAAGTCGACTATCTAGTCGCGTCCTCAAAATTTGCATACCAGCAGACAGGTATCGGCGACACTGCCGCGGCACTCGAATCAATGCGTGACTTTGCCCCCTTCACCGCAGTGACCAAAGGCCCCGAAGGCATCTATTGGCAAACACAAGACTCAGAAAAAATCTCTCACATGAAAGCGTTCAGGGTCGACGCAATCGATACCACTGGAGCCGGTGACGCATTTCACGGGGCTTTCGCACTCGGAATCGCCCAAGAAATGCCGATCATTGATAATATTCGACGCGCATCCGCCTGCGGCGCGCTGACCTGCCTAAAAATGGGTGCCAGGAATGCCTTGCCCACCAAACGTGAAGTGCAGTCTCTTTTATATAAATCGACCACTCCCCAAGTGGTCGTGCAATCGCGATCAGCATAAAGAACCTTAGCAGTAGGCACAAAAAAGCGGGGTTCATCGAAATGAACCCCGCGAAAGTTTAAATGTAAACTGAGTGACTACCAGCCACCGCGTCCACCGCGATCACCGCCACGGTCGTTACCGCGTCCGCGACCACCGCCGCCTCCGCCGTATCCGCCGCCACCGTTACCGCCGCGACCACCGCCGCCGTAACCGCCGCCGCCATTACCGCCGCGACCACCGCCGCCGTAACCGCCGCCGTTGCCGCCACGTGGGCGTTCTTCGCGAGGACGTGCTTCATTGATCGCAAGATTGCGGCCCATGAATTCAGCACCGTTAAGCGCTTCGATTGCTGCGTCCATTGCAGACTTCTCTTGCATTGTAACAAAAGCGAAGCCACGAGGGCGGCCAGATTCACGATCCTTGACGATGAATACATCGCTAACTGCACCATGTGCTTCGAAAAGCGCTTGGAGTTCTTCTTGGGTTACATCGTAGGACAAGTTGCCTACATACATTTTTGCATCCATTATGTGTTCCTTTTCTTTACTTTGATTTGGGCTATCCCACTGCTTCTTTGCTCTTGAGTGTCCGCTGTCGGACTGGATCACCTAACTGAATACTTTCGTCTCACCCTGATGACTACCCACGCTCTGAATGTTAACATGTGTTCTAGTCGGGGCTGGTTATCGACTATTCTGAAGAAATAGCAAGCAGCGAATCGTGTTGTTTCAGAATCGACACAATTCGCCCAATCCTAGAGTTTTTCAGTCCTCAACGATATACCAACGCTCTGAAAATCAGCGTGTGATTCAAACGAAAAAGCCCCGCTCAATCGAGCGGGGCTTTGAAAATGATTTTTTACTCAAAAACGAGCAAACTACACACCTGCTTTGGCCGCATCAAAGGCCTCGACTGCACATTTCGCGCAGGTCTCGCGGATGCCAGCAAAGAAGTCATTGCCCTTGTCATCCACTAGGATGTAAGCAGGAAAATCTTCCACATCGATCTTCCAGACCGCTTCCATACCGAGTTCAGGATACTCCAGCACTTCGACATTTTTAATGTTATACTCAGCAAGCAAGGCTGCTGGGCCACCAATCGAACCGAGATAGAACCCACCGTGTTTGTGGCAGGCGTCCGTCACTTGCTGCGAGCGATTGCCCTTAGCAAGCATGATCATCGAGCCACCTTCCGCTTGGAATGGTCCCACATACGAATCCATACGACCCGCAGTCGTTGGGCCGAATGAACCAGACGGTTTGCCCGCAGGTGTCTTCGCAGGGCCTGCATAATAAACCGGGTGGTTCTTAATGTATTCCGGCAAGCCTTCGCCACGGTCAATACGCTCCTGCAACTTGGCATGCGCAATATCACGGGCAACAACGATGGTGCCCGAGAGCGACAACGGAGTGGTTACTGGATATTTACTCAATTCAGCAAGGATATCAGCCATCGGACGATTCAAATCAATCTTCACAGGCTCCTTCGGCTTCGCGATCTCCGCAGAGTCCGGAATGAAGCGACCTGGATTCTCTTCCAACTTCTCCAGCCAGACGCCGTCCTTGTCGATACGTCCCTTCACATTGCGGTCCGCCGAGCATGAGACACCGATACCGACCGGGCACGAAGCACCGTGACGCGGCAAGCGCACCACACGCACATCGAGTGCAAAATATTTACCGCCAAACTGTGCACCGTAGCCCATCTTGCGTGTAAATCCGAGTAGCTTTGCTTCCAGTTCGAGATCACGGAACGCTTGGCCGTGCTCGTTTCCTTCAGTCGGCAACTCGTCGTAGTATTTGGTCGAAGCCAGCTTCACAGTCTTCATCGTGGTCTCAACAGAGGTGCCACCAATGACGATCGCGATGTGATACGGAGGGCAAGCGGACGTGCCCAGTGTGCCCATCTTCTCGATGCAGAATTTCTCGAGGCTGGCTGGATTTAGCAGCGCCTTGGTTTCTTGGAAGAGGAAAGTCTTATTGGCTGATCCCCCACCCTTCGCGACGAAGAGGAAGTCATAGGAGTCGCCATTGGTCGCGAGCAAATCGATCTGTGCGGGCAAGTTGCAACCAGTGTTCTTCTCTTCATACATGGAGAGCGCCACTGTCTGCGAATAACGGAGATTCTCCTTCGTGTAAGTATTGTAAACACCTTGCGAGAGCGCTTCCTCATCTTCGCTGCCGGTCCAGACGCGCTGGCCTTTCTTACCGAGAATGATCGCAGTGCCAGTATCCTGACAGAATGGCAACACACCGTGCGCCGCAACTTCTGCATTACGCAGCATCGTCAACGCGATCGTGCGGTCATTTTCAGTCGCTTCCGGATCGTCGAGGATCGCAGCCACCTTCTCGAGGTGCTCCGTGCGCAGCTTGAAGGAGATCTCCTTCATCGCAGTCTCCGACAAATAAGTCAGCGCTTTCGGATCGACCTTCAGAATGCTTTCACCGTCGAAATCCACGGTTTTAACGAACTCATCAGTCAACAGACGGTATTCAGTCTGCCCCTTGCCGAGTGGAAATTGCTTTTGGTAGTGGAATGGAGGTGGTGGTTTAGCCATGATGTTTATCTAATTTAATAAAATCCCAGAATAAGCTTAAGTTATAGCAAGGTGCAAGTCTGGAAGTGCTTAAAAGACAGCTATGCTATATTTAATGACTGATTCGATTTCGCAAATACTTTGAGCCTGATTTCTCACGGTGAGGACAAACGATCGAACGTAGGGGCTTTGCTAGCGAAGACCGCGTAAAGGCCACAAGCACACGAAGTTCTACACGCCTCCAACGTTCGCAGGTGCCGCAAGCAGCACCCCTACAAATTCACACAGACTCAATCAACGCCCGTAGCGTCGTCACATCTGCCTTACGATCTGTCGGCACTTCGATCACCCGCACACCCTGCTCTGGCAATGAACTGATCGCCGCAACGAACTGCTCCCAGTCCGCCACTTGCTGGTGTGCGACTCCATGTGCCGCGCACAACTGGTCGATCTGCACGCGCTGAGGTGTTGCAAAATACTGCTCAAAGTCCGCATCCATCGCCGCCACTGGTAAATGCTCAAAAATACCGCCGCCATTATTATTCACCAGCACCACCGTCAGGCTCCCCTTCAATTCACCAGCCGCCAACAACGCATTGGAATCATGCAGGAATGCCAAGTCACCAGAAAGTAACACAGCAGGACTCCCGCGATGCGCAACACCGAGTGCTGTGCCCAGAGTGCCGTCGATCCCATTCGCTCCGCGATTGCAAAAGATCGGACATGCGCGGCTGTCAGCGTTCCAGAAAAACTCCGCATAGCGCACACTCATGCTGCTGGCAATGAAGGTCGGCGTGCCGACTGGCAAATGCTGCGACAACAACCACGACACCTTGCCCTCAAACAGTGCATCCGTCGCCTCAAACTTTGCATCTAACGTTGCCACAGCTTGCTGCTCTAACCGAACCCAGGACTGTATCCAGTCCGGATCCACGCTCTGATGCGCTAACAACTCAGCCAACACATGCGCTTCGCCATGCAATGGCGTCGCCACACGATGCAGCGGATCCGTATTGATCGGACGATCTGACAATAGGAATGCCACCGCCTCACTTCCCGCCAACCAAGCCCGCAGCACCTTACTCGTCGGCAAAGGTCCAATTTGCAGAACCGCCGTCGGCTCACAGCTTTCCGCCGTTGCAGGGTTCCTTAAAAATGCATCATAGTGGCAAATCAACGACTGATTCTGCCCGGCATGCCCACGCAATGGATTCAACACATCGCTGAGCACTGGCCATCCCAACTTGTGCGATAGCATCGCCACCGCATCGGCAAACGACTCGTCGCCATCACGTGGATTCACTGCGCCAACCACGATCACGCCCTGCCGATGACTTGCTAAACGCTCCAGCGCCACCGTATCAAAATTCGCACCGCAGCCCACCATCTCACACGGACGTGTCGACACCGTGGCCTCCGCCTCCAATGCAGTAGCCTCAATGACAGGCACCGCATTCACTTCAGGCAGCAAGGGATCACGAAACGGGAAATTCAAATGCACCGGCCCCGCGTTACCATTCAGCGAGCGATCCACCGCATGCACCAAGGTCTGGCGCAAATAAGCCAATAGCGCAGGCGTGCTCTCTGGCAGCGCCATTTCATAAAACGCCCGCACCGAATCACCAAAAATCTTCATTTGATCGATGGTCTGCCCCGACGAGCAATCACGCAGCTCCGCTGGACGATCCGCCGTCAACACCAGCAACGGTGTGCCTGACATCGAAGCCTCCAAGACCGCAGGATGATAATTCACTACCGCCGAACCGGAGGTGCAGACCAAGGCAACCGGCTTACGTGTGCGCTTCGCCAAGCCTAGCGCAAAGAAGCCCGCCGACCGTTCATCCAAAATTGAGATCGCCTCCAGTTTCGGATTCCGTGCCGCCGCAATCGTCAACGGCGTCGAGCGCGAGCCCGGCGAGACCACCACCGTCTCCACTCCGAGGCGCGCCAGCACCTCCATCGTCAAGGCACCCCACACTGAATTAACATTGGAGCGCGCAAGCGCATCGAAAGAACTAGAATTTTGATCGGTCACAGGATGATTAGTAAAGCTCACAGAGATTGAATAAAAATCCAGCAATGACAACCACGGAGAACGTTGAACGTCCAACGCCGAACTTTGAACGTCGAATATCTGAAACGTAGGGGCTTTGCTCCGCGAAGACCGCGACAACACCGCTCAAATCAAAAAAGTGACACAGGCATTCCTGCCTGTCTTCAGAGAAATGGTCCAAGCACTGAAATAGCATTGCACCCAAAAGACAGAAGCCATTCATCCTAAATAAATGAGTTGAACCACGAATGGACACGAATGAACACGAATGAACACGAATGAAAATCTATAAACACTTCATATTCAAAGCACCTCCCCTCGAATACCTCAGAGCCTCATTAAATTTAAACTTCGCCATATTGGCGACTCATCAGATTCGTGTAAATTAGTGTGCATTCGTGGTTTCTAAAATTGAACCTAAGCCTACTGCCGTATTTAGGTTCATAGACACTTCTCCTCTAAACAAACGAAACGCTCAAAAAAGCATTTAATCCACACACAATGAAAGCACTCATCGGAGTCGGCATCTTATTAATCGTCATCGGTCTCCTCGGCAAAGTCTCAACCACTACGAGTATGGCAGCGATCACCACCGAAATTTCTAAGGATGCCAACAATTTGGAGGAATACTCTGAGCAAATTGCTGAGAATCGTCAGAAAGCAGACATCTACCGCTGGGTCACAATTTCAGGCGTCGTTGTCTTCTTTGGCTCACGGGTGGTGTTACGCGCCCAGGCAAGACGTGCAAAAAACCAATACTAACTCAATCACTTGCCCCATTTCCCCATGAGCCAATTTTGTAAATACTGCAAACGAAACGCAGCTTACTCAGAGAAGCAATTGACATGGAAAGGATTCACCTTTTGCGACCAAGCATGCCAACAGGCCTATTCAGACAAGAAAAAGGGCATCAAAGAAATCATCAGTATCAATACACTAATTTACCCAGCCCTATTTGGACTAGCCTCTGGGAGCCTAGGATTATATGGTCTATTCAGCGGGAGAGCATTTATGCCGGAACTCAATAGTAGCAGTTCGTATCAAGGCACGAATGACAGCTTTTGGGTAACTAAAGCGGATCCTTGGATGTATTGGACAGTCATCCTAATAGAACTAGGCCTGTTCCTCTTCATGGTCATCGCATGTGTCAGGCACTATCTAAAAAATAAACACAAGATACGTTTTGAGAACTAAGCTCGCAACGCCTCCAACAATTCCAATGCGTCCGGCGAATCCGAATGCACGCAAAGAGTCTCTGCACTAAAGGCAACGCTGCCTCCGTCGACCGTCGGCATTGCGCCCGTTTGCTGCCACTGACGCAAACGCTCTACTGCCGCAGACACTCCATCGATCAACGCCCCGGGTTGATCGCGTGGCACCAGTTGACCGCTCTCAGTATAGCCGCGATCCGCAAAGGCTTCCTCCCAGACACGAATACCGTCGGCTCGTGCCACTCGTGACAGCCGTCCACCAGCCAGCGAAAAGATCCCGACATTGGTATCCATCAATTTGATACGCCGCAGATAGGCTTCAGCTAATCGATCATTCTGCTCTACCGCATGGTATAACGTGCCATGTAGTTTCACATAACTGACCGGCACATCCACCTCACCCGCAAGCGCAACAAAACTCCCCAATTGCTCCTGCAAGAGTGCATCCAACTCTGCAACGCTCGGCACAGCGCCGCCACGCCCACCAGCAACCGCCAAACCAGGATGCGCACCCACTAGCACGCCAAAGCGCTTCGCCAGTTCAAGTGTCGCACGTGTTTTCTCCAAACTACCCGCATGCACACCGCAGCAGATATTCGCCGCCCCGACACGCGCCATCAAACACTCGGTCTGTGCCGCGCTCTCATTTTCACCCAAATCACAATTCAGTAGTAGTTCGCCCATTGTTGATGTTCTCTTATAAATTTAAAATCATTTCCTACGCAGCAAATACTTCACCTCATCAAAGAGTCCTGAGTATTTCCGCTCACGCCCAGCGTAGTGCTCTAGCACATAGAATAAAAAATAGTAGAAGCGGCACGCACTCCAAGCTAAGATCCCCAACAGCACCAGCGTCTCCCAGCGAAAACTCTGCAGCAACAAGCCCAAGCCAGCGAGCACCGCAACCAGCAGGAAAAGCAGCCCCTTCAGGATCAACAGCTTCTTACTTTTTATATCCGAGAATACATCCATAATCTAATCGCCCCCACAGCCACCACTACTACAGCCATTCACCACTGAGCCAATTCAGCATAAAAGCTTTGGTGCATTCTGCGCCTACTTGCGGCCAGCCCCACTCGCCTCATCTTCAGCTCTAGTAACGATTGCGACGTTGAAAATCTCTTTTTTTCGCCTCTCTTTGCCTCTCGAGTTCAGCCGCTCGCGCCTCAATGGCTCGCTTCATTTCCATCATTTCTTTGCGATAGGCAACAAGATCCGCTTCAACAACGACCTTGTAAGCCTCCATCTGTTTATAGGCCAAGGTGCAAGCCTCGTCCTCTAGCAACCTCTTAGTAAACAAGCCACTCACATCTAAATCACCTTGATAGAGAAGCGTCACAGGACGAAACGACACGCTAAATTTGCGACTAGCATCCCCACTTAAAAGAAGTCCTCCAAGCTGGTGATTCATCACCGAAAACTCTGGGCTACTCATGGGAAAACTGCTGTCACCGTAAACTACATCTCGAATGATTGAATCGACATCAGAATGACCCGCGACGAGCAATGCGTAGCGGACATAAGTCGCAAATTCCAAGCCCGTCTTTACATTGACGAAGTAAGTGCGGATTAACTTCAGAACACTACGAGCCAGGCGCATCCCAGACATCTCTATATCTTCGCACTGCGAAGCATTTGAACAAGCCGTCGAAACATCGACACAACGATCTAGAATAGGCCGATGCAGGGAAAACTCACAAGACAGTTGCTGGTCGCACATAGACAGCAATTCTTGATTGGGGAAGGTATCAGGGGCACAGTCAGGCGCTTCGACGGATGACTCGTTTGTGCATGACGAGGGGGTTGAATTTGTTTCGGCCATAGTGGAGTTGAATCACATCGTGAAGTTCGCGATGCATCATCATGGTGTTCTTACAAAAAACGACAAGACCTCAAGCACATATGGGTCAACACAGCAGGCATTTCCGGACAATCAAAGGGTATTCTCGCATTTATTCTAGCCCGCCAAATCTATATTTGAGCACTGTCGCTGAGTTAGGATCTGCGTTTACCCTCTTTGTATTCTGATCAAGCGAGCACTAGCTCTGACTATCACAGTCTTTGCACACGCCGTAGACTTCCATAACATGTGTAATTTGTGAGTAGCCGTGGGCCTTCGCGCGCCCCAGCACTTCTTTACCGACGCAAAGATCTAGACGCTCAGCTTGATGGCACTCTCGGCAAATTAGGTGATGATAGTGCTCACCGGGAGCAGTCAGTTCGAAAAGTTGTGTGCCATTTTCGAGTGGTATTCGTTGAATCACGCCAATGTTGCGCAGCGCGTCTAGATTGCGATACACAGTCACAAGGTCGGTTTCGGGGAGTTGCGCGCTCTGACGAATCTCCTCGGCGCTGGCCGGGCGGTCGAACTGCGTCAAAGCCTCTACAATACGTATGCGCTTTTTGGTAATCCGCCCACCATCTGCGCGCATGCGCTCTAGGATGGTTTCTATCGAACTGTCGGGCGTGGGATTCATTCCTCCATATTGTATGGGCTCAATTGTGGATCAAGTTCATTCCCCCATTGATAGAGTATCGAAGAGTAATGTGTCTGCTATACTTCTTAATGAAAATGAGTTGCATTAGACCTAGAAATAAGTTCCGTTTTAATGAAAGTCACTAACACTTATGCACGCACACTCTCTCAGCAGCCGTTTTTTAGATCAAGTCGCCATATCGATGGCTATCATTTGCGCGATACATTGCCTTGCAACTCCGATATTGCTCGTAGGGCTACCCATCTTAGCGACAACGGTCTGGGTAGATGCCAACTTTCATCTATGGATGATTCTGTTGGTGATTCCGACCACGACCTTGGCGGTTTGGAGTGGATGTCGCCGCCATCGGGATCGATGGGTAGTGGGTATGGCTGTCGTTGGATTAGGGCTTCTATCGGCTGCAGTCACCAGCGAGCGCATCGCGCAAGCGGCCGCTCAAAATGATGTAACATCAGGAGCTAAATTGCCTGCTGCAACCGACGCCCCCCCTGTTCAAGAAACCAGTGCCTCTGCTTGCTCTACCTGTAGCGCGTGCGCTCTTAGCTCACAGGTGGGGGCAGGCATCCTTAGCACTGGTGCGACTCCCGTAGGGCTCCCATGGCATTTGATACTTAATGTAGCTGGTGGACTGTGCTTGGCCACTGCCCACACCCGCAACTTTCTTCTTTGCCGCAAAGGTCGCTGTGAGCATCCCCATCAGTCAGAAGGCTGTCAGCCTTAAGACCGCGGAATAGGTAGCCCCAAAGCGGATATTCCGCAAGGGGCTCAGACTATTGCTGTAGGACAAACACAAATCCGGGCGTAGCAAGACCTCTCCTATCGAGATCCTTTACGCAGACCGCTTTCTTACACCCATCCCCACACTCACTCTGGCTCACAACCACAAAACCTCTGCGCCTCAGCGCGAGACAGACTGCCATTTGCCAAATTTATCTCACTCTCGGACTGCCGCATGGCAGTGCCTCCGACTGAAATCACTTAGTTATTTTAAGCGCGTAAACAGTATAAGGTGACTTCTTTTGCATTTTGTTGTGGGCGGGCAATTCAGGGTAACTAACCAAGAATTGATTTTGGTCGATCAGGTTAACAAATACATACTTTGTATTTTCAGGAAGCGTGACCGTGGCGGTGGATGAAGCTTGATCGATGGTCATATCCTTGCGGAACCACTCATCGTAACCTGTGGGCTTAATGTGGTTGTAGTAGATAAGGTGTGCCGCTTTGACGTCAGCTCCATTGGTCTTGAAGGTGACCGTGAGACGATCTCCATCTTGCTTATGTGAGAGGACGGACGGCACCTTATTTTTGAAAGGAAGCTTTTCTTTGCTGTTCGGGTTATAATAGGGATAGCTGGCATGCATTTCCGTAAGTTGCTTAGAAAGAGCAAATTCCATGGATTTGACTTTTTCTGGCATGCTAGCAGCCAAATTGTTTGCTTCTTCTATATCTACACGTTGTGGCACACCGTTTGTCGTTTCGTAGAGTTGATAGAGTTCAAAAGGTTCTTTACCGGGATTGTTAATATCATCGTAATTTTTGATGAGTTTGAAGTCACCGATGATGATCGAGCTTTCTAGGGCTGTATGCGGGAAGTGCCACATCATTGAATCGCGGGTATTTCCTTCCTGATCTTTGACTAGTTGCGCATCTTGTGGATCTGTGGTGAGCAGCGGGAACAGGTCTAATCCATCGAGCTGTTTCTCAGGCTGCTCTGCTTTTACCATGGAGAGCGTCGTGGGGTATATATCCAATCCATTGATGACTACATTCGACTGAACGCCTGCTGGGATATTGGGGCCAGTCACGATAAATGGAACCCGGACTCCCCCTTCTTTGACCGAGGTTTTCCCGAGATCTAGAGGGGTATTGTCGGTGTAGCGCTCATAGGATTTCCCTTCAGTGCCGCCATTATCTGAGGTAAAGATAATGTAGGTGTTTTCGATGAGCTTGTGGCCGGGCCAACGTGGATCGTCGGTCGTTTCAAGATAATTGAAAAATCTGCCGATATTGTAATCGAGTTCTTCTACCATTGCAGCGTAGAAGGGGTTTCTTTGACCTGTCGTGCTTCCTGAGAAGCTCTTTTTATCTGCGGGATCGATCCCCATTTCTTTAGCATATTTTTCAAGCAGTTCCTTAGATCTGGTCTGGATCGGAGCATGCACGAGCCAGGTGGCGTAGTAGAGGAAGAAAGGTTGATCTTTGTTATCTGTTACGAATTTAAGGGCATTTTCAGTCGTTTGATTGAAGGGGAAGCCATTGGAGTCCAGTTTGTAAGGATCGTCTTCTGCTGTTGTGGCAAAGTCCGCTAAGCGGTCTTTCATTTTGGCTTTCGAAATTCTGCTTCCGTAGCTGGTATCGAACCCTAGCTCTGTCGCTTTGGGCTCTGAGTAGGAAATATGCCATTTGCCAACGTGCCCTGTGGCATACCCATTGTCTTTCATGGCTGAGGCAATGGTGTAGTCCCCTACCGGTGTGCGTGCACTATACCACGGAGACATCATGCGTGACTGCGGAGTAAGTGGTAGTGGTGGCGTGCCGCCGTGGATGTGCGTTTTCTGTGCTCGCGCGGGATGCACACCACTGACGATAGCGCAGCGCGATGGTGCGCATGTTGGTGCAGGCGAATATGCTCTCCAGAATAGAACACCTTTTTCCGCAAGCGCATCAATGTTGGGGGTCAC
The DNA here is from genome assembly GCF_902728235.1 of Lentimonas sp. CC4. Taxonomy (NCBI): domain Bacteria; kingdom Pseudomonadati; phylum Verrucomicrobiota; genus Lentimonas; species Lentimonas sp. CC4. The sequence continues at coordinate 3,487,744 of NZ_CACVBO010000001.1, forward strand.
ATAGGCATTTTTCTCATCGATATCATAACAGTCGACGTCTTGCCAACCGAGATCGTCTGTCACTAAGACAACGACATTTGGCTTTTCAGGGCGTTCGGTTTCTGCGTTTAGGTGGAAGCCAGCTAGCGCGAGAAGCATAGCAGCTACGGTAATTATTCTTTTTTTTGACATACTAAATGATCTATTGGGGGGTGTGAGGTGTATGAAATGTTATCTTATAAAAATTGTAGAGGCAGAAAAGTAGTTTGGTATTATTTTTTAGTTCTTAGGTGTCTGGAAGCTCAGATGGAGCCATGTCGTTATAATTACAATTACATATTTCACACAACCAGTCCCTTCAAAATCCATCGCGTAATAGTCTTGTCCCTTCCCAACGCATTGAGTCGGGAAGGGACAAGGCTATTACGCCCACTCAGGTCGACACTAGCTTATGCCTAATGTTTCTAAGAGTTTACGCTTATAACTGTAATTTCGGTTCTGCCTATTTGTTCGAGAAATTCTCTTGAGCAGACGGCGCCGCCTTATTTTGCATAATTTTTACCATATTTCAGTGGCGCATTGCCCGAAATCACATCTTTGCCATGCGTCTGAGCACCATCGTTATCAGATCTAAAGAATATATTGGTCGTTTTGATCAACTTCTTATCTGGGTTGCGCGGTCCATCCATCTTTTCCAAGAAATCCACGATACGTCCAAGACTCCAGTCTACCGTGGTCATCATCGTAGCGTTCGTCTTGGCTTCGCTAGACTAAGGCGTAGAGCGTGCTTTGGGCGCGTCCTTCGGCAGTTCGTTTTCCTTTGGACCAGTCCACCCTGCCGAGCCTTTGGCCAACAGTAGTTTCCACTTCCCTTGGCGGTAAGCAAAGTGGCCTGTGACCGAGTGATGAATGACACCCGCACGCGTTGTAACGATTTCCGCTCCAGACAACGCAGGTAGAAAGCTGACACTGTCTTCGGCACTGCCTGCTGGTGATGCGACTCCAGTGATATCCGAGGTCGTTGCAAACAGATCAGTCAAACAGATCAATTGATCACTGCTCGATCCAGCGGCGACATGCCCTGGCCAACGCACGATAAAAATGGTGATTAGTTACTAACCAATTTCACGATAAAACTACGCATCGCGATCGGACCGTGATTACCTTGTATTGCAATCGGTCCCGTCGCGGATTCCTTTTTGAGCGGATGCGCGCGTGTCGGGCCAGTGACCTCGACGTCCTGCTGCACAAGCTGCCCATTCAGATGCACTGAAATGAAGCGCGCATGTTCGGTTTTTAAACCATCCGCATCAAAGCGAGGCGCACGAAATTTAATATCCAAACGCTGCCACTCGCCGGGGGCTTTGGTGGCATTGATGAGTGGCGGCACGCCCTCGTAGCCTTTTGGATCGTGTCCGGGCTCTTTGTGATATCGCTGGTAGACGCCTCCCATATCGCTGAATTCCAGATGTTCCACGCCGTAGCTGTCGAAGATCTGTATTTCATAGCAGCCCATGAGATACACGCCCGCATTCGCCCCTTTAGGGATCATGAATTCGAGGTTCAGTTCGAGATCCCCATAGCTATCTCGGGTGAACAAACAGGGAAGCTTCCCAGTCTTTTTATTGGCATTCAACAATATGTGCCCGGACGGGTCTGCATGGCTGACGAACTGGCTTGGCTCGGCTGCACTCATGGCAATCTCATCAACCAGATGCCACTGCTTCGTCGGGCGAAAGTTGCTGAGCACATCGCCAGTGATGAGCTCTTCAGCGTGAGTCGCCCCCAGAGCCAGTAGAATGCATCCTGCCGTTAATAGAGTTTTTTTAAGATTCATTTTTTAATTTCGGGTTCAGCATTTCTAGGCCTAGACTGACAAATCTTCGACGCGGAAGCCTGCACGGGCTTCGGTCTGTAAGAGTGCATTTGCCTCGTCATTGTTAGTAATCGTCATGGTCTTTGCATCGTATTCGATGGTTTTTCCAGTGCGAATCGCCAATGTGCCTAGGGCAATAGTTTCAGTGAGCGGCCCTGCGTAATCAAAACTGGAGCCCGGCTTCGGCCCCTCTCCCTTGATCGCTCGAATCCACTCATCCATTTGTGAGCCCTTGATGCGCGGATACACTTTAGCAGGACGTATCGAAGGTGTTTTGCGGAAGTCCTGCCACAGCGATTCCGGATACAAACGAGGGCTATTGGGGCGCATACCGGAATGAAAAATAATTCCTTTTGAACCGATCATCATCAAACCACCCGCTGAGCTGAGCTCCGTATCACCAAGCATTTCGGGCTTCGGAGGCATCTTGGGGCCTTCATACCATGTGAGCGGCACATCCTTCTTCGCAGCCTTGGAATACGCAGTATATTTGACCACCGAACCCGCAGGGGTGTAGATCTCATTGACATGATCCACTTCGATGTCGACACGCGTGGGAATCTCTAAGTCCAACGCCCAGAACGGGGAATCGATGGTATGACAGCCAATGTCGCCGAGCGCGCCCATACCAAACTTCCACCAGCCACGCCAGTAGAGTGGGTGATAAGCGCCGGTCGCATAAGGCGGAGCATCCACAACAGGCCCTACCCACAAATCCCAATCCACATTGGCTGGCACTGGGTCCGCTGGCGGATATTCCATTCGCTCGCCTCTGAAACCGACCCCCGAATTGGGACGATTGGTCCAGGCGACCACTTCTTGGATTTCACCAATCAAATCGGCCTCATACCACTCGCGGATCAAACGTATGCCTTCAGAGGCATGCCCTTGATTTCCCATCTGCGTGATGACGCCCGTTTCTTCAGCCAAGGCCATCATTTGTCGAACCTCACTGATACTGTGTGCCAAGGGCTTCTGCACGTGCACGTGCTTGCCCATGCTCATCGCCATCATCGTGGCATGGAAATGCGTATGATCCGGAGTCGAGATGACCACCGCATCAATTTCATCCCGCATTTCCGTCAACATGACTCGGTAATCTCTGTAGGTCTTCGCGTCCGCATGCATCTTGCTTGCGACTGCCAGTGGCTTCGAGTCGATATCACATAGAGCAACAATCTTCGCTCCATGGATACTTTTAAGGTCACTTTTGCCACGTCCACCGACCCCGATGCAGGCAATACGTGGCTCTGCGACAGTTGATGTGTTCGAACCCGCGAAGAGGGTATATCCGGCACAGGCGCCTAGGCTAGTTGCGATGAATTTTCTACGATTTATTTGCATGATACGAATGATTTTAATATTCAGGATTAGAGCAGAGTCTTAAAAACCCGATACCTATTGAATGAGTGGCCAGTCGGGATGAATCGGACGCTCGAAGTTGCCACCGTCCCACTCAGGCACCGGTGGCACTTGCTGGATTAACTTTGAAAGTTTCTGGTGCGCGGTCATTGCCCGCTCTCCGTTAATCGAACCCGCGAGATTGTTCGCTTCATCTAAATCGTTCGCGATGTCATAGAAGCGGCCGTCGGCATAGAGCTTGAATCGCTCCGTTCGCACAAACGCGTCCGCGTGCTTGCTCCCGAACTTCATATAGGGCTGATAGTGCATCAGCACATGCGTGCGCGGGCTCGTCTCAAGGCCTAAGATTTGCGGCAAAAAGCTTTGGCCATCTTTGGGATCGGTTTCGTCGAGCTGTATTCCAGCGACCGCAGCCAAGGTGGGATAGACATCGGTAAAGTCCACCAAATCCTCACAAACCGCTCCCACCGCACTCTGGCCTTTCCAGTAAGCAATCAGCGGCACATGGGTGCCCATATCTTTGGTGTCGCCCTTGCCTCCCCGAATGATACGTCCGTTCCAGTTAGACTGGATTGGCGTATGCGTCCCGTTGTCAGACGTAAACACGATCAACGTATTCTCCAACTGTCCAACAGCCTCCAGTTTTTGAACAATCTTGCCCACGATTTGGTCCAGATAATTCACCATCGCGACGAAGTTCGCCTTCTTCTCCGCCCTATTTTTGGTTTTGTTGTTGGCCTCTTGCCCACGAGATCGCTGACCGATGGTATCCGGCGTCGGAACAAATGGATCGTGAACCAGCACTGTAGGATAATAAACAAAGAACGGTTCATCCTGATGGCGCTCGATAAAATCACAGACGAAATCGCTCATAATATCAGGGCCGTATAGATTTTGATTCGCCTCAGCCGAGATGAACTCGCCGTTAATCTCTAGCGGTGGACTCCAATAACGTTCACCGTTTTCCTTCGCGGACTTCTCCTGCGTGACCTGCCACAAGGCATACTCATCAAAGCCCGCTTTATTCACACGTGTGTTGTCGGCGTGATCGGCAAAGACCTCTGGATCATACAGCCCGTTGAGCTGCCATTTTCCAGCAATCGCGGTTTTATAGCCCGCCTCCTGCATCAAATTCCCAAACGTCTTCTCGTCCGGACTGAGATAGCCGAAGTGCGTATAATTCCGAAAGTTGTATTTGCCCGTCATGATCATCACCCGCGACGGCGTGCAAATGGGCGTCGAATAACAATGCTCAAATTTTACGCCCTGTTCCGCCAAACGGTCAATGTTCGGCGTCTGGTAATCCTCCGCCCCATACGGACCAAAGCACTCCCAGCTCGCATCGTCCGTCATAATCAGCACGATGTTCGGTTTGTTGGCCGCCGACAAAAGGGGAACCAGTAAAAGGCTTAACAGTAGGGTTTTGATTCTCATTTTAATTCGTCCTTTGATTAGTTTTTGTTCTTACGCTTCTTGTTCTTGCTCCCCTTTGCGGCAATAAAGTCTTGGTAGCCCGCTTCATCACGCTTAGCCAGCAGACGCGCTTCCATCTGCTTTACTACGGACGCATACTCCGGATTATTGGCCAAATTAGTGAACTCCCCCGGATCTTTATTTAAGTCATATAATTCCATGCCCGACTTACCGAATCCCCATTGAGTAAAGCGCCAATTCTCTGTTCGGAGCGACTCTCCTCCCACACGACTGATGGTAAAGACCGCATCTTTGGTCCAATCAGCTGAGTTCGTATCTTCAAGCAGTGGACGCAAACTCGTTCCCTGCAGTGAGTCTGGAGCGGGGATCCCAGCCAAGTCAGTCAGCGTGGGATACAAATCTATCAGCTCGGTCAGCTGCGTCGTGCCTTTGCCATGCTCGGACGCCATCCACGGCACACTGATAATGAAGGGCACACGCGTCGCTTCTTCAAACAAGTGCTGCTTCTGATATTTATCATGGTGCCCCAGCAAGTAGCCGTGGTCACTGGAGAAGACCACAATGGTATTCTCCTTCAAACCATTTGCTTCAAGCGCATCCAAAACACGCCCCACTTGAGCATCCATATACGATACGCTGGCATAGTAAGCTGCCAAAAGGCCTTTGTGAGATTCAGGCGTCACGCCATATTCCTTGTTGCTCTTATAATCGCGTATGATTTGAGGGACATCCTCCAGGTCATGTTCAGGAAAGAATGGAATCTCCATATCCTCTTGATCATACAGATCAAAATACTTGTCCGGTGCCACCAAGGGCACGTGCGGACGCACAAAGCCAACGGCAAGAAAGAACGGTTCGTCCCCCACTTCATCTAGAATCTCAATGGCCTTGCTGGCAGCCATCCCATCCGCGTGCTCCAAGTCACCGGCGGTTGAAACGACACCCACAAATGCCTGCGAGGTCTGATTGTCAGGGGACCAATTGGTCTTCTTGCCAGGTGTATTCTGTTCGGGGGCTGACATATTAAACGCCTCATCCCAAGAATCTGGGTCATCACTATGCGCAGTGCCGTTGATAATTTCGTCCGGGATGTTCATGTGGTAAATCTTACTGACTCGCCCAGCGTAATATCCCTGATTTTTAAAGGCCTGCGACATAGTCACTACATCCGGAATTTCCCTGCGTAGTCTGCCTCCGTTACCGAGCATCCCATTCGTGTAGGGATAGAGTCCCGTCATGATCGACGCCCGCGATGCGCCACAAACGGGATACTGGCAATGCATACTCTCGAACTTGACCCCCTCCTGAGCCAAGCGATCCAAATTCGGGGTTTTGCACTGCTCGTGTCCAAATCCACTCAAGGCGGTATTGAGATCATCAGACATCAGAAATAACACATTCGGTTGCTGAGGCCGCTCAGCAGCAACTACGTGGATGCTGAGGATGAAAGCTATAATGTGGAGTATTTTCATAAGAAAATCTTTTCGTAAAAGGGGTGTTAATTTTTTGATTGGAGAGTGCCGAATGCTTAGAAGGAGAACCCTACAAATCATCTTCTAGGTCAGGTCGTTCGTATTCTTTCGATCGGTTTCTCAACTTTTCGCCTGCGTTTAATCGCTCGTAAAAGTCGCGCTCGTCTTCTTTGCCATAGGGATTCTCTGAGCTATCATACCAATCGCCCTCACCAGTCATGCGCAGATCGCCTTGCTGCGTGAGTTGCTCAAAGAGCTCCTGCTTCAACTCGGCCATCTGCTGGGCATATTCCGGATTCCCTGAGAGGTCTGTGATGCATTTCGGATCTTCTTCGACATCATAGAGCTCTTCGGCTCCACGCTTTGCGAGTGACAGCTTCCAATACTCCGAGTCCTCACCAGCCTCTACCACGGCCGCCAAGGTCGGGCTTGGATCTGTATCCTTAAATCCGGTTAATGGATTCGCGCTCGGCCAGCGGGTAGGCTCAAAATTGTGGATGTAGAAATACTGCCCTTTTCGGATGACGCGCACCGGATAGCCTAAATCATTCGGGCGGCCGGGGTCATTGCGTTCACGTCCCATCAGCACGGTATCACGCTGTGGAATGTGCGCCATGTCGCGACCGCCCTTGAAGATCTCCATTAGACTGCGACCTGGCGACGGTTGCATACCGCTTTGCTCTTGGCTGATGCCAGCCATTTCCAGAAAGGTCGGCGCTAGATCGATGAAACTAATGAACTGATCAAAGCTTCGCCCCGGCTCCTTGATTCCATCTTTCCACATCGCCATAAAAGGCATGTGCGCGGCCTCGTGATACGGATGTCCCTTCACGCGCGGGAACGGCATGCCATTATCCGAAGTCACAATCACAAGCGTATTGTCGAGCAAACCATGCTGCTTGAGCACATCGATACATCCGCCGACATGTTTGTCGAAATTTTCGACCTCTAAGGCATAATCGAGCATATCGTGGCGCACCGCTTCGGTATCCGGCCAATACTGGGGCACCTCTGGAATTGAATCTAAAGTTTTGCCGTTTTTGACACCCGATTTAAATTCATAAGATCGGTGTGGTTCATTACAGCCCAGCCAGAATGCAAAGGGCTTCGAAGCATCAGTATCGATTAAAAACTGCTCGAAATTTTTGGCATAATCATTTTTTGAAATCCTCTTAGACAAAGACTTTTTCACTCGGTGTTTGCCGTGATTTTCACCCAATACGTCTCGCCCCTCAGCCACGCCTGGGCGCCAGCCCTTTCCAGTGAATCCGGTATTATACCCATTTTCCTTTAAAGTCTCAGCGTAACTTTTGAACTTTGGATCTAAAACCGCATTGTGGTTGATCGCCGCTCCTAATTGCCAAGGATTACGCCCCGTAATGATCACGGATCGCGATGGACCACATTTCGGGTTCGGCGTGTAGGCTGAAGTGAAGTTGATCCCCTGCTCCGCAATTCGGTCAATATTGGGAGTATTCACCCAAGTGCAGCCATTCGCGCCGAAATGCTCGAACGACGCATCATCCGCAATGATGAATAAAATATTTGGGCGTTCGGCGGCGTAGCTCGAAGAGACGATCGCAAGGAATAGAAAGATCCATTTCATACAGTTTGATTTCATCTTAATTATTTTGTGATCGGAGTCCGTCAGGTTCGCTGCACCCTTAATGACTTACTAGTCCTTCTTGGATTTCTTCGTCTTCTTGGTCTTCCTCTTAATTGGCCTGCTCTCTTCGAGCTGCTTTTGATCTAGCGGCAGCTCACGATCAAACAGGCTCACGTATCGCTGGTAGCCGTTATAATCGACCGCTTCCTGTTGCAAATGTTGGTAGCCTTGATCGTATTTTTGACGCATCTCTTCCATGATCGGTGCATACTCCGGATTGTTGGCGAGGTTCACCAATTCCAAGGGATCTTTCTCTAAGTCATACAGCTCCTCGGTGGGGTCCATGTTGTCATCCCCATACCACCAAAAGGTATATTTGTAGCGACCGTCCACGGTGCTCATCGCTTTGGTCGCATCGGGCCCGAAGGTGTTCATCAGCGTTAACTGCTCATGGCCGCCTTCCAAGGGGTCCTTTAAAATCGGCAACAGACTGATACCATCCATATTTTTAGGAATCGGCACACCTGCGAGCTCCAACATCGTCGGCGCGAAATCGATATTCCCCGTCAGCATTTGTGTGCGAAGGCCCTGCCCTGCGGTTTTAACGCGTGGATCATAAATCATCAACGGCACCCGCGAGGCTTCCTCCATCGGCATTACTTTTGAAGCGTAGCCGTGCGATCCACAAATGTAGCCGTTGTCACTGGTGTATATAATGACGGTATTATCCGCAATTCCCTGTGCCTCTAATTCATCGCGAATCATGCCAATCGCCACATCAATCGCATACACTTGCTGATGGTAGATGCGCATCACTTCGTCGTAATCGGTGTCATACCCCCAATCCGAGAAATAGACATATTGACGGCCTTGCTTACTTTGCGGCGCACGTCCCTCCGCAAACTCACGACCAAAGTTGCCTGGCTTGGTGAAGACTTTGTCCGCGTAAATATGATCAAAGCGAGGGTCCGCTACGGAAGGTTTATGAGGTGCCTTAAAACTAATGGATAGGAGCAACGGTTCATCTCGCTTCACCGCTTCGCGGATCGCATCGCGACCAAAGGCTCCATACGACAAGGTCGAATGCGGAAACTCTTCGGCATACTGCACCATCGATTTGTTTTTACTCGTCTCGTAGCTCGTTTGCTGAGGCCCCCCACCCCACATATCAAAATCGCTCTCGCACAAACCTTTGCCTTCCACCTCAAGCCCAAACTTGCCGGCAAACGCAGAGAAATAGCCGGACTCACGAATTAAGACGGGATATGACTTGGCCCATACTTCAGGACGCATGTCTCCATGAAAAAAGTTGGTGCCCGTTTTGTATTCATACATCCCGGTCAAAATGTTGGCCCGACTGGCCATGCAGATCGCAGTGGTGTCATAGTGACGATCAAAGATCATACCATCCGCCCCGAGCTTATCCATCTGCGGCGTCTGCACATCAGGGTTGCCGTAGCAGCCGACTGAATACGTGTTCTGATCGTCGGACAGCAGGAAGATGATATTCGGACGACTCTCTGCGAAAGCGTTCCCTACGCCTAAAGCCATCGCGGCGATGGACATCACAGAAACGAACTGACACTTTTTATTTTTCATATTATTTCAAAAGCTCTGGAAATTTATTGGCATTCCGATTAGCGCGCCGCGCTCAGCGCATCTTGTGAGTATTTCAGTCGCCCCTTATAAGCCGCCTGACTCTTCACTGCGGGATAGCTCACTAGATAATTATTTTCATCGATGATGTTAAACAGATAGTGAGTTGTCCCCTCCGGCAGAGTCGCCACCACACTTCCATCTTCAATCGTTGCAGGTGCGACAAACCACTCCTCATTTGCATCGCCACCTAATGTGGTATACAGCAGTTGAGCGCGAACGACCTTCGCCCCGTTTTCCTTGAAGGTTGCGCGAACGATGTCGCCGTTACGCTCGGCCGAAGTGATTGCGGGCACCGTCTCCTTATGTGGCAATTCTCCCTGATAGAGAGGATTATAATAAGGGTGACTGGCATTCATACTGGTCAGCAGTTCAGTTAACTTGGCATTCAACTCTTCTGCCTTTTCGGGCATGGAAGCTACCAAGTTTTTGGATTCCTCAATGTCAACACGTGAAGCCTCGCCGTCGCGTGTATCGTAGAGTTGATACAGCTCCAACTCGCTATCCACGCTGCGGTTGTTGATAAAATCATAATTACGCACCAACTTATAATCACCGACGCGGATCGTGCTATACTGCGCCACGCTATTAGGGAAGTGCCACATCATGGTATCGCGCACGCCACCGTCTGGCTCCTTGACGAGCGTCGGATCTTGAGGCGCTTGCGTCAGTAATGGATACAAATCACTGCCGTCGAGCGCTAGGCCTTCCGGCGCCTCGATGCCTGTCATCGTCAAAATCGTCGGATAGAAGTCCAAGCCATTGGCCATCACTTCGGTTTGCACATCCGCAGGAATGTTAGGTCCGACAATGATCAGCGGCACGCGTGTGCCGCCCTCTTCCAGACGGATCTTACCACCATCGAGCGGATAATTATCGGTAATGATATCGCCCTTCAGCTTTTCCATACCTCCATTGTCTGACGTGAAAATAATGTAGGTGTTTTCGCGCAGCATATGCCCCGGCCAACGTGGATCTTCTGTCGTCTCCAAGTAAGTCAACAAGTTGCCCACATAGTAATCGAACTCTTCAATCATCGCGCAGTAGTAGGGATTCTGCTGCCCAGGACGCGTCATCGGACTCGCGTCTTTCGGAAACGGGATACCGAGCTTTTTGCAGTATTTCTCTAACAACACTTTGCTACGTGTTTGAATCGGAGAGTGCACTAAACGTGCCGCACAAAAGAGGAAGAAAGGCTGGTCCTTCTCTGCTTCCATAAAAGTCACCGCATCGTCAAAAATTCCGTTTTTCGGATAGTTCTGCGCATCCAGCTGCCAAGGATCATCCGGCGCGTGGGTCGAAAAGCCTTTCACACGATTGGGGACCATATCGCGAGCCACGCCCATGCTTTCTTCCGACCAGTCAAAGCCCACATCTTTAGGCAAAGGCTCTGCCGAAGGCTTAATATTCATATGCCACTTACCACTATGTCCTGTCGCGTAGCCATTCGCCCGTAGCAACTCAGCAAGCGTCGCCTGATTCGTCACCAAGCGAGCGGACTGCCAAGGTTCCATCACGCGCATACCATTCAGATTATATGCCGATGGAGGCGTGCCGCCGCGCACGCTGGTTTTGTTGGCGCGTGCTGGATGGATGCCGCTCAGCATAGCGCAGCGTGAGGGTGCGCACACCGGCGCGGCCGAATAGCCCTGCCAAAACATCACGCCATCCTTGGCCAAGCCATCAATGTTCGGTGTTTCATACGGAGACGGCTCGTCGATGTCGTAACACTTCACATCCTGCCAGCCGAGGTCATCGGCGAGCATCAACAATATATTCGGCTGCTCAGGGCGGCCATCGTCAGCCGAAGCAACACCCGTAAACAGAGCTGCAGCAAATACCGAGAAACCGACTCGGGAACAACGACTGAGAAACGGCAGAGTGTTATTTTTAAATAGATTCATTTACTTGTTCTTTTTTACTTTCTCATTTTTCCAGAGCACGATCTGATCTGTATCATTGTTGGATGGGGCACCATCGGTGCTACGTCCGTTAAAAATATCGGCTTCGAGTTGGGCCAAGAGCCGCTGCGCGACTTCGGGGTGACTCTCATAAAGATTCGTGGTTTCACCTGGATCTTTTTCCATGTCATAGAGCTGCGCCTTGGGCGTGTCTTTGGGCAATTGATTTTCTTTGGGACCTGTCCAACCAGCCGATCCTTTGGCCAACAGTAGTTTCCACTTTCCTTGACGGTAGCCAAAGTGACCACTGATCGAATGATGAATCACACCTGCCCGCGTCGAAACAATTTCTTCTCCGGACAAGGCTGGCAGAAAACTAACACTATCTTCAGCACTTTCTGCAGGGACTGCGGCACCAGTGATGTCTGCGGCTGTCGCAAACAAATCAGTCAGGCAAATCAATTGATCACTAGTCGAGCCAGCGGCCACATGTTTCGGCCAGCGGGCAATGAAAGGCACACGGTGCCCGCCATCCCAGAGGTCCGCTTTCGAACCACGAAAGCCTGCACTGACGATGTGTCCTTGCTCAGCAAGTGCATCAATGTCCGCCGCTTTGGAGGTGCCATTATCACTGCTAAAAATCACTAGAGTATTCTCCGTCAGTCCGTTCGCATCGAGTGCGGCCAGAATCTGCCCTACTCCATCATCTGTTTGCATGACGAAATCACCGTAGATTCCGAGACCACTGCGACCAATCCATTCAGGCGACGGCACGATCGGTGTATGCGGTGAACCGTAGGGCACATAGAGGAAAAACGGTGTCTCTTTTTCGGACGCGCGTGCTTCGATATATTCGACCGCCTTGCGCGTAATGCGTGGCAGCATATTCACTTCGTCTTCGTGCGCGATCACGGTGTCGTTTTCGATCACGCCCTTCATGTCACCGGCATGGTGGAAGCCATGGTAATAATCAAAACCACGATCCACTGGTCCATCGGGAATAGTGCTGCCAACAGGGGCGAGCGTTTTCTTCCCTTTTCGCTTAATCACTTTGCCGGTATCTGCATCGAGATACTGGAAGTTAAGATGCCACTTGCCAACGATGCCGGTATGGTAGCCCTGTGCTTTCAGAAAACTCGCCACGGTCGGACGGCCTTCAGCGATGAGATTCGGCTTGAAGCCCTGCACGACGCCTGCCTGTAGGGTCGTCCGCCAGCTATAGCGTCCTGTCATCAGACCATAACGTGTCGGTGTGCAAACCGCGGAACCTGAGTGCGCGTCTGTAAAGATCATTCCTTGAGCAGCGAGCTTGTCCACCGCAGGTGTTTTAATTTTTCCGTGTTCAGGATTCAGCACCTGAATATCGCCGTAACCAAGATCATCACAGAGGATAAACACGATGTTAGGTTGTTCCACTGCATTCGCAGTGATCGTCAACGCAAGCGAAGTGAGACAAAACGCGACTGCTTTATGCACATATTTTTTTATCATCATAATTATCTAATAGTTTTTATTTCTAACTGTAATTTCGGTTCTGCTTATTTCTTCGAAAGATTCTCTGAAACAGACGGTGCGACCTTCGACGGCAGATCGTTGCCGCGTGTGGATTTTTTCACATATGGATAACTGACGAGGAAGTTGTTCTCATCGATTAAGTTGATCAGGTAGTGAGTCGTCCCCTTGGGCAAGGTGGCGGTCACTAGATTGCCAGGCAACACGTCGGCAGGCATACGGAACCACTCTTCATCACTGTCGCCTCCATTGAATGTATACATCAACTGCGCGCGTGCGAGCTTCGCACCATTTTCTTGATAGCGATACGCAACACGATTGCCGTTTCTTTCATGAGACAACACGGACGGCACCGTTTCCTTATTAGGGAGTGCATCACTAAAATATGGGTTGTAGTATGGATAGCTCGCGTCCATCGCTTCCAACTGCTCGGTCAGCTTCGCATTCATTGCCTCTGCCTTCTCCGGCATCTTTTGAGCTAGATTATTGGATTCCTCGATGTCCACCCGTGTCTGCATTCCGTCCTCTGTCTTATAAAGCTGATACAGCTCTAACTCAGCATTGCTGGGATTCAAGTAGTCGTAGTTACGCACCAGCTTATAGTCACCGATCCGAATCGTGCTCTCCAGCGCCTGGCTATTGGGAAAGTGCCAAAACAGAGTGTCACGCACCTGCCCGTCTTCCTGTTTCACTAGCGCTGCATCAGTGGGATCCGTCGCCAGCAGTTCAGAAAGATCGCTACCGTCAAACTGATTACCTTCAGGCTTCTGCGTATCCGTCCAAGAGAGAATCGTCGGATAAAAATCCATGCCGTTCGCCATCACATCCGTTTGCACACCCGCAGCAATCCCTGGGCCAACGATAATCAGTGGCACACGTGTTCCCCCTTCCATGGCGGAAATCTTACCACGGTCTAATGGGTAGTTATCGGTGATCACTTCGCCGGGCATATTCTCCATACCGCCGTTGTCTGAGGTAAAGATGATGTAGGTGTTCTCACTCAACATATGTCCAGGCCAACGCGGATCCTCGGTCGTCTCTAAATAGTCGAACATTTGGCCCACGTAGTAGTCGAGTTCCTCGACCATGGCGGCGTAGAAAGGATTCGTTTGGCCCTCGCCTTTCCACTCCTGAGGGTTTTCTGGCAGCTCCACACCGAGCTTTTCGACATATTTCTTCAGCAACCGCTCGCTGCGCGTATGAATCGGCGCATGCACCAGCTTGGTGGCATAAAAAAGAAAAAAGGGCTGGTCTTTATGTTCGCGAACAAAGGTCAGTGCATCTTCGCTCAGTTCATGCGTGGCAAAACCGTTTTCATCGAGACGATACGGGTCTTTGGGATCGTCGGTCGCAAATCCAGTCAAACGATGTGGCGTCATTTTTCGAGTGGTGCCCGCATGACTGCGGGTCCAATCGAAGCCAATATCCTCTGGTTGAGGGTAAGAGAAGTGCTTCTTGGCCAAATGCCATTTACCACTATGCCCAGTGGTGTATCCGTTATCCTTGAGCGCTTGAGCCAGTGAGACATAGTCAGTCGACATACGTCCACTATACCAAGGCGGCATCATGCGATGAGCGCTCTTATGATACGCCGCGGGCGGCGTGCCACCGACCACATGCGTCAATTGAGTGCGCGCCGGATGCGCACCCGTCATAATGGCACCCCGACTCGGAGCGCAACTTGGAGCCGGCGAATACCCCTGCCAAAACATAACGCCCTTCTGCGCAAGCGCGTCGATGTTCGGTGTTTCAAATGGCGACGGTTCGTCGATGTCATAACACTTCACATCCTGCCAACCGAGATCATCGGCTAAGAGTAACAGTATATTCGGCTTTTCAGGGCGGCCATCTTCAGCCGAGGCAGTGCCAGCAAACAAAGCTGCAACAGCGACAACAGAGTAACCGACTCGAACAATATGCCCGAGTAACGGAAGAGATTTCTTTTTAGATAAATTCACTATTTATTCGTCCTTTCAAATGGATGCAATTACTGACCGCTCTTCCAGAGTTTGATCTGATCGACAGGAAGATCGTTCGCCTGCTTGGGACCTGCCGTGCTGCGACCATTGGCGACGTCTGCCTCGAGCTGCGCCATGAGTGTTTCAACGACCTCAGGGTTCTTCAGGTAGAGATTATTCTGTTCGCTGGGATCGGCTTCCAAATCGTAGAGCTGGCCTTTGGGTGCGTCGGCTACTTTAGACATGGTTTTCTCACTCGGCAGAGTCCAGCCACCAGAGCCTTTTGCCAAGAGGAGCTTCCACTTGCCCTGACGATAAGCGAAGTGCCCACTCACACTGTGGTTGATAATGCCCTTACGGGTGAACTCCACGGACTTTCCGCTAAAGAGCGGTAAGATACTTTCACTATCTTCGCCGGCATTTGCAGGTAGTTCTTTGCCAAGTAGCTCGGCACAAGTCGCGAGTAAATCGGTCTGACAAGTCAGCTCGTCAGAGACACTACCTGCTTTGATCACTTTCGGCCATTTAACCAGAAATGGCACGCGGTGGCCACCTTCCCACAAGTCTGCCTTGGAGCCACGGTATTGTGCACTGGCGAAGTGGCCATGGCCTTCCAGGTTCTTAAAGTTGGCGGCTTTGGAACAACCATTATCACTCGTCACGATGAGGATGGTATTTTCTGAAATGCCCTTAAAATCGAGCGCCTGAACGACTTGTCCGACGATGTCGTCGGTCTGCATCATGAAGTCGCCATAATGGCCGATACCACTCTTTCCCTGCCACTTCTTAGAAGGAACGATGGGCGTATGCGGCGATGGCAATGGCATGTAGATGAAGAAAGGCTTGTCGCTCTGATACTCGGAAATGTATTGGACTGTTTCCGCCGCAAGTTTGTCCAGAACATCAATGGCTTCAAAGTCCTCAGTCGCAGGCCCAGGGCGTTTGAACGCTTTAACATGCGTGCCTTCGCCGACCCAATTACGATCACGGATCCAAACATAAGGAGGAAAATCAAGCGACGCGGTAATACCAAACCAGGAATCAAATCCGAGGTCGACTGGGCCACCTTGAATGGTGCCCTGCCAATCGATATTGGAGAGTTCTGCAGGCGGAAATGCGCCCGTATTCAGCTTCTCTTTAATTCCGCCAGCTGCTCGCGCGGGCTTGCCGTCGATCGTCGCGATCTCCAGCCCCAAGTGCCACTTACCAATCATGGCAGTGGTATAACCATTGTCACTGAGGAAGCTCGGAACGGTCATGCGAGTCGTTGAAATGAGCGGTAAGCCGTAGCCATTGAGCACACCCTTTTGGAGTGTGGATCGCCAATTGTAGCGACCAGTGATAATACCGTAACGAGTCGGTGTGCAGACCGAGGACGTCGTGTGTGCATCGGTAAAGATCATGCCTTCCGCAGCCAGCTGATCCATATGTGGCGTCTTAATTTTACCACGCTCTGGATTCAGGCACTGAACATCGCCGTAGCCCATATCATCCGCTAAAATATAGACGATATTCGGTTGCGAATCTCCAAGTAATGAGAGTGGAAGCAAGGCAGCGAGTGCGCCGGCTTTTAAACTAGAGAAGAGACTTCGATTTTTCATTGAATCATTAATATATTTGTCGGTATGGAGCCGAAGGGGGCATTTGTATTTTCAGATTACTTATCAAATTCGAACATCACAGCTTCCTGTCCGCGCCAAACTTTGACCGTATGCTTTCCAGGTCGAAGTCTCTCGATGATCCGCGAAAAATCACGGGCCCCAGCAGTCGATGCTCGATCAAGCAATAGCACGACATCCCCGCTCTTGAACCCATAGTTTGATAATTGGCTGCCAACGGGCACATCCACGAGATACGTGCCAATCGTTTCCTGCATGCCGGTTGCACTGACATCCGCTAAGCTACTCAGCGAGCGAATCGTCGATCCGAGCACCTTCGCGTCGCGCGGTGCAGCATAGACGTTCGTGGCAAACCGTTCAGGCATGCGAAAGGACGGTGTTTCTGCCTGTGCTTTCAAGTGTTGCGAAGTCACTCCAAACCCAGTCATCGGGAAATTCTCAAATCCCACTTTCAGTGCGGGTGAGTCAGCTGCGACGGTAAAGTCCCCGACCTCTGGTGCCACGAAGCGAGCATTGCCATATAAACTATGGGCATCGTCCAAGGTCTGTTTCTGCAGGGCGACGGCGGGCTCTGTTTTCCGAGCCGCTGGATTATGCGCGAAGGTATAATCGCGAATGCCTCCCCAAAGCGTTGGATTTGAAGCAGAATAGATGGTCTTGCCCGCCACCACATTGCGCTCAAACACATCAGCCGTAGGTTTCGGGTAAGGCACATTACAAGTGTATCCGCCCATCACGACATTGTTGGTCACGATGCGCTTGTAGCCTTCTCGTGTCTTGAGGCCACCCCCCAAGCAGAGGTTGTTGTAGATCTCATAATTCGAGGAACCATCGTCGAGATCAATGTCCCAGCCGTGGTCACAGTGCATCCGATTATGACGCATGATCGTGGTTTGATACGCATCCCAGAACGGTGACTCTGGATATTTATCGACGTAGAAGCTAATGAGCGACTTACCATTTTCGTCCAATTCATTCGGGCCAGCTGGCATGGCACTATGCCAAATCCGATCACGCCCCCAGCTATTAAACGCACCGTGGTCATGTGTCTCCAAGACCGTCTCGAAGCAATCATTCCATTCGATCACATGTCCACCCCATGTTCCGTCGCAGACATTAATCGCCGCTCGTGGTGTATGGCTAATCGTATTATGGCGCACGGTGATTCTAGATGCCATCGATAGATTCACCCCTGCAGCCTGCTTCTCAAAACGGCCACAAAGCATCATCAAATTATCCTCTACTAAACAGTCAGCGGGATAGTCCTCGGACTTCGGACCCACCTCCGTATCAATCACATCCAGTGGTCGAGCCGCTGCACCGAAACTAAAGGCAGGGTCACGCACGGCTGCAAATGAGCCGACAAAGACCACATCCGAAGCACCATTTTCACGAAACAGGTTTCCACGAACAACGGTGCCACGATTGTAGCTATCGACTAAGACCGCATTGCCTCCGAGCTCTTCGAAGTCGCAGCCCTCGATCACAACCGCTTCCGTGCCACGCAGATGAACTGCGGCGCCACGATAGACGCTCCAATCACTACGAAGTAGTGGCTCGATGGTATCCATAAAGGTCCGAGCGGTGCCTCTAAAGCTGATCCCTTCCAGACGGATATGTTTCACCGCCTCGGTAGTCTCATAGTTCTTCACGCTCGTCACCTTCAAGCCATTGCCGCTGTCAACGATATCCATCGTCGCGACCGGTTGTTTATGCGCGCCGTAGAATTCGATCAGATGCTTGAGCTGTAACACTGCTTCAAACTGTGCCGATGCCATATCCACACCCTTCGCAGGTTGATAATACAGCCAGCCACCCTGGGCATCGTGATACCATTCGCCCGGCGCATCGAGTTCTTCGAAGATATTCTCAATCATCCGGTAAGAACGATGCGCAGATCGATGACGATTGTTCTGCCAGCCGCCCTCGAACAGCAGCTCTCCCTTCGCATCCTTACCCAAGACGCGGTAATGCTGACTGCCCCACAGTCCTCCGTGCATGCCATGCATGAAGGCTCCAGTTGGGTCGGCCCACTCTTTCGCTTTGCTGGCATCCCATGCATCCGGTGTGCAGCCATCGTAGGGAGCGTTACCCGCTTTACCACCTACGTGTTTTTGATTTGGCCCCAACACATAGCCGGCTCCGAGGTCTGGATAACGCGCCAAAATTTGGCGACTCCCATTCACAATCAATTGATCGATCGCATCCATCTCGCCGACCTGCGTGCGATAGATGCCATCCTGCCACAGTTCCCACTCACTGGTAATCGTTTGCGCGCCAGTCAACACGACGTCCGCTCCGTCGACCGCACGGTAGGTCACAGGATATGCCTCACTGCCACTATCCGCAGGCGTGAAGGTTACCGGTTCGCTCAAGCGATAGACGCCCGCGGCGAAAATCACTTCGCACGGCTCTGTCCCCAGCTTGCCACTGTCACGCAGCAAATCACGTGCGGCTGTGATGGTGGCCACTGGCTGTGTCTTTGTGCCTGCCTGACTATCATTCCCAACCGGGCTGACATAAATATCCAATGCATGGACGGAGCACGATGCCGCCAACAGGCCGGCTATAGTAAAAAACGTTCTGTTCATAATCTTTTATTCAGAAAAAGTTAGCGTAATTTTATCGAGTTGGGGTTTGGAATCATTGCTGGTGGTATCACTGATCTTCACTTCAAACTGGAAGCCATAGCCCTCAGGCAAACTGGAGAGATCCAGTTGCGCTGGAGTCTTGGCCACCTGTTTCGCAAAACCAGGAATGGCGGCATACGTTTCATTCACTTCCTGCCAATCCGTCCATTCATTGACGGAGCCGTCTTTATTGGTGTCCACACCCACACGGACAGTCACGCCTTTCACCCAAGGGCCTGGACTTACGAAATCCTGCTTCGTCTGAGTCACCAGATAGAATTGCCCCTCTGCGAACATGATGTCGGGATCAGGGTGTCCTTGTCCAACATTCCCGCAGAAGGTGAACTGCTCATTGATATCGGAAGAAGTAAACCATGCAACACTCATGGCATTCCTATCGCCATGTGCAGTGGCGGGGTCGAAATCACCGAAGAGATAATACTGACCACCAATAGCAATGGCCGCCCAGTCACCAAAAGCGTCCTGCGCTGGCTCGTGGATTTCGTATTCTCCATACGCACGAATATCGCCCTTTTTAATTCTTTGTCTCGGAATATCCTCCGGCACGACCTTCGTGGGAAATTCGTCCTTACGCGGTCCTCGATGCCAGTGCGGATGGAAATACTCGCCCATTTTTCCAGTCGGATTCGTGCGTTCATCGACCGCAGGAGGCAGTATTTTGAAATCCCCTTTGCCATCCTTGCTCACCGCATGCATCGCGAGCGGCGAATCCCACGCATGCGTGGACGCATCGATCGGGCTCCAGTCCTCCAGAATCAGATGAAAGTTCCCGTCCAGATCGCGAATGATCGCGCAATCAGATCCATGCGTAGGATCGTGAAAAGCCATTCCCATATCTACACCCGGCTCGCCATCCGTTAAATCAGCATCAATTGCCAAATGTGGGTCTTGGTCATTGGGATTATCATAATAAAGATACACCTGACCATCCACGAGTTCAGCAGTAGTGGCGTTCCCTGCGATCGGAGGCGACACCGGCCCATGGAATACCCAATTCTCCATGTCACGACTTTGCCAACCATAGTAGCCGCCTCGCTTCGGATCCATTCCTCCTGGGGCGATAAAAACATTCGGGTTCTTCGTGCTCATGAGCGGCACATCAAACCCTTCTAAAGTCGCCGATGCGACAGCCGCTTCATCTTTGCTCTTTTTATAACCACCAAACAACCAGTAATCATCTTCACCCATGCGTAAGAATATAGGTGCATTCGATAGACTTTTCGGTCCGATATCCCCGATAGGATTCCAATTGTGCCACCCCGTTGACTGATCGATCGTGATCGACTCAGCAGAGCGTTTCTCATCAAACTGCTTAATCACGCTCGACAGCACCGCGGCCTT
The DNA here is from genome assembly GCF_902728235.1 of Lentimonas sp. CC4. Classification (NCBI taxonomy): domain Bacteria; kingdom Pseudomonadati; phylum Verrucomicrobiota; genus Lentimonas; species Lentimonas sp. CC4. The sequence goes on from NZ_CACVBO010000001.1 coordinate 3,508,111, forward strand.
CCCTGTCGGGCTGGCCAATCCATCGGAAAGCTCTACCCCATTCTTCTCCACGAGGCTTTCGTTCCAATCAGCTTGCGTATCAATCGTCCAAGTCTGATTGGTTTGCTGTTTTTGGCCCTCACAACTGAGCGCAGCAGCCAGCAGAAAGAAGGGGAATATTTTAATTGTTTTCATTTTCATAGTAACACTGGCACTTAAGGTTTTGCTGTGGCTTGAGTATGGAGCGTCTCAGTCTGCTGGCGCAGATTAGATAGAATAGTCGCGTATTCTGGATTCGCAATGAGGTTGTTCTGTTCGTTAGGATCCGCCTCCAAATCATAGAGCTCCTCTACTTGAGGATTGTGTTCGTAGTAGCTAAAGTATTTGAAACGCTTGGTGACTACCCCACGACTCCGGTAAGAACGGTTCTTCGCTATAATATCCTTATTGATCGCTTCAAAATCAGCTGTTTTTCCAGCCCTCTGAGCCACGACTCCAGCCGAATGAACCTCTTGAATGAACAGGTTCTCGATAAAATTCGCGTCACGCCATTGGCTCAGGTCTTCCGTCCCATCAAGAATCCCCGTTAAGCTTTTCCCCTGCATCTTGGCAGGCACTTTCACTCCTGCTAGGGTCAGGATGGTTGGCGCATAATCGGTAGAGGAAACGAGAGGATCTACACGCTTCCCTTTTCCTTCACCTGCCACACGTCCATCCCAGATGATTAAGGGCGCTTTAATCGACTCTTCGAAGAGCAAACACTTATCATAGATCCCTTGGGAACCATGCTGCCGACCATTATCACTGGTGTAAATAATAACCGTGTTATCGAGCACCTTCATCTCTTTGAGCTTCTCAATCAATCTTGCCACTTGGGTATCGACGGTCACACCTTGCGCCGCGAAGCGTCTTGCGAGGGTCTGGTAGAGTTCCGGGGTGCTCGTTCTCTGGAGGTGGAGTTTATAGCCCCTCGCATTTTTCTGGACGACCTCAGGCAGCTTTTTGTTAGCTCCTTCGACCCAGTTAGCAGGGACGGTCATTTCCGTCTTCTCGAAGAGCGCCTTATCTGGAACGTGCATGTCTTGATCTCTGTCATTCTTGACCGCATCAAAGCTGATCGAGAGAATAAACGGCTGATCTGCTGGCTGCGTTTCGAGGAAGCGGATCATGGAGTCCCCTTTTTTAAGGGTGCGCTCTGTGCGCGCTCGGCCTTTTGATAAATTGTCAAAGGTCTCAGGAGTCTCGGCCCAGCGACCACCACCAAAGTTCGTATGTCCTCTATTTGCATCAAAGTAGTCAAAGTGCTTTTTTAATTCCGCTATAGCGAGCTTGTCACCACCCTCTATGTAAAAGCCGAACTTACCGATAAAACCACTGCGATACCCCGATGCCTTCAGTCGAGCATGATAAGTATCAGCCAAGTCTTCGCTAGAAACCGGCGTGTCATGCGGGTAGGTAAAGCCACTGTTATGGCTCGCGAAGTATCGACCAGTCATGATGCTCACCCGACTCGGCATACAGATCGCTACCGCATGATAAGCCTTATCAAAAATGACCCCCTCTGACGCCAATCGATCAATCGTTACCGTCTTAAACTCAGGGCGACCGTAGCAACCAAACGTGTCCCATCGCTGGTCATCGGTCATCAGGAACACAATGTTTGGTTTCGACAAGCTCACCGCAGGCGCGCTCACCACAGCTGGCTGAGCGTCTCCAAACAATGACAAGGGCAGCAACGCGGCCAGTGCACCGATTTTTAGAAGAGATATAAGGTTTCGATTTTTCACTATAATTACAATTTGTCTTACGGCCTTAATTCAATCCGAAGCTGTTACAGTTCTCTGGCAAGGCGTTGACGGGTGCGACCTGTGCCACATCGACATGATCCGCGTAGAAAATCGCCTGGTCTCCTGCTTGCATCGCCACTTCGAAACGACCATCCGGCAGACGCGTGACGGCGGACTTCGCGATGCCTTCCACACGTTTAGGCTGGAAGTCCAACTTCAGGAAACACGGCTCGCCGGCATTACTTTTGATCGAAACAAATTGAGTGACTCCGTCCTTACGACTGGCACTGATCTCAAATCCGCCGGGTGCGAGGAACTGATCGAAGACGACATCCTGCCAGACCTCCGGAACCGCTGGAAAGACTCGAATGGTTCCATTCCAGGTTTGCAGCACCATTAGCTGCATCGAATCGCAGAGCGAAAACGGCGTCTCTGTCACTGGCTGAATCCGTCCCGTTTCAGTATACATCGTGGTGCGGTGGATGCGCGTGGCATTCTTTGGGTTGAGCTCATGCATGCGCATAAACATATCCAAATACTTAGCAGCACGCTCAGCATCGCCTTGCAGTGCGGCCATCGAAGCCCCTCCCGTATAGGCGTAGCCAGTTAAGCCGCGGTCGAAGTAACTCGTCCAATGATCCACCGACTTCTGAATCAACTCCTGATTCTCTGGCTGCTCCATGTGCAATGTGTTCAGTGGATGAATCGCGAGTAAGTGCGAATAGTGACGGTGCGGCTTGGCAAAAGGAAAATCTGCCGCAACCATGAGCCCATTCTCGTCCGTCGGATAGTCTGCCAACCGAGCCACGATATCTTTCCATTTCGGCAAAAGCGGGTCATTGATGCCATAGCGCTCGTCGATTTGAATCAAGGTTTGGCACCCCCATCGGAAGAGCGACAGATTGTAGGTGCAATCGATACCGCCACCGTATTCGGGTGATTTTGTATTTGGTAGATGGATACGACCATCCTCGCCCTCATACATATTAAAAACGTAGTAATTCACCGCTTTCGTAAGCAACGGGAAATATTTCTCCTGCACACGCTCTTCGTCCATTGTGCGCTCTAAGAACATCCAGTAATTATGGCAGAGCCAAGTAAAGTCACCCATGAACCCCAGGCGTTCGCCCAGTGGACTATCAAAGGTCTGAGGAGAAATCGAACCAGTCGCAGCTGCCTGCCCTTTGTATTTCGCAGGCATATTGGCGACAAACGTATCAAAGGACTCATCCATCTTGGTGAAGAGACTTTCGGCGACTTCGAGACGGTTGGCAGTGGATAAGAACCAGTAAGAAAGCTGTGTATTCAAATCAAACCAACCATTGGCCCAAGCGGTGTTCTCCACCATCCACGGCCCCATCACATCCATATACGCACGCCCTTGACGCGCACCAGATCCGAATTTGTAGACCTGAATCCAATAGAAACTCTCCATCTCGGTATCACTGAGACTCAGAAAGCTTTGCGGGTAGTAGTCGTGCCACCAGACTCGGTGACGCGTCACGAGGCTTTCCCACGATTCATCCACCACCGCTTTCAAATGATTGACCGCGTCTTGTGTCGCGGTCGCTTCAGGCGAGCTGTGTTCGATCGAGACACGCAGCTCCGTGCCACCATTCGGCTGAGACTTGACCGACCATGCCGTGCCGATCTCTCCGCCGACAACGAGCGCCTGCTTGGAAACCGAATAGCCGTCGATCTTCGTCAGGACAGGGTCCGGATTGTATTCGTAAGGTGCCGCTGCCCAACCCTGACGTGACGAGTGCGCCTTATCCCCTTGTTCCGCGACCATAATTTCTGCCTGTAGGCGCGCGGGAGCGATGGCTCTGAGCGGCACGAAATCGAGTGCAATCGTCGCTTCGCCTCCACTCGGCTGCAAGCGGTAGAGAATCAGCATGTCATCACTGTGCACCAAGGCTTGTAGATCAATGGCTCCCTTATCGGTTAAGATTCGGCCACGTGCTTCTGCGTTATAGAGATCGAGTCGGCCTTCAAAACCAGTGATCTTGCCGATCGTCTTCAGTGTGAAATAACCATTCGGGAGCCGAGACTTTGTAATGAAAGGCGCTCCCTTTTTCTTATTATCCTCAACATCACTGCGACCTAGGCTAATACGTAGGGTATGATCGTCCATCTGGTGCAACATCGACCCTAACATGCCATTGCCCATAAAGGGGCCATCATGCCAAGCCTGTGGCATTTCCGTCCAGACCAGATCATGGCGAGCGATAAACTCTGGCCAATCCACGTCGGACTTCACTTCGGCGGAGAGCGATGAGGCACTGAAGATAACCATCAAGAGGATGCTTTTTTTTATCCAATCTTTCATTTTAATAAATTTATGCTTAAACCGCGACTAGCGTTTCAGTTCTGTGACTAATTCATCACAGCGTGCGCGCTGCGCTTGTAAAATGGAGGCGAATTCAGGATTACTCGCTAAATTGCGCAGCTCCTTCGGATCCGACTCAAGGTCAAACAGTTCTTCATAGATCGGCGCTTCACCTGCGATACCATCGGGCAGATACTGCTTACGATCTGCCTCCTTGCTGTAGTAACGGATGTATTTATAGCGCTCGCTGCGAACCGAGTCCTGCCGCGCGTAGCCTTGATCGGTGAACAAATTCTCAAGGAATACATCCTGACGCCAATCGACCTCCTGCCCTTCGATCAGTGGCACCATACTGACGCCCTGATAGGTATTCGGCACATCGATGCCGACCATATCCAAGAGTGTCGCTGGTATGTCTTGCCCGACCACTAGATCCGTGCGTTGTTGACCGCGCTTTCCTTCCGGCAAAAAGGGTGAATAGACAATCAAAGGCACATGCACGGACTCTTCGTAAAGCATCGTCTTCCCGCCCAAGCCATGCTCGCCGTAGAGCAAGCCATTATCCGAAAAGACCACGATGATGGTATTCTCGGCGAGGTGCATCTCCTCCAGCATCGCCCGTAGATTTCCGACCATCTGATCGATGCCATACACTGCCCGCGCGGTCTTGAGCAAAGAACCTCGAAGCGAGTTTTCATTAAATTTGTAATATCCCGGTTGTTCCTCTCGAGTAATGACGTTTGCAGGCAACGTTAAATTGTTCGGATAGCCTTCTGGCACCTGAAACTGATTCTGCTTATACCGTGTCGAGTAAAACTCAGGATCTCCTGGCTTAGAGCCCATCCCTCCCAAGCTCGATTGATGCGGTAGGTTCAAGTTGATCCATGCACAGAATGGCTTATCCGCATCACGCGGTTGCAACTGCTCTTTGATCGATGCATCCGCATTTTCATAGAAATAAGCGTAATCATTGTCCGAATTCAAATACGCCTGAAACGCTTCAAACAAGGCTTCAGTCTGCGACTCATGCTTGAGGTTGGAGAAGATCTTACGCTTTTTCGCAGGATGAAACCCTAGGTGCCCTTCCCCGTAATAACAGAAATCAATCGCCTTCTTCAGCGGTTTATTACTGCGATCCACGATCTTCGTATGGTGCTTGCCGATGAACGCAGTCGAATAGCCCGCCTGCTTCATTTGCATCAAGAAGCTATTCTCAAACGCCTCCTGCGACACATAATTATTCGAAACACTGGTAAAACCGATGCGGTTCTTACGTTCCCATTGCGAAGTGAAGATATTCGCACGACTGGGGCCACAGATCGGGCTCGTCACAAAGGCCTGACTAAAGAAAACGCCTTCTTGCGCCAACTGGTCGAGATGCGGCGTTTCTGTAACCGTATTCCCTGTTAACCCCATCGAGTCGAAACGTTGATCGTCCGTGAGGATGAACACGACGTTTGGTTTCGACACCTTCGACGAGCTCTGGGCGGGCAGGCCCTGGGCAGGTGCTCGATCAGCTGCGAGAGTAACCGTAGCAAAAACAAACGAACAAAGCAGCACGGCTGTCGTTCTAAGTGAGGTGTTTTTCATAAATTGAGCGGTCAAAATTGGCACTACTTCGCAGCGACAACGTCGGTATATTGCATGAAGCCATTGGCATCGATGAGCATGAAGCAGTAAGCTTCGATACTTTCTGGAATCGTCGCGCTCACCTTGAGTCCATCTTTGCTGACCGTCGCTGGAAGGCGCATTCCTGAGATGAATTCAGCGGTGACTGGCTTGTCGCTGCCGCGTTTATGCTTCTCAGCCTTTGAACCGTCGCAATAGATCACCCATGCCTCTTTCACCACTGGACCACCCGATTGGACAGATACCCGTGCATTACGTGTCCCCGCCTTGAACGAGCTTTTGCCGACCGTGGCTGCGGATTCCGTTTTTTTCGAGTAATTTGGATTCAAATACGGGAGCTCTGCGTTATTCGCGACCAGCGATGCTTCGAGCAATCCGCTGAGTTGCTCGACGACCGATGCATACTCTGGATTTTTCGCGAGGTCGTTCGCCTCTTCGAAGTCATTGCGCTGACCGTCATTATAGAGACGATACAGCTCGTATTCGCCAGAATCGTATCGTTTGTAGAGCTTGAAATCTCCACTACGGATGGCGGATGTCATGATCGGATTGTGCGGGTAGTGCCAGAAAAGGAATTCGCGCTCGTTGCCCTCAGCATCCAAAACCTGTGTGCTTTCGCCCATCAATATGGGTGTGATATCCAAGCCACTCAGTTTCGCGAAATCTTTGGCGGCGATCTTAGAATCGGTCAATTCCAAGAAGGTCGGGAAGAAATCGAGCTGATTGATCATGCCATCAAACTGAGCGCCTGCTGCAATGCCCGGACCAGTGATCACCATAGGCACCCGAACGCCGCCTTCTTCTGCATAGGTTTTGCCATTTTTCAGCGGCGAATTGTCCGAGAGCGTTTCTTGACCGTGCCTCAAGGCTCCACCGTTGTCAGAGCTGAAGAAAATATAGGTTGTTTCGATCAGCTTCTTGCCAGGGTTCCGAGGATCATCGGTCTTCTTTAAGAAATCCACAATGCGCCCCAGGCTCCAGTCGACGCTGGTCACCATCGCGGCAAAGTATGGGTTATTTTGCCCTGGCAGACTCATCGCGCCCTTTTTCGGTGGAAACTGCTGGCCGAGTTTATCGCAGTAATACTCAAGTAGCTCGCCATTGCGCGTCATCGCCGGCCAGTGAACCATCCAGTGACAGAGATCGAGAAAGAACGGCTGATCCCCACTCTCCGCCATAAACTGAATGGCAGATTCAGTGACCTCATCGTAGGGATACGAAATACCCTCCGGTTTTTTTGCACTGAAGGGCGGATACTTTTCCTGACTCAGTGGATACTTGGGATCTTCCGCCGTCGCAAAGCCCTGGGTGCGATCCGGGACACTGCGGTGGATGCCACGGTCTTCGTTGACGAAATCAAAACCATAACTCGCCGATGACAGGCCGATGTGCCATTTTCCAGTGTGTCCGGTGCGGTAGCCGTTCGCCTTCAGCGCATCCGCGCTCGTCAGGTGATTTCGATCAAACTGCCCTTCTAGATAAGGAGAAAGCAAGCGCTCGCCTTTCCCTACATCTTTTCTGTTATCCAGCGTGACATGGGTGAATCGTGTTTTCGCGGGATGTTGCCCGGAGTTAATCGCGGCACGCGATGGCGAACAGGTCGGAGCTGGCGAATAAGCCTGAGTAAAATTCATACCAGACTCCGCAAGTTTCACAATATTCGGAGTCTCATACGGACTTGGCTTATCCACATCATTGATCTGAGTCGCCTGCCAGCCGAGATCATCGACGTAGAAGATAATAATATTAGGCTGCTCGACCTTCGCGTGGAGCATCGGCAAGCAAGCAGCCGCTAGAAAACCAGCGACCAGTGTTTTTTTAATTTTGTTCATCGTATTTTAAATTTATTTTAGCGTTATTTCGAACCAAATTTGCTCATCTACGTGTGTTGATATCGCCCCCCATCCCCCCGGAATGAACCGCATGGATCAACCACTGCTAGAGGCGCTCGAATGGTTAATTTTAAGTAAGTTAAAGTGTATCATAAAAATGAAGCGTCACACACCACGTATTTACAGGATACGCCCCCCTTTACAGTGTTCTAACAGCGACGAATCCGAACGCCCAATAGGTTGAAAAATAAGAATATTCTACATCAATAACTCGGACACCTGGGTGGTTTCGGCAGAACAACTCAACTGCACGAGAGAAGCCCCTAGACTTTCAGCAATGGATCAACAAAAACGCCCTCGGATCGATGGTATCGATCCGAAGGCGCTTGAAAGAAAGGAACGATACGAATTAAGCGCGGCGACGAAGCATCACGTAAGTCAGGCCAGTGAGGCCAGCGAGCAGTGCGTAAGTGCCTGGCTCTGGAACGACAGTGACATCAATAGCGAGATCATAGTTATCAATTTGCCAAGATCCACCAGAAACGTGCGTTGTGGTGAAAGTCGTGTCATTCAAAGCGACTATGCCAGCTATATTATTGGTAATGTTGGTAGAAGAACCTACAATTGACGTCACTTCGTCTTCTGCAGCAGCCCAGCGTCTATAGGTTACTTCCGTGAATACTGCGCTATTCAATGAGATAGCAGCTCCTTCGGAAGTTGTTTGTGCACCATCGAGCGTGATGGTTCCAAAAGTGATACCATCCCCTGCAGTTTTGAAAGGGGTATTGTTAATGTCGTATTCGATGAGATCCCAGTTAAGATTAGCCGCGCCGCTAGAATTAAAAGCCGAAAGATCAAAAGTGATCGTAACCGAATCGTTGGCTAAAGCATCACCATCAAGCGCCAGGTCGTTAATCGTGTAGCTTTGCGAAGTAATAACGTCGCCATCACCTGGTGCAACAAGAGTGCCAAGTGTTCCGCCGACCACGGTGGCACCGGCGGCATCGGCATTGTTGAGGGAGACTACCGCCGCCTGTGAAGATAGAGTGGAGGCAAGCACTGCGCCTGCGAGAATGAATGTTTTTTTCATATTATGGGTGATCAAATCAATGTATGCTTAGTGTGTATCTAACAGTGCTTGATTCAAATATGGGTGTTAGGGATTCGTTTTGATGCTTTAGAGTCATGTAGAATGCGACAAGGTTGTTACATACTATCAGATTCTAAAAATCCGTATATAGGCATTTTTACCTATACGCGCCAACTCGTTCACGAGAGATACTTTATTATGGAAGGGTCACTGAGAGACCGCTAAAAGTCGTTTGACCTGCATTACCAAGATCGTCGTTTCCAGCTGAGCGACCCACACGCCAGGCGTAGTAGTCATACCCCGTCCCTAAATCAACCAACTCAGAGAGCGATGTGCCCGTGGTGTAAGTTTGACTCAACAAGGCCGTGGCATCGCCAACGATCGTCTGATTCCAGGCTGTCCCATCTTTAGGACCTCCCCATGACAGACCGACAGATGTCTCGCCAGAATTCCAGCCATAGAGTTCAAGCGTCACGTAATCGCCCGCTCCGAGCGTGTAATCCATGGCGACCTTAATCAGGCCTTGGGTCGCTTTCGAATCATTGATGATCCGAATTACCCCGCGGCGGTTCACCTTCGTTGCGGATCCACCATACGTATCCGTAGCCGCAGTATAGCGTAGCTCATCATCGTCCCCCCAAATCCAATCGCCAATGGCTTGAGTGTCTTCGGTAGGAGTCGCATTTCTTTTAATTGTATAAGCGTAATTAGCAGAGGACATCGTGCTAAGGCTAATAGCCGCATGCCCCTTATTGGTAATCTTAACCGGGGCGGTGGTAAAATCAGTCGCCAGCGCTATGCTGAGCCCCATGACAGATGCAGTGATCGCTAGTAATATTTTTTTCATCTATTTTTTATCTAGGGTTTTTCATCTGAGTGATAGAATCAGTTCACTAGTCGACCACTGAAAGCACTTTCAATCGCCCAAAGAATTTACCATCCACCGCCATGCTCTTAGGAATCGTCACCGTCACTGGTTGTAGGCCTCCTGAGATCGAGCCTAAGCTCACTTCACTGGCCCGCGGCTCTGTAATATTGAGATCGGTCCAACCGGACAGACTCGCTCCATACTGAAAAATCTGCTCAGTAAACGGCACGGCATCTGCGCTACGTGTAAACGTAAAGGTAAAGTTCTCATCTGTGGCATCCACCTGAGGGAGGATGACTTCGCCCGATTCCGTGGGTGTGCCATTCAACACAAACTCGAGACCGGTCGCGATCCCGTCTTGCTCCGGATCGCCCTCAAAAGTGACATCACTGAGCCCCGGATAATTGAGCAACCACGTCTGGTAGTCCGAAGGCAGCGTATAGCTCGCATAGAGCGTCGCGACTTCAGCGCCCGTCAGTGCCACATCATAGAGCATCACCTCATCCAGTAGCCCCTCAAAACTCAAGGTCGCATCTTTCCCACTACCAAGCCATGTCGTGTTCATTCCTGACATGGGGTAGGTCCCGGTATCCGTATCGTATACGGATCCATTGAGATAGATCACCATGCTACCAACACCTGCCGGTTCAGTCGTATCTTTTGTAAATACCCAGTGATTCCAGACTCCTTTATAGATGGCCGCGTCAGTCCCCTTGGAAACACGATCACTTGCATCAGCAACAGAGTCATAACCAGCATCCCAAACTACGGTTCCACTGGACCAGGGTATCAGGATACTGTGTATACGATTATCACTCGCGTCTCGGGAATGAAAAACTGAATCTTGAGCGGGTTGAGTCGTTCCACCATAAACCCACATGGCGATGCTAATTTGGTTATTAATACCTGAAACAGCCCCTACAGGAATGACAACATAATCGGCATCTGCATCAGCCCCACCATCAAAATACAGGGCCCCGCCATCGACTCCGACAGTCCATTCAGCACCCGTCACAGTTGCATGGTGACCATTCCCCGAAATGTCTGCAGCCTGACTGCCTGAAACTTCGTCGAGCGGCCAGTGAGCCAGCGCATCAGGCACCGTAACAAGCAACGGGCTGCTGACCTCACTCGTAAATTGCATATACCCATTCTCATCAACGAGCAGGAAGCAGTAAGCTATGATGCTCTCTGGTATCACAGCACTCACAGTGTAGCCATCGACGCTCGTCGTCGCAGGCTCCCGCATTCCTAAGATAAACTCGTCCGTAACCACATCAGTTTTACCAGCCGTGGGCCCGCCACGATAGAGCACAGAGGCCTCCACAATTTTGGGTCCGCTCGATACGATGGTAAGCTCAGCCAAGCGTGTTTCGCCAGTAAACGTATTGACGTCTGGCGCAGCGACCGTTGCCGGATCGACGCCTGTATAGTCAGGATTCAGGTAAGGAAGCTCTGCGTTATAGTCTACAAATGCTCCTTCAATCATTGCAGTCAACTCTGCGAGAGCGGTGACATCTTCAGGATCAGTCGACGCCACTAAGTCATTCGCTTCTTCGATATCCAAGCGGACTGGGTCTCCATTGGCATCCAGGCCATCATAGAGTCGATACAACTCGTAAACACCCGTTTCAAATGACTTGAGGATTTTATAATCACCACTTCGAAGAGAAGACTTCATGTGACTATAATGCGGGAAGTGCCAGAATAAGAAATCCCGTGGCTTATCCAGCGCATCAAGCACCTGAGTGGCCTCACCATACAGCACCGGAGCAATGTCCAAACCACTGAGTTCATCATAATCAGCCGCATCAATCGTGGTGTCGGTCAACGTAAGGAAGGTGGGGAATAAATCGAGCTGATTCACCATCTCATGCACCTCACTGTCCGCTAAAATCCCTGGCCCTGAAACCACGAATGGGACCCGCACGCCGCCTTCTTCCGGATTGGTTTTACCATATTTAAACGGTGCATTGTCCGAGATCACCTCTTGGCCATGCTGCTCCGCACCACCGTTGTCTGAGGTGAAGAAGATATAAGTCGTCTCGATCAGTTTTTTACCAGGATTGCGGGGATCGTCAGTGGTCTCCAAGTAGTCCACAATTCGCCCAAGACTCCAATCCACCGTAGTGACCATCGCACCGAAATACGGATTCGTCTGACCGGGCGTCGTCCAGTCCTTAACGTCGCCCATTGAATCTCTTAAGTCTGAATCATAAATAACGCCAAATTTGGTGCAATAGTATTTGAGCAGGTCCTCGTTACGAGTGAGCACCGGCCAGTGGACCATCCAATGGCAGAGGTTGAGGAAAAATGGCCCGTCTTTATTAGCATCCATGAATGCAATCGCTGAATCTGTAACCTCATCTACGGGATACCGAATGCCATCCGGAAACTCCGCACTGTAAGGAAAATACCTTTCGGTGGTGAGTGGATAGCTGGCATTGGTATCAGAGGCAAATGCGTCCGGATCGAGCCGATCAGGGCTCATACCGCGATGCGCTCCACGATCTTCATTGACCGTCTGGAAGCCGTAATTTGCGGCATTGAGGCCCTGGTGCCATTTGCCGGAGTGCCCAGTCGCATAGCCATTTGCTGCCAAGGCCTCGGCGCTGGTCAACAAATTGCGATCAATTTGTAACTCTAAGTAAGGCGCAATCAACAGCTGGGAGCTCTTGCCGTCATCCACGTCGTCAAGCGAGACGTGCGTGAACCGTGTCTTCGCTGGATGCTGCCCGTTGTTGATCGCAGCGCGTGATGGCGAACAGGAAGGTGCCGGCGAATAGCCCGATGTAAAATTCATGGCCTGAGAGGCCAGCTTCGTAATGTTCGGAGTGTCGTAGGGACATAGGTTGTCCAACTCGTTCAGCTGAATATCCTGCTGACCGAGGTCATCGACGTAGAAAAGAACGATGTTTGGTTGAACCGGTAGAGGAATCGTTTCAGCGACGACAACTAGGTTATCGAGGCTAAATGCTGCGCTGGTGCCACCGGGATCGCCGTTAACAGCCCGATGCACGATGAACAGGCCAATCTCCTCTTCTCCTGCATAGGTGAAGGTATGCGTTAAACTTGTCCCATCAGCAGTAATTGCAGTTGGATCACCAAGCGTGCTGGAAGTTGCTGTGCCACTTAGAACGACACCGCCGTTGAAGCTTCCGTGAATATCGACCCCTACAGCATTTGTGTCATCCACACCACTTGCAGTGTATGTCTGGAGGAAGGAGCCCGAATCAACACCCGTAGCAGCGACGAAGCCCGAAATATCAAACGTCACGGTAACGGTGCCGGGACTCCATTCTCTGGTATCCAACCAAACGCCCGCACCACGCGTCCTGTTAGCCACCCCGTCACTAGTAAAGTTCAGTGTGCTACCTGTATCATTCACCAAACCGGTTGAGCTAAAAAACTCACGATAAGTCACTGCAGCAGACGCCCCGCCGAGTGCATGCACTCCATTGGTTTTACTAGTGATCGAAAAGTCGTTAAAGTTTTCGGAGTAAACAATACGCATTGCCGCCTGTGAAGTGAGTGCCGACGTAAGCACTGCGCCGGAAAGAAATAAGAGGTGTTTCATGTGAGAATGGTATTCAGTCGCGAGGGGTTACAGCCTGCAGGACATTTAAACTTCCAGCACTGTATCTATAAAAACGCCCTCGGATCAGTGATACCGATCCGAAGGCGTTTGAAAGAAAAGAACGATTCGTGCTAAGCGCGACGACGACGAAGCATCACGTAAGTCAGACCAGTGAGGCCAGCGAGCAATGCGTAAGTTCCGGGTTCTGGAACGACAGTCAACATACCTGTGAGCTCCGCAAACTCGTAGTCAACACCGTTTTCAGTGATACTCCAGAGTCCACTAGCCTCCGTAAAGCCACCATTCTCACTAGCGACAGCAAAAGTTGAGCGGTAGCTCTCGGTGAGATTATCCACGTCGAGGATAAGCCACTCACTGCCAACGATGGTAGAGGCTGTGCTAAGATCAAGAACGAATGTAGTATGTAGAAAAACAGATCCCGTTCCCAACATAGCGTTGTTGACCCCATTGGCACCGATTTTGAAGGCAAATTCTGAGCCTGCGCCACTGGTCGATCTCAAGGTGCTCCCCGCGTTTATCGTTGTGTTACCAGTATAGGTATTGGCACCATCAAGATATGTGACGCCTGAACCCGTTATGCTAAGATTCTCACTTCCAGTGACTTCAGAGTTAAATCTCAAATCGTCGGCGCCGTTGTGAACGATGTCTAAGTTACTGGTAAGTCTGACTTTACCGAGGTTGTTAAAAATCTTATCCCCAGTAGACGCCGCATCGATCGTCAGAGTGGAATTCCCGGAAGTGGCAGAGAAAGTTAAATTACGAGCGGTAGTGCCATTTCCGGCGATAAGTCCAATAGTGGTTCCCCCAAGATTCGAGCTTCCAAACTCGAGTGAGTTGATGGTAGTATTCCCTCGGATAATCTGATCTAAGTTTGTTGTATTATTGATCACAACATCACCCGTTTCGATATCACTTGGCTTTGCGCTCGCGCCATCCGATGTCCAGTTATCAATATCATTCCAGTCACCGCTGTCGGTGCCTGTCCAGGTGAAAGTCTCAGCGAACGAACTGGTCACAGCCAGTAATGAAATGACTGCCGCAGCAGACAACAGTCGGGGTTCTTTGTTTAAGTGATTCATGGCGTATTTCTGTATATTAAGGGTGGATATTTAATTTTGCCCGAAGATTGAATTAGAATGTGTCTGCTTCAGTCAATCTAGGCATCGAACTAAGATATCTTGCATGGCTGTTACATACTATCATTTTCAAAAAATCTGCATATAGGTATTTTTACCTATATGTGCCGACTCAATCTTGAGAGATACTTAAACGGAATCTATCAAACGAAAAAACCCTCGGATCACTGATCCGAGGGCTTTGAAAATTGAGCTGTCGGGTTAATCAAGCACGACGGCGACGTAGCATGACGAATGTCAGGCCTGTAAGGCCAGCCAGCAGTGCGTAAGTGCTTGGCTCAGGGACGGTAACCGAAAGGTTATCGATATCAGCAGACCCAAAAGCCGTGCCACCTGCGGCGTTGCTTTGGGCAAAAACCAAACCAACAAAATCATCCGTTCCGTTATAGGTAAAGGTGAAAGCTACATCAGTGCCGTTGCCGGTAATATATTGCTCAGAACCAAGCGCACTAATCGTAGCGGTTCCGCTATTGCCTAGCACAGGGTGACCAGAGACCGCTCCATGAAGATCCAAACTCACAGTATTTGAGGCATCTACACCATTCGCAGCGAATGCTTGAAAAAGGAGATCCGTATCAGCGCCAGATACAAAGTTGGCCACATCAAACTCAACAGTAACGAGTCCAGCTTCCCATCCTGTGACTGATGTATCGAGCCAGACACCTGTCCCCCGGAATCTGTTAGCAGTAGAATTATTAAAAGACAGATCTCCACCAGCAATGCCAATGCCATTGTTTGAACCAAACCACTCTTCGACAGCAGTGGTTGTGCCATCGTCAAATACGACGGCTCCGGTGTTTTGAGTATACTCCTCACCAGTGAAATCAGTGCTATAGACGACACCCGCCGCCTGCGAAGTGAGTGTTGAAGCAAGCACTGCGCCTGCGAGAATGAATGTGCTTTTCATATGGGGTAATAGTATCAACGAATGCTTAGCAGTTCACTAAGATCAGGTAATTATATTAGGGGGTTAATATTATTAGTGTGAATGGATCAGTTGCCAGACATAGAAAGGATAGCACTAAAATTGCACTAGTCAATCTGAGGACATACTATCATATTCTAAAAAACGGCATATAGGTATTTTTACCTATACGTTCCGACTCGTTCATGAGATACAATTAAATGGATGAAATACGGCTCCTGATGCGACGACTTCACCCACGACTCATAGCCACTCTGCTGACGGGAGCACTTGCGGCCATCGCTGCCGATGGCAGTCAGGAAGCCGCGCCTGCGGAGCTATCCCTATCGCAACTCGAGCAGAGACTCACGTAATTAGAGCAGGACTACCCCACTCATGCCGACAAACTAAAAGCCCTCGGATCGTGAGATCCGAGGGCTATGCAAAATGAACTGCGACTGATTAAGGGCGTCGGCGACGCAGCATGACGAATGTCAGACCAGTGAGGCCAGCGAGCAGTGCGTAAGTGCCCGGCTCAGGAACGGCAACTGAGAGACCGCTAAAGGTAGTTTGATCAGCATTACCAAGAACGTCGTTTCCAGCAGAACGACCAACACGCCACATGTAGTAGTCATACCCCGTCCCTAAATCCACCGACTCAGCGACGATGGTGCCCGTGGTGTAGGTTTTATTCAACAACGTCGTGGCATCAACACCGATGGTAGTGTCATTCCAGCTATCCCCAGTGGAACCACCTCCCCATGACAGGGCGGGAGATGTCTCGCTAGCATTCCAGCCATAGAGTTCAAGCGTCACAAAATCGCCCGTTCCGAGCGTGTAATTCATGGCGACATCAACCAGTCCTAGCGTCGTTTTCGCATCATTCATTATCTGAAGTGTCCCGCGGCGGTTGATCTGTCCTGCGCCTCCACCATACGTGCCTGCGGTATAGTCTAGCTGAGAGTCCTCACCCCAAACCCACTGATCAATCGCGAGAGCTGACTCACCGTCGGTTTCAATAAAATAATTTGTAGGAAAGGCTACGCTAAGGCTGATAGCCTTATTACCCTGAGCTACAATCTTGGTGGGAGAGGAAAATGCAGTCGTTGTAAGCGCTGCCGAATGAACTGCGCTGATGCCAATGGCAGATGCAGTGATCGCTAGTAATATTTGTTTCATATGGGTAATGAATCAACGAATACTTAGTATTCACTAATAGTGATTGATCCAAATGTAGGTGTTAGGGATTAGTTCTGATGTTTCAAAATTCACATCGAATACGACGAATTGTTACATACTATCATATTTTAAAAAACGGCATATAGGTATTTTTACCTATACGTGCCGACTCGTTCATGAGATATACTTAAGTGGAATGAAATACGGCTTCTGATGCGACGACTCCACATATTACTCATAGCCACTCTGCTGACGGGAGCACTTGCGGCCATCGCGGCCGATGGCAGTCAGGAAGCCGCGCCTGTGGAGCTATCTCTATCGCAACTCGAACAGCGACTGACGGATATCGACGCCGCGCTCAGCAGTTTAGCACCTACAACGATGCGCAGCGGCGTCGGTGCCGTGGGCTATCAGTCCGCCGCTCACATAGAGGCCAACCACACCGAGTGGGTGCAGATCGACTTAGGCGCGGAATTCCCCATCGACCAGATCGTGCTGGTGCCCACCATTGCACGTGACCCCGAAAACGGACTTCAGGCTTCCGGCTTCCCACTCGAATTTCGCATTTTGGCAGGCACCGCTAACACGAATCGTGTGCTTGCATCTTTCACTGTCGAAGATGGCCTACTGCCGCGCATTGCCCCTGTCACGATTCCGGTGGATCATCTCGCGGCCTCATGGATCCGCCTTGAAGCCACCCTTCTTTCGCCTCGTAGTTGGGCAAATCAACGTCATGCGCTGAAGCTCTCCGAAATGATGGTGTTCAGCGGCAAGAGAAACGTGGCCTTGCAGAAACCTGTCGAAGCCTCGTCGAGCTTTCGTTCAAATTCAGGCCGTCACGAGCGGTATCTCGTGGACGGCTTCATCCCCTACCTGATGGATGCCGCGCACGGCGAAAAGAGCGCGGCCCGTAGTTTAGGCATTAACCGAAAAGTAGGCGACCGCTCATTGACGATCGACTTGGGAGCACCCACCATGGTGAATCAGATCAATCTGCACGCCGTCGATCTAAGTCGCACGGTTCCAGAGGCCGCCACGAATGACTATGCCTTCCCCCGAAGGCTTCGTATAACAGGAGCCAACGACCCCGATTTCGCTGAGCAGACGCTCCTTTTCGAATACGAAAGAGCATCCATCTACGATGCGGGACCGATCACGATGCGCAGCTTCCCAGAGACTCGTTGCCGCTATGTGCGTATGACCGTTCTTGAAGATCCAAGCAGCACCGATTTAGAAAATAAAAAAGCACGCATCGGTTTTGCTGAAATCGAAATTTTATCGGACGGGGAGAATAAGGCATTAGGCCAGCCAGTCACCGCCGGCGACGGCCTCCAGGACACGGAGCTCACACTGCAACGAATGACGGATGGGCGCAACTTCTATGGAGACATCCTGCCGACGCGGGATTGGATGAACCAACTCGCTCGCCGGCATGAACTGGAATCGGAGCGTCCGCGCGTGATGGCAGAGCTGACCCACCGATATGAACGACAGAAAACGACGCTAAAGCTAGCGACTTGGATCATTGCCCTCTTACTCGGCGGCGGCATCGTTCTTGTGTTGATCCAACAGATACTGCGCCAACGAGCCGTATTCAAAACCCGCGAACGCATCGCAGCCAATCTGCACGACGAGTTGGGCGCCAACCTACACGCAATCGGGCTCTTGGGGGACACTGTCCAAAAAGTTGTTGAGCAGAAAAATGCCTCCGAAGAGTGGTCGGATCTAATTGAAATCGTCGGCGACATCAGGGAGCTCACAGAAGAAACGGGGGCAACCGCTAGGTTTTGCACCAACATGCTTGAGGCAGACGGCATCTACCAAAACTTGGTCAATGACATGAAACGAATGGCAGACCGCTTACTCGCCGACTTGAATCATGACTTTTCGATCCTCAATGGACATCGGCTGAACAGGTTCCAAGCCAATCGACGCATCGACCTGATGCTGTTCTACAAGGAAAGCCTCACCAACATCATTCGCCACTCGAACGCCACCGCAGTCTCGACCACACTCAGTATCGAAAAAAAGGAAATTTTCCTATCGATCTGCGACAACGGACGCGGCACTCAAGGCCAAGTCCCGCCTTCACTGAAACGCCGGGCTCGCCTACTCGGCGGCAACGTGACGGCCGAAAGCACTGTCGATGGGGGGACATGCATCACCATCCGGTTCTGCCCTCGTAGAAAATTTCTCGCGTGGCGAATCCCGGAGCTTAAAAGTTAAAACCATTCAACTGAATAACCTCACACTCTCGAAACTGATAAACCAGAATTACTATGATAAAACCAATTAACGTTATGCTGGTTGAAGACAGTGCTCCCTATCGAAAAGCGATTGGCCACGCACTCAGAGTCGAGCCCGATGTGGAGCTCGTCAGCGAGTTTGGCACGGCAGAAATCGCTCTGCGCACCCTGCAAGACCTCTCAGGTCAAAGCGAGCCCGACGTCGTCCTGCTTGATTTAAACTTACCCGGTATGTCTGGACTGGAGGCCATTCCCTGGTTTAAGAAATATACACCCAAGACAGAAATCATTGTGCTCACACAGTCAGATAGAGAATCCGATGTGCTGGCCGCAGTCTCAGCGGGTGCCTCGGGTTATCTACTCAAATCAACGACACGTGACAACTTGGCAGACAGCATTCGAACAGTCGCCGGAGGTGGCGCGATACTGGACACCTCGGTCGCGCAATACTTGCTCCACACCATGCGACAGCAGCCTCCTCAACCAAGCACTGAAGAAGGCACACTGACAGAACGCGAGCTGGAGGTGTTGAAACTCATCGCGGACGGCCAATCAAAGAAAATGGTCGCGAACGAACTTGGCATTAGCGCTAAAACCGTAGCGATCCATGCCAGCCATATTTACGAAAAACTCAACGTCCCCAATGCTCCCGCCGCCGTATCAGAGGCCTATAAAACCGGCATTCTGCCTAGTTAGCCTCAGCAGGTGGAGTTGAAACGACCGCAGGCGGAGACCCCCCTCTCAAAAAGAGGATCTAGAGGTTTACCCACCCCTCACCTGCCTCATCGAAATCTAAAGAGTCGCAATCTATCTACAAAAAAGCCCTCGGATCGCGAGATCCGAGGGCTATGTAAAATAATCTGCCGGCTGATTAAGCACGACGACGAAGCATCACGAATGCCATACCAGTAAGACCAGCGAGCAGTGCGTCATTCCAAGTGCCATGCCGTATATCTCTATTTTTTCATTTCTACGACGGCGCGTGATACATCAAGATCCGACAATGGCTAGGAGTCTTCGAATCGAAAACGACAATGGTGTGTATCATGTGATTAACCGCGGGAACTACCACCAGGAATTATTGATCAATGACGGTGCGAATGCTTCCTTTGAGCAGTGTTTGTTTCAGGCTTGCGAAAAGTGCGGATGGGTTCTCGAAGTTTTTGTGTAATCTCCAATCGCTTTCATTTAGTAATTCGCACTCCCCGTAGGAAATTTGGTTTACGGAATGAAATGGTTACAGTCGACCGTTGCTAACCGCTACTATCGTTATCGTAAGGTTCACGGAAAGTTATTTCAAGGGCGCTATAAGAGCCTGATCGTTCAGGAGGAAGCTGATTGAGGGGCACTACGCAATTGATCGGCAACGACATAAAGCTGTGAGAACGCGATGGCCTGAAGAAAACATAAATATGTAAACCTACGAAACGCCCTCTTTTCTCTTCGCTTTAGCCCCTGCACTCGATTGCAATTTGATCGTTGATTGCCTTCGCGACCAAGTTTGAGTGATCAGGATATTGATTAATTGTGCGGGCTAGCGCGGGTTCGAGTAAGGTTCGTGTATTGCGTATTAGATCCCGTGCGCCAAACCGTTTGTCATATTTATTAAGAAGACAGCTGCGTGCGCTCGTCTCCAGCACGAGCGTGACTTGCTTTTTGCGTAGACGCTGATTGAGCTTTGTCACTTCGATTGAAAGTAGCGTGTCCAGCCAACTCTCTTCGAGCTGTTGAAAAGGGACAATTTGGTCGATTCGGTTAATGAACTCTGGGTCGAACTTTTGGTGGAGTGCTTGATCCAGAATGGCCCGAGTCTTTCGAACTAAAGGCTTCATTCCGAGCCGCTTACGCCAACTCCCATTAAACTGGTTCTGATATTTAGCCAGAGTTCGTGCGCCAATGTTGCTGGTCATGAAGATCAAGCAGTTGGTGAAGTTTAGTTGTTTGGTGCCAGCAGAGAGCTCTAACTTGCCAGTATCGAGGAGGTTCAAGAGTGCGCGGATAACTTCGTCACTGGCTTTCTCGATTTCATCAAAGAGCACGATTCCTGGTTTACTGTATGACCCCTCGATACGATCCGTATCGAATAAACTGTGGTTTTCTTTGCTGCCCACATAGCCTGGAGGTGCGCCAGTGATCGCCGCCACATAGTGCTCCTGTGCGAGTGTATTCATATCGATACGACAGAGGTGATCTGCGCTCCCATGTATGGCTTCGGCGATTAAACGAACTGTCTCAGTTTTACCGACACCTGTCGGGCCTACGAATAGTTGCACACCCAATGGTTTTGACTCTCGTCCAAAATCAGCTTTCACAAGATGGAGTAGATCGCTAATAGCATTCTGCATATCCGGTTGCCCAACAATACGCTCTTCGAGCATTGTCGCGATCGCCTCTGGATCGAAGTGAAAACGCGAAACTCTTTCGGACTTAACATTCAGTTTCGCTTCCGCGTTCTTCGCTTCGTTTGTAGCTAGGACTTCATTGATATACGGCATGGGTTCTAGTCGATTACGCCGCAGTGCAAGCGTGATCGCTTACTCTGCAGTCTTCTCTTTTTCTTCGACTGGAAGCGTGCCGACTGGACAATCCGCTACCCCGACTGTGCTGCGGGTAAACGCTTCGACATTGGCTTGAGTCTTTTCCGCATCCAATACCCAACTCCGGTAAAACTCGAAAGGACATGTTGCCACGCCCTTATCACCGTCACCAGAGTTGTGGACACCGGTATAGCCACGGTGAAGTAATTTGAAGAGATGGTTTTGCGATTGGTCATTGGCTCGCGCATCACGGATTTGACTGACTGAAAGCTGTGCATACTGCACGCCCATATCCTCTTCGCCGCATTCTCCGAGAGTGCGACCGTCGAATCCGATAATTGCCGAGTGTCCGAAATAAGAATAAACTCCGTCGAAGCCAGTGGCATTGGCCACCGCCACATAGCAGTTGTTCGCCCAAGCCATCGTCTTAGACATCATGATTTGTTGTTCTTTCGCCGGATACATATAGCCTTGGCAACGCACGATGAGTTCCGCTCCTTTCATCGCACAGTCGCGCCAAATCTCAGGATAGTTACCATCATCGCAAATTATCAGGCTGATCTTCATGCCCTTCGGCCCTTCCGTCACGTAGGTGCTGTCGCCGGGATACCAACCTTCGATCGGGCACCAAGGTATGCACTTGCGATATTTCTGGACGACCTCGCCGTCACTATTGATTAAGATCAAAGTATTATAAGGTGCCTTGTTCGGATGTGACTCGTGGCGTTCACCTGTCAGCGAGAAGATACCCCATGTGTTGGCTTCTTGGCAGGCCTTGGCGAAGATTGCAGTTTCATCACCTGGCACTGTGGCTGCAGTCGCCATCATTTCATCCGTATCATACATGATACCCATGGTGCTATATTCAGGAAAAACGACTAGGTCCATCCCCGGAAGTCCGACCTTCATGCCCTTAAGCATTTCCGCGATATTTCGCGCGTTATCCAGCACCTCTTCTCGCGTATGTAACCGCGGCATTTTATAATTTACGACGGCTACCCCGACGGTATCCGGACTACTTGAAATATCCCCATGCCTCATGTTTTTATCTCCTCATTTGATTGTTTATCGAACCAGATTTTATGCTAGCTGTTTTGATGCCATAGTAGACATTGAGGTCGTAATTTGTGCGATTTGGTCATCTTTTCCCAGAGGGCAACAGCCTACCCGAGTGAATGTTAGAGAACAGCGAACAGCTGCAAATTGGAGGGGGGAGCAAGTGGGCAACACTCAAAGTCCATAAAGCTCCACCGCTTGCTGGGATACCGCAATTGATTGAAACTCGATGCTTGTTACGTTTACAAACACTTTGCCTCAACTAGGACCGCACGAACTGGGTTCAAGTGTATGCAATGAGCGACTGCTCCAATCCCATCACTGTCCAATAATTGCGACTTATAGCGGCCTTGCGTGCCTTACGCACATTAACTAATCTAAAGTTAAAGGGGGCCCATCGTTGTTTGTTAGCATGCATGGACTGGCGCCGTATTCTGCCCATAAAAATGCATAGCTTAGGCAGCATATCTTTCCCACATCGGTTCGGATTCGTCGCTTAATTTTTGATGTTCTTATCAATGATAGCCAACAGAGCCTTGGGGGTGACTGGCTTTTGCAGGCCTCCATCCATCCCCGCGTCGATTAAATCTAGTTGGTCGTCTTGAAAGGCTAGCGCAGTGATGGCGATGATGGGAGTGGTGTTGCCTCTTTGGCGTAAGATACGAGTCGCTTCAAAACCACCCATCCCTGGCATTTTTAGATCCATGAGGATGATAGAGAAACGCTGTGAGGTGCATAGCTCGACCGCTTCTCGCCCGTTCTTGGCATGCGTCACGTGAAAATGACGCTGCTTCAAACACGTTTTGATCAGTTGCGCATTGCTGGGCTCATCTTCCACCAGTAGGACTTCTTTCTCTGCCTCAGCAGCGACACTGATGGCCACAGGCGTAGTCGATGCGTTTTGCGTGGGCGCAGCACTTTTTTCATTAGTCACTTCGACTACAGGAGGCTCGTCTGGGGTCGCTTGCTGCAGCGGTGCCGGTATCTGGACATGAAACTCAGCTCCTTGCTTATAGTCTGGGTTGACCCAGATAGTGCCGCCCATCATTTTGGTTAGGCGCTTACAAATTGCTAAGCCGAGTCCGACTCCTTCATGCGCACGGCTATGTGAGCCGTCCAATTGTTGGAACTCCTGAAAGACGACTTCGTGCTGTTCTTCCGGAATGCCGGGGCCCTGGTCGCGCACGGTTAAATGCAAGATTGGCACATCGATAGGATCGCTTTCCCTGCCAGTTTCTAGCTTTGCGATGAGTTGGATTGCTCCAGATTCCGAGAACTTAATGGCATTGCTGACTAGATTGAGTAGTATTTGTCGTATTCGAGTCGGGTCGAAACAACAGGGAACATTCAGTTCTGGCGCGATTTCAAACTTTAAGGTCAGGCCTTTGTCGGCACAGGGGCGCTCAAAGATACTGTAGATGTCATCAAGGATATCTTGCACTAAGCAGGGTGTGGTTTCAATCGTGAGTCGGCCGGCTTCGATACGTGCGATGTCCAAAATATCTTCAATCAGTTGTAGCAAGTCTTTTGAGCGGGACTTGATGATCTTCAGCCATCCCCGTTGTTCGTCAGGCAGATCGGTTGTTTCGAGTAGCAGATCAGTAAATCCGAGAATCGGGTTCAAGGGCGTGCGTAACTCATGGCTCATTGTCGCAAGAAAGACATTCTTCGCTTGGCTGGCGGCTTCAGCGGCCTCCTTCGCTTCGATGAGTGCGGCTTCGTGGTTCTTGATTTCCGTGATGTCTTGATGGGTGCCATACATCCATTCAGGTTTCCCTTCTTGCGTTCGCGTGGCGAGTTTCCCACGGTCCATTATCCAGACCCATGAGCCGTTTTTATGCTTCATGCGAAGTTCGCACGCGTAGTAGTCTGTTCTCCCCTCGAAGTGATCGTTCATACGTGACATGACGATTTTGAGGTCGTCTGGGTGGCATAACTGGCTCCAGGTCTCTACTGTAACGGGAGCCAACTCCTCTAGCCTATAGCCGATCATTTCTGCCCAATATTGATTTAGCCTCAGAGCGCTAGCCTCCACATTCCATTCCCAGGTGCCGACATGGGTGCCTGAGAGGATGTTAGAGAGTCGTGTTTGCTCGGCCGCTAACACCTCTTCCATGTGACGCCGTTCCGTGGTGTCTTGCACGATCGAGAAGAGCACGGGTTCTTCGTGCTGCTGTATGCAAATGAACAGGACTTCGACTGTTCTTTGTTCGCCATTACGCAAACGGTGTTTAAATTGATAGCTCTTCCTTTCGCCTGCCGTGACACGTTCTAGCACATCATCCATCGCAACAAAGGCACCTCCATCTATTTCCGATAGATTGAGTTGAGAGAGTTCAAGCTTGGAATAGCCATAATAGTCTAGGGCGGCGGGATTGGCATCTAGAATTTTCCCTCCCTGGGGGGCGATCAGTAGTATGGGGGTGGAGCTATTTTTGAAAAGGCCTGCGGTTTGGCCTTCACTTTCCTTGAGACTAATTAGCAGCGTTCGCTGCTTTAAATAAATGAACCCGATCACAACGCCGCAGGCAGCGAGTAAGACGGAGACGATAAATGCAGTGATGAAGTAGCCCTTGTATTTCGTATAAATGGATTGAGGCTCGTCGAGTATCACTGCGCCTTCGGGCAATTGGGAGATGCGTAGCTGATGGCGCTGAAGTTCCTTGTAATCAAAGGTGTAAATGTTGCCGCAATCTTCGACCAAAAGGTTCTCCGGCAGCAGTTCACCATTGAGGTAGTCTTCAGCAAACGTCGTCGCCAGCTGGGCCATTTGGTAATGAGAGACGACTTTGCCTCCTACGTAGCCCAGTCCAATTCCGATGGTATAGGGGCAAATGATCGGCCGCTGTGTATGGCGTTTGAACCACAATGTCAGATCCAAAAAACCCATCTGAGTGCCTTCCTTGTCCGTATAAGCCGCGAGTAAGAGTATGGCGTCGTTTTCCGGATATGAGTGTAGCTGCTCTGCAAGCTCGGAGAAGCTCTGATGACTTAAGTCTTCAACCTGAAGACGAGCCCTGAGCTCTGGCGTTAGATTTTCCAGTAGGGATTTTAATTGAGCCTGACCGGTCGTAGTCGGATCGGTAATCACATGCAAAGTGCCCAAATCAGGAAATAGATCGAATGCGAGCTCCGCATTTTCACGTAGGGAGTTCTGTTCAAGTATTCCGGAAAAGTCGGCGCGTTGTGCCGCGCCTCGAGCCAATTCATGGTCATTAATTCCAAAAAAGATGACAGGGATCGACCCTAATAATTCATCTTTATACTGCAGTAGGAATTTCAGTGCATTGTCATCCGACGAGAGGATGACGTCATAGCTACCGTTAGATTGGACGTTCTCTCGGATCTGTTCGTATGTGATCGGGAAACGCTCCGCCATCGGACGGCGTTTTGTGTCCATATAGATAACGTCGAGCTCTCGGCCTGCATGATTGACTAGATGCGATACTGCTGTGAAATGTTCCGACGATGAGTTGAATTCTGAGTGGTAGGAACTTAGATAGAGTATGCGCTTAGTGGGCTCAAACGTCTGAGCGCTCGCTATTGCAAAGAATAGCAAAAATAGAGCCGTAATTTTGAATTGTATCGACTGGGGCATGTCGCGTTTTTTGAGGTAGAGTTATTTCAATAGCTATTCGAAGAACGACTAATCGGCAATTTTATTTACCTTACAGGAGAAACCCAAAAGGGCAAACGTAGATCCGAGTGAAGCGACCACCCTTAGCTAACCTTAAAAGAGTATTTAGGAGCTAGAAGGCAGCACTTAGGAGCTAAATATCAGTGTTTTATGACGCCATTGGGTGGCCGGCAATAGACAAAAACCCGACGCACTTCATTACCAAAGACTAACTTCTGAATATAAGGTTAAAGATTCTTTGCGAAGACCGCCTTTCACTCCCCCACTCTGAGCCCATCGCCTGAGATGGAGTCTTTAACGCAGTCAGCCAAAGACCTGTCGGCGCAGCCCTTGGATCACAGCGAGATCGCCCCAATCCGAGCCCTTCATTGCATTCACCTTTGGTGGATGCTTACGTCCCCGCTCCATCTGCCAGGCGCCAGTAAAGCCGCGCACAAACTCCGCCGATCCTAGGATCGCGCCATCGGTAAAATAGCGGACACGGCAACGTAGCATCACAGCCTTCGGCAAGTGCCCGTCCTCCTGATCCAACACCTTCAATGCTCGCTTGCGAGTCATCTCAGATAAGCCGGTCTCAGACGCACGCTTACCAAATATCAGCGACCGGTGCGCCCGTAGTGCCGAGTCAATCCGCTTCGCGCCATGATCACTCCAAATATGAACCAAGCCCTTCTTGGCTTCGACCACTCCAGCGACCGCCTCCGCATAGCCACAGAAACGGTAATCTTTAGGATCACCGACCAAGCCAGCACGCACTGGATTCAAATCGATATAGGCAGCCATCGTTTGCAGCGGGTTACCCTGCCCCTCGACCAGCACCGACTTAAAGCGCTCAGCCCACAGCGTGCCATAACGCTGATGTGAACGATTATACCAAACCGAGAACCGCTGCTTCACCGCCTTCATAAACTCAGACACATCCGACATACGCGCCAGCAGTTTACGGCGAATCGCTTCAGCCTCCTCACCACCGGCTTGAAGCTGAGCCTGCATGATCTCCACCGAAGCCTCCTGGTATTTGGTCGGCTTCGGATACAGCACGCGATACCGCCGCATCAGTTCCCGGTCCGACACCGCAGGCCCATCCGGCACCCGCACCAACACATGAAAGTGATTCGACATAATGCAGTATGTGAGCACATCCACCCCGCAGAAGTCCGCAATTTGACGGATCATCTTACGCAAAACCTCTTTCTCTCGATCCTTAAACAGCAACTCCCCATTCACAGTGCGAGTCATCACATGATACACCGCATCACAACCACTCACCTTCATCCGTCGCATCCTCATACAATACAAGGGAATCAATTTCTAAAAAATGTCCACCGACTCGGTTATTATTAGCCTGTCCCTTTTAATGCCCTTATTAGCCTGTCCCTTTTAATGCCCTTTAATGCCTTTTAATGCCTTGTCACGTGGCCCCCTGTTTGCACCTTTTGGAACTGTTCTTGCCATGTAGCGACAAAAACAAAACCACCGTGGTTATGTTAACCCTAATTACCACCGTGGTTATATCCTACTTAACCAAAATCACCAGACGGCAATATACCTACCTAAAAATTCGGCACTTCCTTGGATTTTCGAACGGCATCTTTCTTTAGCCGATCGATCACCTTGTAATAAGTATTTGTCTTCATATCCATACCTAATGAAAAATGCCAATAAGCGGTAGAACTCCCAACACCGACCCAATGCTTTTGCATTTTGTCGAAGGGCTGACTCCTAGTCCAAGTTTGGCTATTAGAATTTGCCTTTAAAGTGGCGTAAACTTGCGCATCCGTCCAAGTGCCAGTCTTCTTGTATCTAATTCGCTCACACTTATCATTTAAGAATGTCGCTGTGATCGTCCAACCTTCTGGCTGATACATCAAAACCTTACCAAATCTCAAAATACGACCTTCAGAAATGACAGTCTCTCCTCCTGCGATTGGAAAAGACTTACCATACCTGTCTTTGATCTGAGCTGGAGTTTCACCAATTCGGGCAAATACAGAACAAGTGAGGATGAAATATAGAAATAGTAAACGCATAAAGTTTTCGGACAGTTACGGTAGTAGTGTGAAGTTTAATACGAGGAAATTCAGATCACTCGAAATTCATCAATAGAATACAAACTTAATTTAGTTTGAAGACCGACGATACACAGATGAGCCGCTTCATTCAATTCAAGGGCGGACGGAACAATTAATTTTAATTTCTCTAAATCACGCGCCATAGAGACACCGAGTTGATGCGTCCCAGCTTTCCCAGTAAGCATCTGCTCACAACATTGCCTGTATTGCCGAGATATGCCATCAACAGAATCGAACCCTTCCTGAGCAAGATGAACCGCAGATACAGAGTCCTTTGATGCGGCATTCAGCAATATTTGAGCAAATTGCTCAGGCTGAATGCTCAGTGCTGTTTTATAGTTTCGATAATCATTAAATATATGCCCCGTAACAGAGTCAATAGCAGTAGGAGTATCATCACTCTCTAAAAAATCCAACAGCTCCTTAAGACGTGACCGCTGAGACTTAAGAGCGACTTCCACTTGCAGAAGTGCCGCAAAAGTCCTCTTAACCTCTTTTTTGTGCTCAGCCCAAAGAGACAATGCAAATGCACATACAGCACCTGCAAATGCACCTGCAATTGCGGAAGTGAACTGACCAGAAGACGCCGCTGCTAAAAAGTAATACATAACTAACCTCGACGAACCCTTTCATCCCGAATTTCCGCGCGAGCAATCGCAATCATCTCCTCACGACCCGAGATAGACTGAGGCCGATAGGCTGCAGCCTCTCGGTGCCAATGCGTAATTGATGGTTTGATCAGCAGAAAATACAAAGCCGCACATCCTACGATCACCACCATCGCACAAAACACTGCATACAGTAAAAAAATACCGATGATACCTCCGATTACTTCTGTCCCATTCATCATGTGAAAAATCCCTCTTCGTTAATTAGCATACCATGTAGAACCCATACTTTCTGCCCGCTACTACGCTTATTTTAACTACGTGCGTCAAGATATTGCTCGCTTCGCTTGCGCTCCAACTCCACACACTGCGTTTAAAACGCTTCGCCAGCGGGCAGAAATCACCGGCCTTTCCTAATTCCGAGAGAGATCGAAGGGCACCAAACGCAAAATCTAAAGATCCTTTGCGAAGACCGCCTTTACTGCTGAAATTCAGGAACCTTCGTAAGCACTATGCCTTCGCGGTCTGCGCGAGCACAGCCCCTACCCTTACCCAAGAACTGGCCTCGAACGGGATGATGTTATAACCATTATGGTATTGCTCCGAATCAACGCACTCAGGCTGTCATCACTTGTTGAAGGTAACGCTTGAGGCAATCGGTGGCATCTGTTCCAGAACGGGATTCCGACTCAAGTAAGGGTTCGTTCACGCACATCGTGGCTGCTGGGCCGTAGCGACTTACAAGGGGAGCGAGTGAAGCACCCCGAAACTTAGTTTCGAGGCCACTCGCGAGTGCGTCGGCGCTGGCAGGCATGGTGGTCATGCGTGTTGGATAGCCAAGGGATGCCAACATGGTTTGCACCGCTTCGGCTGACACAGATGGCAGCGTCACATGGGACACGGGGCCGGCATCGTTATGGTTGCTCAGGGCGATGGATCGAAGGGCTGCGGCGATTGTGTGCGGATCGACGAACTGCCAGTGCCATGGGCCTTCGGGCATGACGCCGGATGACGCCCAGGCCTTTGCGACATGGGACAGTCGTGAGGGTTGATTGGGTGTCAGAATATGCGGGATCCGGATCACGTGCACTGGCAGGCCTTGTTCACTGGCCTGCCATGCGAGTAGCTCTGCGTCGTGCTTGGTCAGCGAATACCCATCGGCTCCGGAGGCAATCAGTTGGGCGCGGTGCGTGCTTAATCGCTCAAAGCCGTAAAAGGATTCGGGCCACTGGGTGCCGTATTGCAGTGGAAAGACTGCGCTGCTGGAAACCATGAGCAACTTGGCTCCGGCGCGTGCTGCTAGGCCGATGACGGTCTCCGTGCCGCGGACATTGGCCGCCTGTAAATCTGAATACGGTGCCACCATATTGGTATCGGCTCCGACATGGATGACGGTGTCGACCTCCGCAGCGATGGCGTCGAAGGCTGCGTCCGACAAGCCGAGTTGCGGCAGTGTGAGGTCGCCGGCGACGGTGCGGACGCCTTCGGGAAAGTCATGATTGTTCGATCGAACCATGGCCAGCACACGAATGCCAGCGGTCGATGCGAGCAGGTCAATCAGCTGTTTGCCGAGACTGCCGGTGGCCCCAGTAACAAAGATAGTGGTCGGTGTGCCTGTCCGATTTTTGAGCGCTGCGGCCAATGGCGACAGCTGCGGCGCCTGTGCTGGGGTCTCACTCCGTGCGATCGGCTGCTGTGATCTCAGCCAATCCGCTAAGGTGGCGGGTGTGTCTGCCGCCTTGAGGTCAGCTGGGGTGACGCGGCGACCGGTGCAGCGCTCGACTTCCACGCAGAGCGCGACGGCGGCGAGCGAATCGCCGCCCAAGTTGCTGAAGGAAGCATCGTCGGTGATATCGGTGCGATCGAGCACCTTTTGAAAGGCGCCTCTGACCGCTTCGACGAGCGTGCGGGTCTTGGTCGCAGGCTCCGTTTCTGTGGACTCGGTTAGCGGTTGCGCCAGTCGAGTGCGATCGACCTTGCCCGAGGCGAGCAGCGGTAAGGTCTGACTGAGAATGATCCTGCTAGGGACGGCGGACGGATGAATCTGTTCACCTAGCCATTGGCACAGTGCATCCACATCAAAACTAGCACCGCCCTCCTCCGGCACGATATGCGCGAGCAAGCTGAGATGCCCCATTGTGTTGTCGGTCGTGGTGACGCATGCCTGAGCGACGCCGGGATAGGTTTGCAGCAGCGTCTCGACATCCATGGGCGCCACCCACATGCCGCGAATCTTGACGTTGGACTCACAGCGTCCCAAGACTTCGAGCGAGCCGTCGGGCAGTAGCATGCCGCGGTCGCCAGTGTCATACGCAGCCACCTGATTCGAATCGCTTGTAGGCAGTTTGAAAAAACCGCCGCCCTCGCCTTTCACGGAGGGCGCGGGCTTTGCGAGCCCTGGGCCTGCGACGATGATGCGGCCCGCAGTGCCGGTGGGGACGAGTTGCTCTCGGTCTTGTTCCTGTGTGATGTTGACCTGAGCGAACGGCGCAAGGGTGAGATGCATGGCTTGCCCCAGTGGCGGGAGGTCGCCGGCTGCCACATCGTGACATTCTGCCAGCGAGTAAAGGTTGACGATGCGGACGCAGGGCAGCAGCTCCCCCATCCGAATGTGTAAGGATTGGGAGATCCCCTCCCCGCACAGAACGAGCAGCCGCACTCTCGAGAGCGCAGTGACTGCGTCGGGGCAGCGCAAGCAGGTATCGAGCAGTGTCGGCGTGAGCATCATTCGTGTGATTCCGTAGCGCGTGACGGCGGCGGCCAAGCGCAAGGGATCACGAATGGTGCTGTCCGTTAAAAGCACGGCCGGCACGCCTGCATGCAGCGCAGGCACGACGTCCCACATACCGAAAATATTGCAGCCCACAACATCCTGCGGTTGGTAAGGCCAGAGTGCGGTGCGCCATGCGTGCGAGTGCATCGATCCAATGTGATCGGTGAACACGGCGCGCGGCTTGCCGGTGGTGGTGCCAGAAGTGAAGAGCAGGTGTGCGGCTTGAGCGGGATCGGATACGGGGGCGACGGCGGACGTTTCCATCCGCTGCAAGTCCTCGACCGCGATCACGGGCAGGTGCGTCTGCAGCGTTGACCGGTTCGCATGGTCGGCCAGTAGCAGCGAGAGATTGCCGTTGGCGATGATGCGATCGACCACGGCGGGCACGCCGCGCGGTAAGGTGGCGACGACGGCACCGGCATGGAGGCAGGCAAAATAAGCCGCGACCGCATCGATTGTATTGTCCATTTGAATACCGACCACGCGTCCGGTTGCCTCGCGAGCTACCAAGTTGGAAGCGATCGTCTCGACGCGTTGGACAAGATCCGCGGCGGTGATGCTGCGGTCTTCATCGACCAGCAGTTCCCGGTTGGCATCGATTGCAGCGCGGTTGAGCCACGCGGTATGGATACAATCCAACTGCGGTTTGTGAGCGGGATCCGTCATGATGCAACCTTGGAGGACTTACAGCGTGCAAAGAGAATCAAGCCGATGCCGGTGCACAGGGATCCCACATAGAGCGAGTCGACATTGGCCCAAAAACCGGTCTGCTCTGAGAAGCGCCAGATGGTGGTGCCCACGGCACCGAAGAGCGATGCGAACACAAACTGGTTGTCCGCGATGCGGCCTGGCCAGAAGTAACCAATCATCATGGGCAGCAGTAGGCAGGCGGCCATGTAGCTGCCGAGGGTTTTCCAGACCTGCATAATATTGCCTTCAAACGCAACACCCAGCACCACGGCGGCGATGCCCGATACGATCATGCCGATATGATGCAGGCCTACTCGTCCGCGAAAGCGCTTGGGCACCAGATCGTAAGACACGGTGGTGCCGGCTAGAAAGAGATACGAGTCGAGGGTGGAGAGAATGGTCGCCGTGACGCCGGCCAGCATGAAACCACGCCAGCCGTCGGGTAGCAATTGCACGGCGTAAATCAGGTAGGCATGTCCCGACGCGGCTTCAGGAATCACGGCGCAGGCATACATGCCGCCTAAGGTGGTGCAGATATCAAAGAAGAACCAGACCACGGTGGAGAGCAGAATGCCGACCTTGGCAGTGCGGGTGGAATTGGCCGCAAAGCAGCGTTGATAGAAATTCGGATCCACCAGCGTGGACAGCGCCACAATCCCCCAGACCACTAGCGTGCCCCAAGATTGTCCGCCGGTAATGGAAAAGTGCGTCTCCGGCAGTTGTTCACGTAGAAACGATAGGCCGCCAAATTGAGAGACCGACAGTATGACGACGAGCAACACGGCGAAACACATCACGAAGAATTGCACCAGATCGGAAAAGACGACGGCGCGCAGGCCGCCCCACATGGCATACAACAGAACAAAAGTCACACCAACGGACATCGTGAGCCAGAGCGGACCGCCGAAGAGAATCTGCAGCAGCAAGCCGACGCTAATGACGTAGGCAATGGGCAGGACATTGAACAGATTGAAGACGGCGCTCAGTCGCCCCGATTTCGGGCCAAACATACGGCTCACCAAGTCAGGCAAGGTGACGGCCTCGTAACGTGCGACCCGTTTTACAATGAACAAAGCGAAGATGATGTAAGCCGCATACCAGAAGGCGCCCTGCGTCACAAAATTATAGATACCGTATTGAAACGACATTTCGGTGACCCCGAATATCCCGCCATACCAGGTGGCCACCAAGGTCGCGATAAACATGGGCAGCGTCAGACGCCGGCCCATGAGGAGAATGTCGAGTAAGCGCGCTTCTTCGTTGGCGTTCGGCAGCACCTTGCGCTTGCGATACTCACCAAGGAGCACAGCACCAATCGTGATGCCGATGATGACGGCAAAAACCAGCCAGTCTAAGGGCACGATGGAGGTCGAGACCTCGAGCGCAGGATCAAAGTTCGATGCGCTCACGCTTGCTGCAGGTGCTTAGCACAGCAAAGCATTCCCCCTCTGGGAGAATGACAGATAGGATCAGAGTGAGTGGTGGCTTCGTTTTTCATCATAGGCGCGTGGTCGCAGCGACAGGCAATGACACCTTTGTTAGATCTTCGGGCGTGCGAGTCAATACGTTGAGTTCGCTAGAGACAGTGTGGACGTAGAATGTATCACTGAGCCTCTCGGCAGCACCTTACCTCCGCACAGATCGAAACGGCTTCGCCGATCCGCTACGAAATAACACGAGGTTAACGTAGCGAACTGGCGAATGCCATTTCGACCATATGATCAAAGCTAATGTTACAATTCATCTGTGACATTAGGGTTACATTGACTTAATATAAACATTACAATACGTTGTTTAGCTTTAATTACCTCCTAAAAACAGAACACAAAAAACAAAAAAGAACTATGATCGTTCCATTAACCGACATCACTGGCATCGGCCCATCCATCGCAATCGCACTTTCAAAAAACGGTTTTAAAACCATCAACGACCTCGCCAAAGCAGACGTCGATGCACTCTGCGCAATCCCTGGATTCGGCCCAGTCAAAGCAAAAAACACGATCGCAGCAGCAGCGAATTTGGCTACTGTCGATTCACCCCCTGCGGAACCAACACCTGAGCCAGTTAAAAAGTCGAAGCCAAAACCGAAGCTAACAAAGGAAGTAAAGGCAGCGTCTAAGTCTAAGAAGAAATCAAAGAAGGCGACCAAGTCTGATAAAAAATCTAAAAAGACGAAGTCTAAGAAAGCTGAAAAGAAGAACAAAAAGAAGGACTCGTCTAAAAAGACAAAATCTAAGAGCAAGCCTAAGAAGGCCGACAAGAAGAAGAAAAAGAAGAAGTAGCCAAACTGTTGCTGTCACAGTTCGTAGCGTGCAGCTTCAGCCAACGAAAAATATCGCTTTAGCCTCGAAGCTCAAACGAGCGCCGAGGCTAAAGCACTGCACTGCTGCCGACAATTACACGCCTTGAAAATTCGTTACCCAAGAGGCACAAAAATTGGTTCTTTGTCATTTACAGAAGGCCATTTGTGCTGTGAATCTCTGAGGCTGAATTTTTTCCGGTCTGCCCGGCGCCTGTGCCCATTTATTTGACCGCATACACTTACGAGAATCATGCTTGAATTTAATTTCAACGAAGAGAAAAAACTCCTGACGACTACGGCGACAGGTATCATTGGAGTGAATGACATCATCAGTCATTACGAGCAATTGCCTGAGTATCAGGACAAGACCCGCAAACTAAAAGTCCTAATTGATGTGCGCAAAAGCCAGTTTGAACTCAAGTTGCCCGATTTAAGCCAAACGACTGAAACAGTTCAGTCTGCTTTGAGTCATTTTGAGTCCATCGCTGAGGCGATACTGGTCGACGAACCATCAGCTACCGCAGTGACCGTTATCTTTCAAAATTATAATTCTGGTGTAGAGGGATACCAATTCAAAATGTTTAGCACCTGCGAAGCTGCCGAGGGCTGGTTAAGCGCAAAATAGGTGCGGTTAAAGCCTGCCGCTTGGAACGACATTCTTTATGCAGCAGACTCAGTGCTGCGATCCAGCGTGACGAATTAAGTAGCAATGTGAAGGCCGTTTCACATAGCGTGTGCGCTTCATGTATCAACTCAGACCCTATCAACAGGAAGCGGTAGACCGCACCCTCAATTACTTCAGAAAGCTACGCCACCCTGCGGTGATCGTGTTGCCTACGGGTGCGGGTAAGAGTTTAGTGATCGCGGAGTTGGCCAAAATCGCCAAGGGCCGCGTGCTGGTGCTCGCACATGTCAAAGAACTGGTCGAGCAAAACCATTTAAAATATGAAAGCTATGGCCTGCATGCGGGGATCTATTCGGCGGGATTGAACCAGAAGGACAGCAAGCAGAAGGTTATCTTCGGTAGTATCCAATCGGTCGCAAAGGCGAAGGATACCTTCTTTAAAGATTTCACGCTGCTTGTGATTGATGAGTGTCACCGCGTCGGGATGGAACCGGAGACTCAATACGCAAAAGTCATTGAGCAGCTCAAGCGGAACAATCCGCGCATTTGTATTTTGGGTCTGACGGCGACCCCGTATCGCTTAGGCGTCGGCTGGATTTATAACTGCGCGCTGCGCGGGGAAATAAAAACCCAGGATCCACGTTTCTTTAAGCACTGCATCTACGACCTGCCACTGGAGTATATGATCCGGAATCGCTACCTAACACCTCCGGTCAAGGTCGACATCCCGGTCACTTCGTATGACTTCTCTGAGCTGACCGAAGGCGGCCAAACTTACACCATGGCTCAAGTGGAGGAAGTGCTCAACCAGCAGAGACGGCTCACGCCGCTGATCATCAAAAACATCATTGATATTACCGACAGTGACCAGCGACAGGGTGTGATGGTTTTCAGCTCCACGGTGAAACATGCGCAAGAAATCATGCAGCACCTTCCGGAGGGGCAAGCGAGGCTGGTCGTGGGCACCACCGAGCTAAGCGAGCGCGATCAGATCGTGGATGATTTTAAGCAGAAAGCGTTTAAATATTTAGTGAACGTATCCGTATTAACGACGGGGTTTGATGCCGCGCATGTCGATGTGATTGCCATCCTACGCCCCACGGAGTCGATTAGTTTGTATCAACAAATCATTGGCCGTGGGTTGCGACTGGATACCGACAAGAAAGATTGCCTCGTATTGGATTACACGGGGATGGGGCATAGTATTTTTAGTCCGGAGATTGGCGACAAGAAGGCAGACTCGGAGTCGGTCGCGGTGCAAGTCCCCTGCCCCGAATGTGGGTTTGTAAATGACTTCTGGGGCATCCTCGATGATGATGGCTCGCTGCTGGAGCACTACGGGCGGAAATGTCGCGGCGGGCAAACAAATCCACAGACCTTAGTTTTTACGCCCTGCGGCTATCGGTTTCGCTTTAAGATCTGCAACCAATGCGGGACAGAGAATGATATCACCGCGCGCGACTGCCATCGCTGCGGCAGTGTGATGATCGATCCGGACGAAAAACTCAAACAGGCGCGGCTCTCTAAAGATGCGCATG
This sequence comes from Lentimonas sp. CC4, assembly GCF_902728235.1. Taxonomy (NCBI): domain Bacteria; kingdom Pseudomonadati; phylum Verrucomicrobiota; genus Lentimonas; species Lentimonas sp. CC4. The sequence goes on from NZ_CACVBO010000001.1 coordinate 3,544,526, forward strand.
TGCTCACGCCAGACTCGTTTGAGCTACTAGAGCGCATGGACAAGAACGGAAACGCTTACCTGCAAGTAAAGTATTACGATTATGACGCCAACGCATTGACTGAGATGCACTATCTCAACAATTCAACGAGCTTGAAAAAGTTTGCGATCAACTTCATGAGATCTCACCTGCGCACGCCTGAATTAAAGGTTCAAATTCGCTCGGTGAGCGACGTCTTAAGCATACAATCACAACTCCGCATGCCTGCTTTTATCATCGCACGTCAGCAGGGGAAATTCTGGAAGATCACTGAGAAAATATTCAGCGAGGAACTGTGAACGGCGAAGGAACGTTTGCTAAAGCGGCACGCTACGCCCATATGAATGTCACTTTCGTGCCTGGTCGGCATTGAGCCAACCGCCCCAAATCAGCTTCGAGCAATATGGCCAGCTTTGCATAGCCACCGACTGTAGGGCCATCGGTCATCGTAATAATCGGCTGACCGTTACCAGGAATCTGAAAGCTGCCCGGCAAGACGGGCTCACTGCGAATCGACTCAGGCACTGAAAGCTCTGGCCCGTCGAGTCGATACCCCGTGCGATCGGACCGTGCCGAGACTGTCCACTCTGATGCTACCAGTTGCGCACGTGCTTCAGGCTCAAACAAATCAAATTGTGGGCCAGGCAATACTTCAAACTCAGCTGAGCTAGGAAACACTTTCTGTAACTCAGGCAGCAGCACTCGACGCCCCACTCGCTCGACCGACGCATTTGGTTCACGCAAAACAGCGGACAGCTGACTGCCTGTCTTCAAAGATTCCCCTAAGCCATTACGAGCATCAACCGATGCACTACCGAACCAATGATCGGCCTCAAAGCCACCTGGCACAGCGATATACGCCCACAGCCCCGAACGATTTACGGGAAAGTGCAACACCGTGCCGGCCTTGACCTCGCTCGCCGTCCAAGGCGAAAGTGCACAGCCTAGATCTGCCCCTGCGAGCGCGATCCATGTATCTTCTAAGACACGCAGCTTCGCACCTTGCATTAAGACCTCTAGCACTGGCGCATCCGCCCGATTACCCAGCAAGCGATTTGCCGCCTCGGCGGAGTAACGATCCATCGCTCCACCACTGGGCACACCAAACTGTCGCCATCCGAATCGACCACCGTCTTGGATCGAAAGCCCTACACCTGTTGATAGTATTTCAATCGTCGCCATATCAACTCGGTATAAATTTTACGGTATCTCCCGCAGCTAAAGTAAAAATATCACGCGCGTCGCAATCCGTTACCATTGCCTTTTCTGGACGAAAAAGCGGCAGTTCCGTGCGCCCTAATAGATGCCAGCCACCAGGACTCGCGACCGAATAAATGCCGGCATGGCACCCACCAATCGCAACCGCGCCTGGCTCAATGCGATTACGCGGCGATGCCTTACGCTCTATATGCAAACGCTTATCCAGCCCATCCAAATACGGAAACCCCGGCGTGAACCCCATCATACGGACGCGATATTCAGGAGCCGAATGAATCGCCACGACCTCGGACTCGGTCAGGCCTACTTGCTGAGCAACGGCTTTCAAATCAGCCCCATCGTATATGACCGGGACCTCAATCCGACGCGCGGCCTCGGCCATCGATGCAGGTGCCCCTTGAAGACCCTCCAACCATACCCGTAGAATGGGCGCTTCGACTGGCCGCACGAATACCACCAAGCAATTGTCCGCCCCCCAGACGCAGTCTTCCAATGCTTCAGGGGGATCGCACCACAAGGCCTGCTCAATGCATCCCCGTTCGCCCCCGCCAAAACCATCCAGCAAAAAACCGCGCTCACCGTAAGGTCGGATACGCGTCTGCTTAAAAGGGGATTCTTCGATCTGTGTCACCATTCGCTGATTACCATAGCGGCTAAAACACAGTTTAAAAGTCCTATCCACGTCCGAATGGCACGAACGGGTGTGACTATAAGTGCGGGGAGTTTTGGGGAGGGACGGCCTCTGTGCCGTCAGCCGTGCCTCAGCACTCAACCAAAGCACCACCTTCCCTTCGCTGGGGAGGAGCTCAAAGAACCGCGTTCATCGCGAAAACAAGAAGATACAAGCTTATGGGTAACGATCGAGGCCGAGCTCGTCCCTCCCAAATGTATTGAGCGAAAAATTACAATTCTTGATACGCGACAGGATACCACTCATATACTTTGACTTTGATTTAAATCAACTATCCTACAGAAAGCACGGGTGGCCACGTCTCCATCCGCTCAGCATGCCACTCATCGAACAGTCCACCTACGTCGCACCTTTTGGCTTTCGCAATGGGCATTTGCAAACGATCTACCCAGCACTCTTTAGAAAAGTGCCCCTCGTCACAACTGAGCCTGAGCGCATTGAAACACCTGACGATGACTTCATTGATCTCATGTGGGCGCACACGCCGAACGCAACACGCTTAGCTGTGCTGACGCATGGACTCGAAGGCAGTGCGCAGGCAACTTATGTGCAGGGCATGGCACGCGCACTCGTCCAAGACGGCTGGAGTGTGCTTACATGGAATTTCCGCAACTGTAGCCATGAACCGAACCGACAACTGCGATCCTACCACAGTGGAGCGATCGATGATCTAGTAACGGTGCTGGCGCATACGGCTCGACACACACAGATCAAAGCCATCGCATTGCTTGGCTTTAGCCTCGGAGGCAACCTGACTCTCAAATATCTGGGTGACCATGGTGCGCAGATCGACCCTCGCATTCGAGCTGCGATGGCGATTTCCGTGCCCTGCGACTTGGCCGGTAGTTCGGAGCGCCTGGAGCACTGGAGCAATCGAATCTATATGGCGCGCTTTTTAAGAACACTGCGGTCAAAAGTGCGTGAGAAGATGACGCGCCACCCTGGCAAAATCCACGACCATGGGCTCGATCAAATGCGCACCTTCCGCGAATTCGACGGCGCTTACACCGCACCGATTCACGGGTTTACCAGCGCCGACCACTATTGGAGTGAGTGCAGTTGCACCAAAGGACTGTTAAAAATCACGGTCCCTACGCTGCTGATCAACGCACAGAATGATCCCTTTCTCACGCCCAGTTGCTTCCCGATCGAAGAAGCACGAAACAGTCATCATTTTTACCTAGAAATGCCAACACACGGCGGCCACATGGGGTTCATCCAACGTCAGAATGGCGCCGCCTACTGGTCAGAAAACCGTGCGGTGGCGTTTCTACAGGCTGCGACTACTGCACGGGCTTAAAGAACACAGCCTTCGTGTTATTGTCTAAGCGCACATCATCCATCGGCTCTTCGGGCACGACTTGAGCGGCAATGTTCAAACTATCCTCAGAGTAAGTCGAAGGCACTTGGGCAAAAACTTTTCGAGTCGTCGTTTGCCCGGGGCTCAATGTGCCGATCGTGAAATCCATCGGATCCCCCTCCCCGACTAGCACGGTGAGTGTTGTAGTGCCCAGCCAACTCGTGCCTCGGTTTTGCACAATCACTTCGACGGGCATCGTCGTGCCAGGCAGTGCATCGGCTGGGAGGTAAATATCGGCGATCGCCACATCTAGAATATCATCCGTATCACGCTCGCGCAGACGATCCCAGTTTACCACACCTGCTCCATAGACTGCATCGGTGCCCGGTGCACCAGCATCATCTAAATAACGCTTCATAATATCCACAACTTCCGTTGGGCCGCGTGATGGATCCGCCGAAAGCAGTGACGCCAAGGTGGCGGAGACAAATGGCGCTGCAGCAGATGTGCCGGAAAATAACATGGTGCCTTCATCTTCTTTTGCAGTCAGCACACCGACCCCTGGCGCGGCAAAGTCAATCGCATCGGACTGATTCGGGAACAGCGCTTGCCGGCCCACTCCATCCACCGCTGTGACTGACAGCACCTGCGGGTAAGCGGCGGGGTAAGGCAATTGCGTGTAAGCATCATTCCCTGCGGCAGCGACCATGATCACACCCTTTGATTCAGCATAACGCACCGCTTCGCGCATAACTTGAGTATCTTGATACACTCCCAAGCTCATATTCAGCACATCGACTCCCATGTCCACAGCTTGCACGATTCCCTGTGCAACATGAAAGCTATTGCCCAAGCCTTGATCGTCCAACACTCGCACAACAAACAGTTCCGCAGCAGGTGCAATGCCCTCTGAACCGGCAATGATCGACGCCACCGCAGTGCCATGCATCGCACCAGAGCCGGAAATACCAGCTCCAGTCAAATCCACAGAATCGATGCTCACCTCGTCAAACTGCTCATGCGCCTCAAGCCCCGAGTCCAAAATGCCAACCAACACACCAGAACCATCACCATCCACAGTCCCACCAACCACTGCATAGGCCGGCATACCGAATGCCCGTAATTGCGAATACAACTCGGGCGCGATCTCAACGGGAGGCAATGGTTGCTCGACCCGATACGAAAAACTACCGCGGGCGCCATAGAGACCAGGGTTCGGCCCAGACTGCGCGTCTATACCAATACGCACCACCATCAACTCATCGATCTGCCCGAGCGGCGATAAACCGGCATTCGCCAATGCTTGTAAATACGCCAAGTAATCCTCTCGGTTGGTAAAATGCATTACCATCTCACCTGCAATCGCATGCTTAGGAAACTCAACCTCCCAATCCCCTGAAACCTGCACGGGTATTTCTGTATCATCACTGGACACCGCTCGCGGCGAGGCCTCAACCCGAACCACCTGCTCCTCCACGACAGTGTGCCACTGCCATTTCGACAGTGAGAGCCCGATACATCCTCCAAGGATGACTAAGGCGCACAGAATTATAAATCCACGTGGCAATTTCATAATATCACTTCATTAATCGAAAAATCGTTAAAAACAAACTCGATTCAACATACGTTTATAGTTTCAAACACTATAAGGTTACAATGTATGAAAATTCTTTGCTTAAAACACATCGCCTTCGAAGGCCCTGCCGCCTTCGCACTTTGGGCACAGCAACGCGGCCACGAGCTGGAAGTCGTTGAGGTGTATCGAAACCCGCCGCTGCCAGCGCCTCAAACATTTGATATGCTGCTAGTCATGGGCGGTCCAATGAATATATACGAAGATAACATCTACCCTTGGTTGACCAAGGAGAAGTCCTACATCCGCAGCGCCATCGCCGCGGGCAAACACGTCATCGGCGTCTGCCTCGGCGCACAATTGATTGCGCATGTCTTAGGTGCACCCGTCACTGCTGGAGCAAACAAAGAAATCGGCTGGTTCCCAATCCAACCAAGTGTGGATTGTCCAGCCACACTGCCACTACCTGAGGAACTGCGTGTCTTACACTGGCACGGCGACACCTTCGCAATTCCACAAGGCGCCCATGCCATCGCCCAGAGCGACGCCTGCGCGAACCAAGGCTTCCTCTACCGCGACCGCGTGCTTGCGCTACAATGTCACCTAGAGATGACACCTCAAAATCTCGCCCTACTCATCGCCGCCTGCAGCAATGAACTCGTAGACGCGCCTTACATTCAAGACGCCGCGACCATGCACGCTGAGCCCGAAGCGACTTACGAGGCGATGCAAGCCGTGCTGTTTGAGATGCTGGATGCGTTGGTGGCTGAGTAATACCATCCTTTGACATTTTCTGGTAGTCTGTAGCCATCGAAGGGAAGACCACTGTGAATACTTTTCAGCTGTATTTGTTAACCGCCCGCTACGCTAGAGATCGCAGAGCACGCTGAGAGCTGACGCAGAGCATTTCACGCAGCCCTCCCCATCTCCTCGGCGCACTCTGCGATCTCTGCGATCTCTGCGATCTCTGCGGTTAAACCTTTTTACCAGTTTTAGTCGCATGTTGGTATAATTTATAGTGCGGTTGCTTAGCAGCTGCCTAAAAAACCGATTTCAACGTCATAATCGTTATCCTCTATGTGAATCCGTAGGGTCTTCTATTACTACTCCCCGATTATGATTAAAATGAGGAGTCAGATGAAGAGCTCAGAAGCAACAAACGACCGATGGTGCTGAGGCCTCTTGAAACGTCTCGTAGTTTCGCGGGTGCCGCAAGCAGCACCCCTACAAATGAATGAGTCAACGGTCTTCGCAAGCAAAGCCCCGACTCACACACACTACGCCTTCTTCACATATTTCGTGAGAATCACGATATGCTGACCATTCACGCGGCCTTCGATATTGTCCGAATTGTTGTGATCTAGCAGAATACGACGCACGGCGGTGCCACGCTTCGCGGTAAAACCGCCACCTTTGACGACCAAATCTTTGACCAAAGTCACGGTATCGCCCGCGGCGAGCTCTGCGCCGTTGCAGTCGATATACTTAAGCACGGACGCGGCCTCCTTGGCCTCCGCCTCTGCCCAGATCTGCACATCGTCTTCAAGAAACAAGGAATCAAGCAGGTCCTGCGCCCATGCTTCACTCTCGCCCAGTCGCGTCAACAGTCGCCACGCCATGACCTGCACAGCGGGCACTTCACTCCACATACTTTCGGTCAGGCAACGCCAATGGTGCACGTCAACCTTATCAGGATTTGCAATCTGCTCGCGGCAGTTAACACAGAGCAATACCGCCTCATCAGCGGTGCCATCGGATGTCGGCGGCACTTCATAAACTGCCAAATCTTCGGCTGCGCCACATAACTCGCAAGTGCATCCACTACGTTCCTGTAAATCTGTCTCTGTGCTCATAGCGCAAGACCCAACCCAAAGTCTGCGATGCAGACAACCTCATAAATATATAAAAAAAGCGCGTGCTCATCCCATAATAAACACGCACTTGTAGTTGAGGCCATGAGCCAAGCTTAAATGCTCGGTCTTACACGGCCAAATCCTCGATCGACACCTGGAAGCGGCACCGACACTTCTTGGCCAGCAGGTGAATCCACTACGACTGGAGTCTCAGAATCCCAATCGTTTAAATCAGTCGCGCGTTCCACGGTATAAATCACTTCGGTGGTATCACGCACAGGCGTGAAGCGGATATCGAGCCCTGCCCCATTTTCAACGAGCGAGGTAACATGACCCGTAGAGGGCGTGAGTGGGTCTAAACCAAATGCGAACTTATAGAAATTCGTGAGTCCATCGCTTGCCGGTGAATCATTGGGGCCCGTCTCTTTAACACCGCCCCAGTCATATGCGGACGCATAGGCATCGTAAATCGAAGACGCATCTAACAGTTCGGATAAATTCAAATAATCCAATTGCAATGAGTCGGATCCCGCCAATCCACCGATATTACTCTGTATTTTCAAGCGATCAAAACTCGTCGCGTCTGCGTTCTCCACCTCATAAGTGCCCAAGTCTTGAAAACTACCACCTGCCTCTGACAGCTCGACTGCGATCGTCATCGGTGTTGCATCCATGTCCAAGGTCGCACGAACAGCCATATCGCTAAGGTTCACTGAATTAAATGTCTTCAACGCCTGCACAACAAACCCTGCTCCACCAGCCTTATCGGTATCATACATTTGAAGCTCTAAATTGATTTCAGAGGTCGACGCCTTCGCAAAACGAATCAAACCAAAGTCTGAACCATCACTATTATCACGAAACGCAAAACCGACCTTTGTAGCCGTGGTGGTAGCTGCATCATCCAAATCAATTGAGCTAAACATCATCTCTAGCTGATACTGTCCGCTGGCATACGGTGCTCCGGCGATCGATGCGGTCGTATTCTTGGATGAATTCCCCGTCGTCGACACCTTCGAAAATACTAAGTGCCCGGCACCATCGGTTTGCACAGAATCTGCAGGTGAAATCGATGCAAAAGCTAAACCAGTCAAACTAGTCGTATTACCAAACTCTGTATTCGCCACCTCACTGAAGTCCCAACGCTCCAATGTATTCAAACTCTCAGACTGTGGCAGCGTCAGCTCGATCTCCCCTGTATCCGCCTGCCCCACTCCATCTTCAATGGTATAAGTCATCGTCACACTACCCGCGAATTCGGCAGGCGCCTGGTAATGAATCTTACCATTTTCAATCGACGCACTGCCCACCGTCGGCAGCGTAATCGCAGTAATCGTCAATGCTCCTTCTCCCCCGTCATTGAGCAATGGGTTAATGATACGCAACTCGCCTGGGACAGTCGTGATCGTATCATCATTTGCCACGATCTGAAGATTTGAACCAGCACCTAGCGTCACGGTATCATTCGAGGTGCGCGCTGCTGCCCAACCTCCTAAATTTTCAGATTCAACGCGGTATTTATACTTTCCGCCTGGGACGAGGTCGTAGTCGCGAAAGGTCGTCACTCCCGCAGGCACATATGCATATTCACGGTAGGAGGTTTCGCCATCAGGCTCCGAAGTGCGATAAATCACCGAGTGTGTCGCGTTGCTGGCATTGACTGCCCAATTCAACTCAATCGTGCGCGGAGAAATTTGCTCCGCACCTGCTCCGACCCAAGTGGGATCGGCATCTGGCACCGCCGGCAAACTTCCGATCACTCCATTATCGATCAAAATAGACTGTTCGCTCGTCCAAGTATTAGAGCCAGGTGCCGGCATCTTCATACCAGTGGAGAGTGCTTGTTGATAGATCTCATGCAGCATTTCGGCTGCTAGATCTGGGCGACTCGCAGAGAGATCGTTACGCTCATACACATCAGACACGATGTTATAGAGTTCCACCTTACGCTGCACCATAAAGTAGAGCAGTTTGTAATCGCCCTTACGATACGCAGCAAGCGCTGGGTTACCGGTGCCCGTATTGGCATTGGTAAAGAAGTGGTGCATTTCATCGCGAGCGGAAGCTTCTGGCTTGGCGGCGGTGAGCATAAAGCTGATCGAGTCCGTGCTTTCTGCCGGTTGCTGCGTGCCGCCTGCCATATCGACGAAGGACGCAAACAAATCAGCATGATGCACAAAGGCGTCGGTCTGCGTGCCACCAGCGGTTAGGCCGGGATAATAAATCAAGAATGGCACTTTGAGCCCGCCCTCATAGACCCATGTCTTCCCCTGACGATAGGGGTAGTTCGAAGTGGGATACGAGCTGTAGGTATTTCCGTTCCCAGACTTATAAGCATTATCCGCAGGCACATAAACTGCCGGTGGATTTACCGTATCAGAACCATCCGCGGCCTCGACGGACTTGCCATCATCAATCGGCGTAGTCGACTTACCGCCATGATCCGCAGAGACCACGATGATCGTCGTGTCAAACAGCTTGGAACCTGGAACGCGTGGATCATCCGTCGCCTTTAGATATGTCACCAGTTCATTAAAGCTATCGTCATAGGACTTCATCATCCCCGCATAGACTGGGTTGTCCTGCCACACGCGAGTCTTGGTGCTATAATCTGTGATCAATGCACTACTGCCAGCTGGATGCGCAGCAAACTCAGCGGCCATGCTCTCTTTCTTTGCTTGGAAATACTCGTGCCCCTTACCGTCCGTCGAGTTCGCATTGTCCTTACATTCCGCGGGCGTATGCACCGCATAGTGCGCCAGCGTAAGATGAAATGGCTCACCAGCTTGATTATTAATCGCATCATCAATGAACCCGATTGCTTTCGCCGTCATACGGTCGGTGATGTATTCGCCAGCGACTGGTGCAGCTGTGCCATAGGTCGCACTATCCATATCCGGCAGCTCAAAAGTATAGGCTCCATTCGCTCCTGCATTCTGGTTGAGCAAAGCAAAATACGACGAAGGCGGCGCTCCGGCATGACCCGCAGCGATACTGACATCGTAGCCTTGAGCAATCGGTCCACGCCCAGGCTGATCACCGAACACATAGCCAGTTGGTTTGTCAGCAGTATCCGACTCCCCCAAGTGATATTTACCGATAAAACAAGTGCGATAACCCGCAGCCTTCACCGCTTCGCCATAGGTGACATTATCGTAAGGGATCGAAACACCCTGCCCTGCCTTAGAACCCTGAACAGTGGTGCCACCGGCCCAAATGCCTCCACCTGTCGGATCACCAGCATGATCGACGTAGTAGTCATTACTCGGCACCGCCTCAGGGCGCCAATCATACTTACCGACCTGAATCGAACGACGCGCCACCACGCAACGCGGGCCAGAGCAATAGGCATTGTTCACAGACAGCGCATTTTGCTCGATAAACGTATCCAAGGCGGGAGTCTCATAAATCGTTGGTCCATCAATCGCTGGATTACGTAACGCTACGATGTCTTTGTAGCCCATGTCGTCGGCGAGGAAAAAGATAATGTTCATCTTCGCCGTGGTTGTGGCTGAACCGAGGCTCAACCAATTCGAAGAGAGCGTGTCATCCACCGCACGCACTCGATAGTAGTATTCCGTCTCTACAGCTAGGCCGCGATCATAGAAGAACCTCGAATCAGTCGGCAGGTCCGTCTCATCAGCGACCAATACTCCAGGAAACGTGCCGTTCACACTGCGCTCGATTTGAAAGCCGGTCTCATCCGTCGCAGTATCCGTCCATTCCAGCGCAATAGTTGCTGGCCCAGCAGGCAGTGCCACGCCAGCGGTCGGTGTATTGATTGCAGAAGCCGCCGCAACAGAAGCGAACAGCAAAGAGAAAAGGGTAAAGGGGCGATTCATGCTCTCAATCTACACCTTCGCACTCGGCAATAAAGGCAATCCCTCATTTAAAAAACCACAAATAGCACTGATAAAGCGCCCAGGGGAAGGTTCTATCCTGCCCCTTACAACATCCGAGGGTCCAGCATCCAACTCAGTTCACACGGCCCGACCTCACCAAAGTTCTCAATCGGATTCACCTTCAAGCAAGCCATATTGCAGGTGTCAAAATTCGTGCGCGTGCGCCCCCGCTCTGCGCTCAACAGCAAGGATGCCAAAATCGTAATATTTGGATTGTGCCCGACCACTAGCACATCTTGGCCGACTTCGAGCAAGCCCTTCGCAACGGAGGCTGGATTCATGTCTGGCTCTAAGCGCATCTCATCGCGCCGTTGCTCGATCGCATCCCCCCATGCCTCCAGCAACAACCCCGCCGTCTCTTGAGCTCGACGATAGGGACTGCACCACAACACTGGCGGTAGCGGTGTGTCCTTGGAGCGCAAGAATCCCCCTAAGCGCTCTACATCAGCTCGACCCTTTGCACTCAACACTCTCTGACTATCTGGATAGCTCGACTCAGCTTGGGCGTGACGCAATAAATAGATATTCATAGACAAACCACTATACTCGCTTATACAGCCTCGGCAAGAATCAGAATCAATCCATTTTCTGCTTCCAATCATCTCGAATCCCCTCTTTCTGGAAGTATTCCATACATTAGAGCCAACACTCCCTAAAGTGTTCTCCTCCTCCTCAATCAGCCTATCTCCTATGAAAATCTCACTCGGCACCGACATCGGCGGCACAAACACTTGTGTCGGCTCAGTTTCTGCAGACGGCCACGTGCTGTATAAAGAAACCTTCCCCACCGGCGACTATAGCGATGCAACACTGTATGGCGACCGCCTCGCCGAAGCGGTGCGTGCAGTGATGACTGCGACTGCGAGTGATAGCGCTCACACAGACATCGAGTGGCTTGGTCTCGGCATCGGCGCTCCCAATGGCAACCACCGCAGCGGCTGCATCGAGCATGCGCCCAATCTCAACTTCAAAGGTATTGTTCCACTCGTCGAGCTCATGGAGGCGCGACTGGATCTACCGAAAATTGATCTGACCAACGACGCCAACGCTGCCGCCATCGGAGAGAAGATTTTCGGAGCGGCTAAAGACTATTCCGACTTCATCATGATCACACTCGGCACTGGCCTAGGCAGTGGCGTATTCGTGAACAATCAGCTCGTGTATGGTCACGACGGCTTTGCCGGAGAAGTCGGCCACATTAGCGTAATCCCAGATGGTCGCTACTGTGGCTTTGGCCGACGCGGCAGCTTGGAGAATTACTGTTCGGCTACAGGCATTCGACGCACCTTCTTCGAAATGCTCGCTCAACTTGGCGGACAGACTTCGTTGGATCACATGCCCATCGGCGAGCTCACTGCTAAAGACATAGCCGAAGCTGCCGAACAAGGCGGCAGAGTCGCCAAAGCCACGATGGACTTCACGGGCCGACTCTTAGGAGAAGCCTTGGCATCCACCGCGCTGGTCACCAGTCCTGCGGCATTCTTCCTGTTTGGTGGCCCTGTCAAAGCAGGTAAAATCCTACTTGATCCCACCCGTAAGTCCTTCGAGCACCACTTGATCCCTCCCTACAAAAACAAGATCAAGATCATCGAATCCGCACTACCTATGGGCGATGCCGCGATCCTTGGAGCGGCAGCACTAGTCATCGAATAACAAAAAACGCCACCCGGATATTCGGACGGCGCTTCTCAAACAAACAACAAACAAAGTTACTACATACTAAGTTTATATGTAAGCTTAGACGTGCCAGTAGGCTCAACGTTCAAAATTTTTGAATATTTATTAGCGGAGAATACATGACTGGATCTAACAATTGAAAATTGTAGACACCGTAGCTACATTTCACCTCATGAATGTAGCGATTCGAGAGGCAAAAAACAATCTGAGCAAATACGGCAACCTCGCCAATGCTGGTGAAGTCGTGACGATCTGTAAGAACGGCAAACCGTGGTTTGACCTAGTGCCACACACAAGGAAGCCGCGCAGTGTTCAGCCATTGGTCAAAGGCAAGTCCCCCATTAGCATCGACGACGCAATCGCTCCCGTTGATGCCAAAGACATTCAAGGATGGATATAATCCTCGATACTTGCGGTCTCCTATCCTTAGCCGGTATCGCACAAAAGAAGCTGAGCAACGCCTGCCTCAAGAGCATCGCCTCGGCCGATCAGGTTCATCTATCAAGCTGCAGTCTCTTTGAAATCAGCCTTAAACATAAGCGCAGCCAACTAGATCTAGCCCAATTCAAAAGTCCCACTGAATTCTGGCAGGCATGCATCGAAACTTACGAACTCACCGAGCAAGCTGTCACAGCTGGAGACTTTGCAAATACCTTCGAACTCCCCGACCACCACGCCGATCCCTTTGATCGCATCATCATTGCTCAGAGCCAACGGCTCAACTCTCCGGTCATTACCTATGATGCTCAATTTCAAGCATATGGTGTCGATGTCATTCAGTGAGCTTCGAATAACCGAAAAAGCCCCCGTCTTGCGACGGGGGCTTTTGCTTTTAAAGAATGAAGACCGAACCTACAGCGCAGCAAGTGCGGCGTTGAGCGTCTCACTCGGGCGCATGGCTGCTTGTGCCTTAGCCAAGTCGGGACGGTAGTAACCGCCGATGTCCATGGCCACGCCTTGCACGGCGTTCAACTCGTCGACGATCTTCGCTTCGTTGGCGGTCAATGCTTCAGCCAATGGCGTGAAACGTGCCTTCAACTCGGCATCCTTATCTTGAGCAACGAGTGCCTGTGCCCAGTAAAGTGCGAGGTAGAAATGGCTGCCACGATTATCGAGTTCGTTGACTTTACGAGACGGCGACTTGTTCTCTTTGAGGAACTTGGTATTGGCCACGTCAAGCGTGTCGGCAAGCGTCTGCGCCTTGTCGTTGCTGAATACCGCAGCGAGGTGCTCCAAAGAAACGCCGAGCGCTAGGAACTCGCCGAGGGAATCCCAACGCAAGTGATTTTCCTTTTCGAATTGCTGCACGTGCTTCGGAGCCGAACCACCTGCACCAGTCTCGAAAAGACCGCCACCATTCATAAGAGGCACGATGGAGAGCATCTTAGCACTGGTGCCAAGCTCAAGAATCGGGAAGAGATCGGTTAGGTAGTCGCGCAAGACATTACCAGTTACGGAGATCGTGTCTTCGCCATCCTTCGCACGTTGCAGCGTCAACTCAGTCGCCGCGACCGGTGCGAGGATACGAATGTCCAAACCAGCGGTGTCGTGGTCTTGTAAGTAGAGGTTCACCTTTTCGATGAGTTGCGCATCATGTGCACGTTCAGCATCGAGCCAGAAGATCGCAGGTGTGTTGGATGCACGTGCGCGAGTCACCGCAAGCTTCACCCAGTCGCGGATCGGTGCGTCCTTCACTTGGCATGCACGCCAGATGTCGCCCTGCTCGACTGTATGCTCAAGCAACACAGTGCCGTCCGCGTCTGTTACGCGAACCGTGCCGGCTGCTGGAATTTCGAATGTCTTATCATGCGAACCATACTCTTCAGCCTTTTGGGCCATGAGTCCAACATTTGGCACAGTGCCCATTGTGGTTGGATCGAACGCGCCGTTCTTCTTACAGAAGTCAACAGTAGCAGCATAGACGCCTGCATAGCAGCGATCAGGAATTACGAAGTTGGTGTCTTGGAGTGAACCCGCCTTGTTCCACATCTGGCCGGATGTGCGAATCGCAGCAGGCATGGACGCATCGATAATCACATCACTTGGCACGTGGAGATTGGTGATGCCCTTGTCAGAGTCGACCATCGCCATATCTGGAGCAGATGCATAGACCGCTGCGATGTCTGCTTCGATCTCTGCCTTCTTATCAGCTGGCAAAGAATCGATTTTAGAATACAGGTCACCAAAGCCATTTTTCACGTCCACACCAAGTGTATCAATGAGTGCAGCGTGTTTTTCGAACACGTCCTTGAAAAAGACAGTCACGGCATGGCCGAAAATGATCGGGTCAGAGACCTTCATCATCGTCGCCTTCATGTGCAATGAGAACAGGATGCCCGCTGCATTCGACGCAGCGATTTCGCCAGCGAGGAATTCACGGAGTGCTTCGGCGCTCATGAATGTCGCGTCCAAGACTTCACCTGCTAACAGTGCGAGATCATCCTTGAGCACAGTTGTGCCTTCGGAAGTGACAAGTTCAATCTTCGCTGTGGTAGCGGCAGGGATCGTGACAGATTTCTCATTACCAAAGAAATCACCAGCAGTCATGCTAGAGACAGTGGACTTCGAGTCCGCACTCCAGGCACCCATACGGTGTGGATTGTCTTTAGCGTATTGCTTCACAGCGCCCGCAGCACGGCGGTCGGAGTTGCCTTCACGGAGAACGGGGTTCACCGCACTGCCCTTGATCTTGTCGTAGATACCTTTGACGCGCTTTTCTTCGTCGGTTGTCGCTACTTCTGGATATTCTGGAAGCGCAAAGCCTTGGGATTGAAGCTCAGCAATGGCTGCATTCATCTGCGGCACAGACGCAGAGATATTTGGCAGCTTAATGATGTTGGCATCCGGCGCCTTCGCAAGATCGCCCAATTCAGCCAAAGCATCGGAAACGCGTTGATCTTCTGTCAGCGCATCTGGGAAATTTGCAAGAATGCGTCCTGCGAGGGAGATGTCGCGGGTTTCAACTGCCACGCCAGCCGCGCTGGTGTATGCTGCAATGATCGGAAGCAGCGAATGCGTAGCAAGTGCCGGCGCTTCGTCAGTGATTGTATAGATGATTTTAGCTTTATCGCTCATAATGAGTAGGTCTTGTAGTGTTTTTGAAAATTTAAAATGGCCGCACTAAGCACAGGCAAGAAAAAGGCGGACTAGAGTGTCCGCCTTTAAACTTAGCCCAGTTTCGCGCAGAAACGGGCGAGGCGCTCGATGCCTTTATCAATGACCTCGTCGGAAGTCGCATAACTGAGGCGAATGTATCCATCCGCACCGAATGCACTACCAGGGACGACAGCCACCTTCTCTTCTTCGAGAATACGTGCAGCAAACTCGCTATCTGACAAGCCGAGCTTCTCGATATTAGGAAAGAGATAGAACGCACCTTGCGCACGTGCACATTCGACACCTGGAATCGCACGTAGGCCTTCTAGCAGACGCAGACGCCGTGCATCGAAAACTTTGAGCATACCTTGAACGGCTTCCATCGACTGATCCCAGTTCTGCATGGCAGCCAATGCGCCGTATTGCGCAAACGTGGTCGCATTCGAACTGGTCTGGCTCTGTAGGTTGGCGACGGCCTTCGCGACTGGCAGAGGTGCCATCAATGTGCCGAGGCGCCAGCCTGTCATAGAGAACGTTTTACTAAATCCAGCGACTGTGATCACAGAATCCGCCGCTTCCTTGGAGAATGACGCAGGGCTGACGTGCTTCACACCATCATAGAGGAGATGCTCGTAGATCTCATCGGACATGATGTAGATCCCGGCCTCGATTGCGACCTCGGTCAACGCCTTGAGCTCTTCGGGAGAGTAGATCGCACCGGTCGGGTTGGACGGGCTATTGATAATCACCATGCGTGTCTTCGGCGTGATCGCCGCGCGCAATTGCTCTGGAGAGATCTTAAATTCACTTTCGATACCAGCAAACACGGTCTTTGGCACTCCACCTGCGAGTTTCACCATTTCCGGATAGCTGACCCAATACGGCGCAGGAATTATAACTTCGTCGCCAGGGCTCACCACTGCGAGAATCGCAAGATAGCAGGAATACTTACCACCAGGGCTGACAACGATCTGAGCCGCAGTGACGCCTTCGACGCCATTATGAGTGCGGTAGTGCGCGGCAAGTGCCTCGCGCAGCGCAGGAATACCAGGTGCCGGCGCATATTTAGTCTTACCCTCGCGAATCGCCTGAATGCAGGCCTCTTTGATGAATTCCGGAGTATCAAAATCCGGCTCACCGGCACCAAAACCACAGACGTCCTCGCCTGCTGCTTTGAGCTCTTTTGCTTTTGAATCTACAGCCAGCGTCGGCGACGGCGCGATGTTACTGGCCCAGGAGGATAGTTTAGCTTGGTTGGTCATGACAAAAAATGCGCTCTCGATACATCAACTCGGGTAGCGATGTGTCGAGAGCGCAGAATCAAAACCTCTGCCTAAGCAAAAGCAAGCCTAGCCTAGTCTCTAAATCTAGGTAAAAGCGTAACTACTTCTTCTTCGCTCTTTTCTTAGCCTTCTTCTTAGGAGTCGCCTTCTTAGGTGTTGCCTTCTTAACAGCTTTTTTAGCGGCTACTTTTTTCTTAGGCGCTGCCTTTTTCACGGCTTTCTTTTTCACAGCTTTCTTAACAGCCTGTTTTGGAGCTGCCTTCTTCACTGCTTTTTTAGCGGCTACTTTTTTCTTAGGCGCTGCCTTTTTCACGGCTTTCTTTTTCACAGCTTTCTTAACAGCCTTTTTTGGAGCTACCTTCTTCACTGCTTTTTTAGCGGCTACTTTTTTCTTAGGTGCTGCCTTTTTCACGGCTTTCTTTTTCACAGCTTTCTTAACAGCCTTTTTTGGAGCTGCCTTCTTCACTGCTTTTTTAGCGGCTACTTTTTTCTTAGGCGCTGCCTTTTTCACGGCTTTCTTTTTCACAGCTTTCTTAACAGCCTTTTTTGGAGCTACCTTCTTCACTGCTTTTTTAGCGGCTACTTTTTTCTTAGGCGCTGCCTTTTTCACGGCTTTCTTTTTCACAGCTTTCTTAACAGCCTTTTTTGGAGCTGCCTTCTTCACTGCTTTTTTAGCGGCTACTTTTTTCTTAGGTGCTGCCTTTTTCACGGCTTTCTTTTTCACGGCTTTCTTAACAGCCTTCTTGACTGGAGCTTTTTTGACGACTTTGGGGGCCGCCTTTTTCTTGGTAGTAGTTTTTTTCTTCGGCATAGTTTGTTTGAGGTTAAAGTCCGACAATTCAGTTGGTAGAGAATCCAATGCGGCACGTAACAACTCACCAACGCTTACCTTCTTCTGCTTACTCAAACGAACGAGTCGCCCGCGAAGCTCAGTTGATAGACGCACGGAGATCTGCCGGTGTGACGTTGGTTTAAGATCAAGACCTGACGAATCGAATACACTCACTGCATAACGAACAACTTCGCTAAGAGAACGTGCTCCGACTTTTTTTTGAACCTGCTTAAGTTTATTAAGCAGATCTTGTTGTAGGTCGAAAGTTAAGGGGCTTGTAGTTTCGCTACTCATAATTACGTCGCATGCGACACTATAAAAATATGTAAAGTGTAGTAACAATGTCAATACAACAGATTTACGAAACTATCACCACAAAAAGCTGAGCAACGGCACATCAATAACCGCACACCAAAAACATCCACTAGCAAAGTCCAAACGGTCGAACTAGTCCCAAAGGACTAGTTTAAAAAATCGCCAAACCTGCACTTTATCACAAAAATGTCCTAATCATGTTGTTTTATGGGTATCACACATGATTTGGACGAGGGGGTGCACCGAGACAGTTTAGGGGGTTTTAGTGCACCCACTTCGTCCCTTGCTTTTTTCAACTCAAATACTACGCCGTATGGATATAGTAATGATGATCGGCATCGCCACCTTAGGAATTACAGTTTCTATAATCGGCTATCGATGCTTTCGTAGCGAAATCGACTAAACGAGCCGATTCACCCAGCGTTCATTCGAAATGCTGCGCTGTGCCGGGATCAACTCCCCGTCTGCATGCGTCGCACCATTTGATGCGCTTCTTCTGGCACCCACTTTTCCCAATCGGTGCCTCCGGCATCAATCAGTTTCATCGTCTTACGACTGGTCATTGCCAACAAACCAGGGTCACCGACACCGATTGGCCGAATGCGACCATTCTGCATCAAGTGCTGGTAGAAGAACTGCCAATTTTCTGGCGCCTTAAAATTCTCTGCCGTCACAAGCTCCATACTTTGCGTATTGTGCCAAGGATAGACAAAAAGCTGCACACGGTTTTTGAACAATCGTCCGAAGGATTCCAAAATGCCACCCGCCAGATTTGCAGACCACTTCTCTTTAAACAATTCATTGAGCAAACCAATACTCAGCGTAATCGCAATCGGCTCTGCGGTATAGCGACTCAGATAGGTCGCAATTCGATGAAACTCTGCACTGCGGGAAATCAGCACGGTCTTACCAAGCGCCTGCAATGCATCCGCACGATCAAGAAAATCACCATGATCCACCGCACCATCGCGCAGTAAATTATTCATACTAATCTCACACACTTCGATCGAACGCTCCTGATGCTCCTGTGTCATCACTTTCGAAAAGACCGCACGCGATTGGCGAATCATATCTAAATGCAATTTCAAGACTGGTTTAAAACTACCACGCAGCAACAAAATCGGGCGTTTATATAGGGCGTCGGCAGCCTGCACGACTTCGCCCTCCTCATTAAACATCGCAGCATCCGTCAATCCACTCTGCACGAGTTGCAGCGCACACAGGCGATTATCTACATAGCGAAACCCTTCGCCACTAAAACGCAACATATCCACTTCCACACGTCCACCAACTAGGCCATCCGCCAACGACTCGACAAAACGCTGTAAACTATCACGATAGTAGAACGCAGCATGAATCAGATTGACGCCAACTTTCCCAAGCGCCTCCATTTGATCCTGATTCGTCTCATCTAACAGACGCAGGTGTAAGACAATTTCGCAGGGCGGCGTATTCGGCTTTAATTGCAAGCGCACACCCAACCAACCATGGCACTCCGCGGTATCCTTGTAGCCACGCGCACGAACCGTATTACAGAACGAGAAAAACGTGGTGTCCTTACCACGCTCTGGCGCCAAGCGTTTCTCCAACAAGTCATACTCATATTCGAGCATCGAACTGAGCCGCGACTGCGACACATACCGCGATGCCTTTCCGTAGATCGCATCGCTCATTGTCATATCATACGCAGAAATCGTCTTCGCCACGGTTCCAGCACTCGCAGACACACGAAAGAACCAGTTAGCAGTCTCCTGCCCTGCGCCAATTTCGGCAAAGACTCCGTATGGAACGGGATCAAGATTCAGGGCGAGTGCCTTTTCGTAAGTGCTCAGGATTTTTCGGTCAGACATGTCAGAAGGAATGTATCAATAGGTATTAGAAAGTGTAGCCATTCCTATGCCATTTGCTTAAAAGAAAAACCAGCTATTTCCGAACATACTAACTCAATGGCCAGAGCGCACGGGCGGATTCCTTCGCCAAAGATTCTGCCACCATCTCGGTAAAAGCCATATAGCGCACGCCTTGCTCAAACGAGGTCAACTCAATCGGCGCATGCTCACGGATCGATCTCACAAAATCGGCTTCGACCTGCCAGCCACGACTTTGCGCCCGAGAGATCGTAATCTTCCGCTCTTCCGTCGCGCCTGCCTCGCTGTAGAACAGCTGCTTTTGAAACGCATCAAACCGCAGCGCCCCCTTCGAACCGTTCAAACGGAACTCCATCCTCGACTTACCTGATTCGACACCACTGAAATGATAGATCATTCGAGCACCGCTCTGCCCGAATCGCCCCAAAACACTCACACTCTCAGGCACCTCAACAGTCGACGGCTCGGATGCTTCCGGATATTGACGCGTCGCTTGAAAGACCGCGCCATCCGCGATCAACCACTCCGGCTCATCGGCAACCCAGCGCTGCACCGTCTCATGCATGATGCCCATCGTCAGCACATTGTTACCACTCAAGCCACGATCCTGGCGCCACGTCATCGGCGCGTCTGGCGAAGCCGATTGCCCGCCCGTATGCACGATGCGCACTTCCAACAAATCGCCCAACTTCCCATCAGCAATCAGCTCACGTATCGTCGTATCAAAATCCAATGAGAACGGTGCCGGCACAACTTGCGCCACTAAATCAGAGTGCGCTTGAGCAGCGGCATACATACGGCGCGCCTCCTCAAGGTCACACGCCATACGTGCTTCACACAGCACATGTTTGCCACTTTCCAACGCAGCAATCGTCAACTCCGCATGCATATTCGGCCAAGTGCCGATGCAAACCGCATCCACGAACGGATCAGCAATGACCTCCTGCCATGTATCCGCAACACGCTTAATCCCTTCCTGCCGAGCCACTTTCTCTGCCGATGCGCGTGAACGATTCGCCACCACCGAAAGTTCAACATTTTCCAATTTCCGAAACCCAGGAATATGCATCTGCCGCGTATTAGCTCCCGCGCCAATAAAACCTATACGTAATTTCCGATGCTCCATACTTATACGAATGTTTGAACTGTTCTAACTGAATTGCCCTAAATGCAAGGTCAACTGACGCTGTGTGCGTTGCGCAAATTCCGGATTATGCGTCACCAAGACGAGACTCTTCGCCTCTTCACCTGCCAGCTCAAGCAACAATTCCATCACCGCCAAGCCAGTCGCTTCATCCAAGTTCCCGGTCGGCTCATCCGCTAAGACCAACGGTGGATCATTGATCAAAGCACGCGCCACTGCCACACGCTGACGCTCCCCCCCAGAAAGCTTCGTCGAAGCATGCCGTAAACGATGTCCCATACCCACACGCTTCAATAACGCCTCCGCTCGATCCTTTACCGTGCTATTAATACGCCCGGCAATACGCGCGCCCAGTAATACATTCTCCAGCGCATTCAACTCGGGCGCCAAATAATACGACTGAAAGACAAATCCGATATAACCCGTGCGCTGACCAGCCAACCACGAGAGCGAACGCCCAGACACCTTCTTGCCATCCCAAAACAACTCGCCCTCGTTCGCCGTCTCCAAGCCCGACAACACATTCAACAAAGTGGACTTACCGCTGCCCGACTCACCGCGAATACTCACGCTCTCGCCGCGACGTAGCTCAAAGTCGATTCCGTTCAACACCGAGATCGCACCATCCGGCGAAGGGAAAGACTTACCCAGCTGTTTCGCCTCTAGTATTATATTGTTTGAATTATTCACTACGCAACGCATCAGCAGGTTTTAATCGAGCCGCACGCAGCGCAGGCAACAGCCCCGCCAACGTGGAAATAACAATCGCGAAACAAGTCACGACCACAAAGTCAGACATCAAATAATGCACCGGAATTTCATACACATCATACTGTCCAAGGAAATTAACATGAGAATTCGTCAACGTTGCATAGCCCGCCAAGATCCCTGTTCGATAATGCAAACACAAGATCGCAAGGCCAATTCCCACCACAGTGCCAATCGTGCCGATCACAAATCCCTGAAAGCAGAAACTATAAGCCACCTGATGCGGACGCCCGCCCATTGCCACCAATAGGCCAATCTCACGCGTCTTACGCAGCACCGCCATCATCAACGCAATCGCGATTGAGAACGAAGCCACCAAGATAATAAAGATGATGATAAACGAGATCACCCGCTTCTCTTGCTCGATCACAAATAGGAATTCCCCATTCGCCTCGATCCAACTCACAGCGCGCAAGCCAGGCCGTAGCACGCGCTCCTCCAGCTCTTCCGAAAACTCATCCGCCCTCACACCGGGACGCAACTTCAACACCATCCCGTGCACTCCATCTTCAAGGCCATACAACTCCTGCATCACGCGCAGTGTCGAAATCATGGTGTTCCCATCCACCTGAGGCGAACCGGTGCGGAACAAGCCAATCACCGTAAACTCACGTGGCAATAGCACCTCATCCTCCTTCAAGCGCTCCAACATCAACGGCGTAAACACCTCGACAACCGATCCCGGACGCGCCTTCAAAGTCCGCGCGAGCCCCTCGCCAAGAAAGACCCCATCGTCATCAAACTCTTCTAAATCACCCCAGGTCAGGAATTTTTGTAGCGGGATCACATCTTCCTCCGCAACTGGGTCAATCCCACGGATCATCGGAAATTGCGGACGATTCTCATGCTGGAGCATAATCACACCCTCCGCAAACGGAGCCACCCCCATCACAGTATCCTCCGCCAACAAATCTTCAGTCACTGCCTCCCAGTCGTAGACGACTTCATTCGAGCGAATCCGAATGTCGCCCTGCGTCTCGACCAAGCGCGAGCGAATGCCCTCACCGAAGCCATTCATGACACTTTGCACGATCACCAACACGCAGACACCAAGCATCACGCCCACGATCGACATCAGTGAGAAAAAGGAAAAGAAGCGCCCCGAGGGGAATAGCTGCTTCAAGGCGTGGTATATATACCAAGGCATGCCCTATCTTCTCGTTGATCCAGCGCTCAAGGAAAAGCGTAAAAAGCAGGAATCGAACAAAAGCTTAAACATTCTGCCATAAAACCATGCCCCACACTGCCAAGCCCAACGAAAGTCCGCACAACATCCGCTCTTTGCCATCCAGCCGATGCTTCCATCAGACCGAACCATGACACGCCGACTACCAACTCAACACGAGCGCATGCCGACATTTCGCCCAAATCAGCCTAGAACTAAAAGTTTGAAATAAGGAATTCAAACTTCGGCAACAGGACATGAGGCATCACATACAGTTCGACACTAAGCCATAGCAAGGAGCTGCAAAAGTTCGCATGTCCTTGAAGGCGAAGGCTACATTCCAATTACGATCGCAAGAGCGAAAGAGCTCATCCCCTCCTCCCATGTCATCCTCAAATGACCTCAAAAAAATAAAAAGAACAATTTATGAAAATAGCCCTTTACACGGAGCACACATACACATTTAGTCCGCAACTTCTTCAAACGGCAAGCCGCACGAAGAGAAACGGTTTTCTGCTTCAAATCGTTTTAAATAAATTTATTGCAGGGTGGAGCAGCCCGGTAGCTCGTCAGGCTCATAACCTGAAGGTCACAGGTTCAAATCCTGTCCCTGCACCCATTTAAAAGGCCGATTCACATTCGTGAGTCGGCCTTTTTCATGCTTACAACTAAGCATCTGAGGCAATAAAAAACATTTCCTACAAATATTAAAAAAAGGCTTGCGGGGGATGCAATGAGACGTAGCTTCCGTGACTTCGCATCACGTCCCGTTCGTCTAGCCCGGTCTAGGACACCTGGTTTTCATCCAGGCAACAGGGGTTCGAATCCCCTACGGGATGCCAATTTAAAACCCTCGGTCGCTTCAAGCACTGAGGGTTTTTTAATGCCCACATCAAAATGTAGAAGCGACACTCTTGTCGCTTTTCACCGCTCACCGAGTGGGGTTTCCAATTCCGCTACACCCTAGGGATCCTAGGCAGTCAATGCATCGAGCAAGGCGCGGAGCTTCAATTCCGTCTCGCGCGTCTCCTTCTCCGGCGTGGAGCCTTCTACAATGCCTGCGCCTGCATATAGGCGGGCTGCGTTGCCTTCGATTAACGCCGAGCGTATGCCGACGACCATCTCGCCTTCGTTCAGGTGATTAAACCACCCCACCACTCCAGAATAGAGTCCGCGGTCAATCTGTTCTAAATCATGAATCCTCGGAACCGCATCCTCGCGCGGCGTGCCACCAACAGCTGGCGTCGGATGCATCTCTTGTAATATATCCAACAAGTGCACCTCTTTCCCCACTTCGGCCTCTATCATCGTCCTCAAGTGCTGCACATTCGCCAATTGCAATAATCGCGGCGCATTCTCTGCATGCCCCGAAACTCCAACAGCCTTTAAGCGGCGCAGGATCGAATCGCGGACACAAGCATGCTCATGTAAATCCTTCTCACTCTCTAATAAACCACGGGCAAACTTAGCATCCTCGCCCGCACTCACACCACGCGGAGCCGAGCCTGCAATAGCCTCAGTCAGCAACTGCCCATCTCGAATGCTCAACAAACGTTCTGGCGTGGCGCCGATAAAGCTGCGACCACCGCCACCACCATATGAAAAAGTAAAACATCCCGCAAAGCGTTCACGCAGTCGATTCAGCGCATCCAACGGTTGCCATGACTCACTGCCCTCCAACTTGATGCCGCGAGCCAACACGATTTTCTCGTAAGCGCCCGCCTCAATTTGCTCAAGTGCTTGCGCCACTGCTTGAGGATACACATCTGGCGCCAACTCTGAACGCTCAACCACTGTTGGCGTTGAAGTTGGCTCGGCCTCGACCGTATCCGTGCTATAATCAAAAATCGAAAATTTCTGATACGCCCCCCATACTCGAGCGACCAGCTGATCAATGTTAGCATCAGGATCAATGCGGATATTTGCGACCGCGCCATATTTGCCCTTCGCACGAGAGACCTGCCAACGCGGCAGGAAAATCGTTGCAGGCGCAAAGGCACTCCCCTTTGGCACCGTATCATTAAACGTGAACGCGGTAAAAAAGTGCGGCCCAGTAAACGGCTCACTCAAATCACCGACCACAATGGTGTTCGCCGTGATCTCATCGGCAAACGCCTGCGCCTGCTCAAACCGATCTGCCCCAGAAAAAGTCGCCTCTGCCACAGCTTCCGCCCCAGCCAGAGCTTCCTCAGCAGCCGCACGTTCGACATAAAAGTGCAATTCATCAGGCTCGTAGATCGACTGCAGCACCGCCAAAGGCGCGATATGCTTCACCGCCAATGAAATGCTCGCGATCTGAAAATGGTTCTTCGTCTGCGCCGTTTGCCGGCACCCTTCCAAGAAAACACGTAACGCATCTTTATCGCGCTCGGGTAACATACTGGAAGGAATAATTTGCATCTAAGGGAAGGAAACCATTGCCACTAAAACCGCAACTACGAAGTCAAATGCACCGTTACAACTGGTTAATACGACTAGCCAAGAACCCCGCCCCAAAGCCGTTGTCGATATTGACGACACTCAAGCCACTCGCGCAGGAGTTCAGCATGCCAAGCAACGCGGAGAGCCCGCCGAAACTTGCGCCATAACCGACACTCGTCGGCACAGCAATCACAGGCGCAGAGACTAAGCCGCCAACCACACTCGGTAGCGCGCCCTCCATCCCAGCAACCACGACCACCACACGGCACTCTCGAATCGCATCCATGCTTTCAAGTAGGCGATGAAGGCCCGCCACACCGGCATCGAACACACGCAGCACAGGGTTTCCATAAAACTCGGCGGTGACACAGACCTCCTCTGCGACAGGCAAATCGGACGTGCCTGCACACACGACTGCAATGGTATGCTCGGCAAGCGTCGGAGCCTCGCGCTGCAGCTTCAAAAGTCGCGACACCTCATGGTATTGAGCGCTTGGATACGTTTCAATGACTTGCGCCGCCACGTCAGACTCTAAGCGAGTGACCAAAATATCATTCCCATGCTTTTGCAGGCTGGCCAAAATATCTAGTAGATGCTCAGGCCGTTTGCCTGCGCCATAGACGACTTCCGGCACGCCATTGCGCGAAGCCCGACTGATATCCACACGACTATGGCCGAGATCCTCATAGCCGCGCAACTGCGTCATCGCTTCATCGATATCAACGTCCCCACGGCTCACCGCCTCTAATAATTCACGCATTTCGCTCATAGTGTTTTTTGCCATTCGGTTAAAAGTCGCTGCTGCACCTCCAGCAATGATAGCCCGTGCTGCGCGGCCAGTGCGGCGCAATCGTCATGCTCCAATTTGTCGCGAACGTCGCCATTCGGCAGGGTCGCTCGCTTGACTCGCACGCGCCCCAGTGAACTCTCAAATTCAACCAATTCGCGCGGCAGCTTGGAACGCTCCCACTCGCGCTTACGCAAACCAATACTGCGACTGTGCTTAAAGAACGCGGCCTCGACGGCGTCTAACTCCGCGGAATGAACCAGCGCATGCACCACCACTCCAACACGGTTCTTCTTAAACGTCGCACTCACCTGCCACACATCCAGAGCGCCTGCATCCAACAACTGCTGCGTCAAATACGCGACCGACTCAGTCGTCATATCATCAATATTCGCAACGACCTCCCACACCGAGTCGCGTTGCAATGAGCCATTCCTAGCGACCTGCTCCTCTAATAAAGTCACATAGACGACATTCGACAGGCGCGGGTCTTTACGCTGCCCGATACCACGCGCAACTTGCACCTGAGTGCCGTGCGCCGCGGCCGCAAACTCACAGCCACGCCCCACTAACAAAGCCGCGCCCGTCGGCGTAGTGCATTCAAAATCGCTAGCACCTGCGGTCAATGCGACGCCTTGTAATAACTGACTGGTCGCTGGTGCCGGCACAGGCATACGACCGTGCGCACATTTCACTGTGCCGCCCCCGACTTCCAACGTGCTACACACGATACGCTCCACGTTTAAATAATCCCAACAAATCGCAGCACCCACAATATCGACGATCGAATCAATCGCGCCGACCTCATGAAAGTGCACCTCATCCGCTGATACGCCATGCACTGCGCCTTCCGCCTCTGCCAATACCGTAAAACAGGCTAGCGCATCCCGTTTCACCCGATCATTCAGAGTGCTCGCCTCAATCGCTGAGCGAATCTCCGCAAAGGTGCGATGCGTGTGGGCTTGGTGCCCTGGAGTATGCACATGCGGATGTGCTGCCAAAGAAGTCTCGAACTGAGGAGTTAGTAACACATCGCAGCGCAGGCCACTAATCCCCGCACGCATATCCTGCTCAAAGGACAGTGCCCAACCATCATATGGTAGCTTCGCCAACTCAGCGCGCAAGTAATCTGGACACACACCGAGACCAACCATTGCAGCG
This sequence comes from Lentimonas sp. CC4, assembly GCF_902728235.1. Lineage (NCBI taxonomy): Bacteria > Pseudomonadati > Verrucomicrobiota > Lentimonas > Lentimonas sp. CC4. The sequence continues at coordinate 3,571,598 of NZ_CACVBO010000001.1, forward strand.
AGATTCATATCGCCGCTCAAACCAGCGGGGCATTGATAAAGCAGAGTAGACATGACAAATGACTTAGCAGAGCTTATCGCGATGGCAAGTTGACAGCCACAGTAAGCGCAGCATTTTTAGGCGAATGAAAAAAATGACACGCCTAGAAGAATGGTTCAGCAAGTGCCCGGGAGCCATTGTTGCCTTTTCTGGCGGTGTCGACAGCTCGCTAGTCGCACATCTCGCGAACCATTTCCTCGGCACCGATCGAGCGATCGCCGTCATCTCCGCCAGCCCGAGCCTGAAACTCTCCGAACTCGACGACGCCAAACGCTTCGCGAACGAGAACGGCATCACGCTGCGTATCGTCACCACTCGTGAGATGGAGAACCCTAACTATTTAAGCAATCCATCGAATCGCTGCTACTATTGTAAACACAGCTTGTATGACGAACTCAGCACACTGCCTGAAGTCGCCGCTGGTTGGTGGATTCTAAACGGCACGAACCTTGACGACCTCGGCGATTATCGCCCCGGCCTCGAAGCCGCCAAAGAATACGAAGTGCACTCTCCGCTCGTGGAATGCCAAATCGACAAAACCGCCGTTCGCGAGCTCGCAGAACAGCACACACTTCACTGCTGGAACAAACCTGCCAGCCCGTGCCTGGCCTCTCGTATCCCCTACGGCGAACGCGTTACGGTCGAGAAGCTTCGCCAAATCGAATCCGCCGAAGCACTACTAAGTGACCATGGATTTCCAGTGGCTCGCGTGCGCCATTACAACACCCACGCCCGCATCGAAGTGCCCGTGGAGCAACTCGAACGACTGCATGCACTGCAATCGACCTTAGAAACAGAAATGCGTGTCATCGGCTTTGAACACACAGAATTAGACTCCGAAGGTTTTGTCTCCGGCAAGCTCAACCGCGTGCTCAGCACGCCGTCTGTCTAACAGCAACTAGCGCGAGGCGCGAGTAAAGCGCCAAGCCGCATAGCCCAAAGCACCAACCACGGCTACCACTGGCAGTAATGCCAACAAACCATGCTCTACACCATGCACTGCTGTGCCTGTAGTCGCAGTGTCATGCGCGAACAAGCTGAGGGGTAACAATGCCGTTAGTATCAATATTTTCTGTTTCATATTTTTTAAAAATTTATAGAGCCAACCGTATAGCGAGGACGACTCGATGCAAACTGGATTTGCGAAAACAGCACGAGCTGTGCCGATTTAAAAGATGACACACACTTCGAACTGAATACGTCCCAATTGTCAACGCTCGCTCTAGAAGACAAATTTTATTTTGCGCTTCGCCTCATTATAGAATCTTGATAGCAGGCAATGACCGATTTCTACGACACCGAATCCAGCGCCTTCGCCCCCATCGACTTTGAAGCCGAGCTCAACGACGAACAATACGCCGCCGTCACAGCAGAGCCCGGCCCGGCGCTCGTGCTCGCTGGCGCTGGCTCTGGCAAGACACGCACCCTCACCTATCGTGTCGCCTACCTCCTCCATAAAGGCATCAAACCTTACGAAATTCTGCTGCTCACTTTTACCAATAAGTCTGCGAAGGAAATGTTGGAGCGCGTCGAAGAACTCACAGGAGTCAAGAAACACCAACTCTGGGGCGGCACGTTCCACAGCATCGCACAACGCATCCTCCGCGTGCATGGCGAATCCGTCGGCCTCATGCGCAACTACACCATTCTCGACGAGACCGAGTCAGAAAGCCTGCTGAAAAGCGCGATCAACAAGGTCGACCCGAAATTCATCAAAGGTAAGAACAACCCGAAGCCAAAGGTCGTGCACAATATGATCAGCTATGCGCGCAACACCTGCCGCAGCGTGTTCGACGAAGCCGACGACCACTATCCCTTCCTCGATGGCATGGCGCAAAAAATCGCCGACATCTATAAGGTCTATCACCAGACAAAACTAGAGCAGCAAGTCGTCGATTACGATGATCTGCTCGAATACCTGCTCAAGCTCCTACGCGAACACCCCGAAATCGCCGCCTACTATCAGGAGCGCTTTAAACATATTCTGGTGGACGAATTTCAGGACACGAATCGCCTACAGTCCGAAATCGTCGACATCCTCGGCGTGCATCACCAGATCATGGCCGTGGGCGATGATGCACAATGTATCTACACATGGCGCGGTGCGGACTTTGATAATATCATGCGCTTTACCGAGCGCCACCCCGGTGCGACGGTGCACAAGATCGAGACCAACTACCGCAGCTCGCCGCAAATTCTTGGATTTGCCAACGCTGTGCTCGCCGCACAACCCGCAGGTATGGGCTACGCAAAAGAGCTGCGCCCCGTGCGCCCCGATGGCGAGAAGCCCTACTTCACTCCCGTTATGGATGCACGCGCCCAAGCGAGCTTCATCATCCAGCGCATCGAAGGCCTAATCGATGAAGGCCGCGACCTGTCCGAAGTCGCAGTGCTCTACCGCGCACACTATCAAGCGATGGACCTGCAAATGGAACTCACCCGTCGTGGCATTGACTATCAAATCACCAGCGGCGTGCGTTTCTTTGAGCAAGCCCACATTCGCGATTTTACCGCACAGCTACGCTTCGCCTCCAACCCCGCCGACGTGTCTGCGTTTATGCGCTTCACCTGCCTGTTGCCTAAAATTGGGCCGAAAACCGCGGAGCGCATCCATGCCTTTACTAAGAAATTAGCCGAGAAAGAAGAAAAAGACTTTTGCGAGGTGCTGACCTCCGAGGCCGTGCTGAAGAAAGTGCCGAACGACGCCAAAGAAGAATGGCCGTCCCTCGCGGAGACAATCCGCGAAGTCTCCGCGGCTCAGGCCAATGAAGCGCCTGATGCCATTGTGCAACTCGCCCTCGACGGCTGGTATAGCTCATTCATCCGTGAGATCTACCCGAACTGGACAGAGCGCGCTGACGACCTACAGAGCTTGATCAGCTTCGCCAGTCGCTTCGACACGATGGCAGAGCTACTCTCACAACTCGTGCTACTCGCCTCCGAAAGTAATGAGCGTGATTCCAGCGAAGCGCTCAACTGCTTACGCTTAACAACGATTCACCAAGCCAAAGGTCTCGAATTTCCGATCGTATTCGTGATCGGACTCGCCGACGGCCTGTTCCCGCTCAAGCGCACCATTGACGACGGTGACCTCGAAGAAGAGCGCCGCCTGTTTTACGTCGCAGTGACTCGTGCCATGGAGGAGCTTTACCTCAGCTATCCGATGCTCAACCAACAGGGACAGACAGTGATGCGCCTGAACCCGAGCCGCTTTGTGCAAGAAGTCGACGTCAGTCGCTACGAGACGCTACGCGTGGCACCGCAACGTAGTTGGTAAAGTAGCGTAACACACAAAGACTACTTCTTCGGATTCACTTCGCGGAATGTCGTGACGAAATCGCCCATCATATCGCGCAGTTCTTTTTTGATCACTTCGACTTGCTTCGAACCGGAACTAGAGCTGCCACGGCGGCGCATTTCGAAAACAGTTGCGACAGTCTTTTCACCATTACGATCGATCGTCACAAAATCGCGAACCTTCACGACCAGTTCAAATTCGCCTGAAGCAATACGGCTTGAAGTATCAATCGAAAGCTCGACCAATGGAATATTCACCTCTGGCTGATTCAGCACGTAGGTATTAAGATCCACATCCCCACGTCGAAGCTGGAGCTCCATAATATCATTCAAATCAAGTCGTTCGCTCAATTGAATGTCAGTGGCCATCGAGGTATCCACTGTCATGTAGAGCGAGTAAATACCCTTCAGATGCGAACTATTCGCCTCATTGGCAGCCGCTACAAATTGAACAGAAAGGAGGAACGAGAGAAATAGGCAAATACGGCGCATAATAATTCGAGATGGTTGAGAGAACTAAAGTAGGATTCGATTTAGCAGAAGGTCGAGCATTCCCTAACTTAGTTTCAAGCATTTCTAAAACAATCACAAAAATTGCCAACGTGTCGAATCACGCAACGAGTCGCACGCGACTATTGACAAGCCCTCGCCCCTCACGAATCTACTCAACCATGCGTATTCTCTTTCTCGCCCTGCTCAGCCTCCTATGCATTTCTTGCGCTTCCACAAAGAAGCCAGCAATCACCAGCGTAAATATACTGGATATTAATCCTCGATACATCGAAACTGTAAAATTTAAACGCATCACTGAATACCTAACAGGCAAGGAAAACCGCGGCAATCGTGTGATCATTCGGACTGATAAGACCGACCGAACTGGATACTACTTCGTGCTTATGCTCGACGAGAAAGTGCGTGATCTGCCAGCGGGCACTTACATCGAAGGTGAATTCTACACCCCGAAGACCCTCGACAAGCAAGCATACACCTTTGAACTCCCATCGAAGCTACCGAAGACCAAAGAGATCTTCATCGGTTTAACAGGACAGGACTGGACAAAGAGAAGTGATATCCCTTCAGCCTGGAAATTTACGATCAAAAACTCCAATGGCGAAGTGCTCGCCATGGAAAAGAGCTACCTCTGGAGCTTCTAAACGCAGCGCGTCAAACAACGACACCGCACTGCTCACCCATCTTCGCGTAAACTTCGCGGCCTGCTGCAGCTTGCGCCAGTAAATCGTCATCGAGGCGAATCGCGCCCTTCTTGTAAACCGTGGTCACACACGAGCCACCAAACGAGAAGTAGCCCTTGTCGGCACCCTTCTCGATTTGAGAGTTGGGCTCAAAAGTCGAGTGCATGCCCCCCACGCACGTCGCGCCGACTTCCATCACGACCATCTTGCCGAACGCAGCGGACTCCACCTCAGTAATCATACGGCGATTTTCCCACAGGATCGACAGCTTGCGGCGTAGCGCTAAAGGACTGACCGAGCGCAGACTGCCATCTAAGATACGTGCCGCACCGGCCTGACCGCCGACGGGGAAATGATAACGATGATAGTCCACAGGACATAGGCGTGAAATAAGCATCGAACCGCCTTCAAACTCTGCAGCCAATGCCTGACTACCCAAAAACTTCGCTAAATCAAAGCGCTGCCCTTTAATATAAAAGTTGTCAGCCGCACTGACATTTTCAATTGCCAGATGCCGCCCATCGGCAGGAAACACTGCCACATGCTCGCCAGCCGCGATCGGACGCGCACTCAGCTTTAACTTACGATAGAAAAACTCGTTGAACGAACCATAGCTATCGGCGGGGTCGAGAAAGTCATCTACATCCACGCCATAGTCCTGAATGAACGGAGCCACCTTCTCACGACTCGCAGGCTTATCCATGCGCCAGCCATACCAACGCGAGAACCACAACCGCTTAACCGCCAACTCGACCGTCAGACGCCCCAGCGGATTCCCATACGCCCAGCGCAAGAACGCCTCACCATAGACGGACTCCGTTTCAACCTCACCACTGTGACGATTAAAAAACTCAATCGGCGCCTCAAATAATTCGTTCTGACTCATAGCTTTAATCCACGGGCGGTTTACGGCCGTATTGCCTCTTGTTGGTTTTAATTTCCTTCAACGTCGACTCTTTCGCCTCCGTGGTATGAAACTTCGACACCGCCACACGCTGAGAGGTGTAAATCCCCGTATGCCCGCTAAAATAGTAGGCCGTGAAACAGGCTAAACCGAAGTAGATCGCATTCTCTGCGCCGAACAGTTCGATCCCCATCATCGTGCAGGCCAGCGGCGTATTCGTCGCGCCCGCAAACACTGCGATAAATCCGAGCCCAGCAAATAAATCCACTGGCGCCCCCGAAAGCATCGCGAAGGTATTACCCAATGTCGCTCCGATGAAAAACAACGGCGTCACTTCCCCGCCCTTAAAGCCAAGACTCAACGTGATCGCAGTCAGTAGCAGCTTCCAAAACCAGCTAAAGGTATCAGCGCCCCCCGCCGAGAAAGCCGACATAATACTCACACCACCCTCATTGGGCGAAGTCACACCGAGCCCCAAATAATCCGTCGTGCCCAGCAGCGCGCTAATCCCCAGCACCAACAGCGCGCCAACCACGGGAATCATCCACTTACGCGTAATCCATTGCTGGCTCGTCGCCTTGAGTCGATGCGATAGCTCTGCAAAACCATAACTCGCCAACCCAAAACAAGCACCCGCAATCAGCACCTTCAAAAGCAACACCAAATCAAATGAAATAAAGGGCAAGGCTCCAACCGCCTCCTTCGCTGAATATCCAATATGATAATGCGTGTGAGAAATCGGGAACGAGGTGCAAACGATGTCCGCCACCAAACTCGCGATCAGGCACGGCATCAGCGCGTCATATTTGATCCGGCCGACTGCCAACACCTCCAAGGCGAAAATCGCCCCAGTAACAGGCGTGCCAAACACCGCACCAAACCCAGCAGCCATCCCAGCCATCAATAAGATACGCTTATCCTCATGCTTGAGGCCGAATTTCTTGGCACAATAGTCTGCCACACTGCCGCCCATTTGCACTGCAGTGCCCTCTCGCCCAGCCGATCCACCAAATAAATGAGTAATAACCGTCGTAATCAGCACCAACGGAGCCATACGAAATGGAACCCCTCCCCCTGGCTCATGGATCTCATCCATGATCAGATTATTGCCCGCTTCGGCATTTTTACCATAACGGTTATAGAGCCAATAGATGCCGATACCAGCCAAAGGCAGCAGGCCGATCAGCCACATGTTCGCTTGACGAATGTGCGTTGCAGCCTCCAGTAACCACAAGAAGAACGCCACCATCGCCCCCACAGCCACCGAAACCGGCAATACCAGCAGCGACCAGCGCACTAAGTGGCGTGCGATGCGTAATTGCTCAAATGCTAGTTTTGGAGTATTCATACGGTATAAAATCGCGGCGAAGTATCAATCGCGCACAATCTGATTGGCGTGATTCACGGCATCTGTAAAGCCTCCCCTTACATTTGCCAGATGTTCATGCGTAAAATCAACGATCAGCATCCCAGAAAATACCTGAAATAAAGTGGTATTAGGCCTTGATCTTTCGCTGGTAGCCCCGTTTATTCCTCCGCTTTCACTTTCAACCAAGAGCACACCATGTCACAACACAACAGTTTCAGAGCAACCACCGGCGGCGGTGGTAAGAAAAACAGAACAGTTCTAAAGCGTTTCGAACGCGTAGACCTACTCCGCAAACGCGGCGAGTGGAAAGACGGCGATCGCGTGGTCGGCATCAAAAAGACTAAGCCAGAAGATTAAGCCGTTCAGCTTTTAAATTTTAAGAAGCCCTTCCTTTACTGGAAGGGCTTTTTTGTGTGTATTTCTCAAGGGCAAGCCACTGCCCTAAAATTGAATCACCCCTCCAATTATGAAAATATCCCGCAAGAAGCGCAGTTCCAACGCAAACGGCAAGATGGGCAAAGGCGTCGGCCTATTGTTCGGTTGTGCCTTTTTCGGCATGGGCGCCTTATTCTGCTGGATGATGGGGCTCAGTCCGCTCCTAAAGTCACTGGGCAGCAAAGACTGGGTAGAGGTCAACTGCGTGATCCACTCCAGCGAAGTGGAGAGCCACAGAGGTAGCGATAGCACCACCTACAGTGTTGAAATCAGCTTTGACTACACAGTTAGCGGCCAGCCCTATCAAAGCGACACGTATAACTTTTCAAACGCGAGCTCCAGCGGCCGCGGCGATAAGGCAGAGGTCGTCGCACGCTATCCCGTCGGCTCAGCGCATTCCTGCTGGGTCAACCCCGAAGATCCAAGCGAAGCGGTGCTCTCAAGAGACATACCGGGCAGTGTTTACTTCATCATCCCCTTTAGCTCCGTCTTCATGATCATTGGCGCCTTCTTCCTACTCGGCACCGCTGGATTATTACCTAAGAAATGGGGCTTCAGCTTCAACAGTCGCCATAAACGCGTCACAACCGAGGCCGCCGGCACACAGCAACTCAAATCCAGCTCATCGGGCATCGGCAAAGTCATAGCTGTGACTTTTGCCGCGTGCTTCTGGAATGGTATCGTCAGCGTGTTTCTTTTCCAGCTCATCAAGAGCTACCAAGGAGGACGCCCCGACTGGTTCCTCACCATCTTCCTGATCCCCTTCGTATTAATAGGCATCGGTTTGATCTTTGGAATCTTCCACTCACTGCTAGCGTTGGCCAATCCAAAGATCGAACTCACTCTAAGCGAATCCAGTCCAGCGCTCGGCGACAAGGTGCAACTGGAATGGAGCGCGACCAAGCCACTCACGAAGGTGCGCAACCTGAAGATTGCACTGCAGGGCGAAGAAGCCGCCACCTATCGACGCGGCACGAATTCCGTGACCGATAAATCCACCTTCTATCGCGATCTACTACTCGAACTCGACCAACCTGCAGCTCAACAGCGCGGCACGCTAGAGCTGACGATACCGACCGACAGCATGCATAGCTTCGACAGCAGTAATAATAAAATTGTGTGGCAAATCAGCGTGGACGGGGAAATCCCCAGATTCCCTGACATTAAAAACACGTATCCGATCACTGTTCGCCCCATTCCACTCAGCTAGCCACCCAATACCATGGACGATACCATTTTCATTGATCTAACGACGACTGAACTACAACCAGGTCAGCAGTTTTCCGGCAAAATCCTCTGGGCACTCAAAAAAGCACCACAGACAGTGCGGCTCACACTCGGCTGGTTCACCGAAGGTCGCGGCACCACCGATCACAAGATCGAGGCCGAGCTCAGCTGGACGACCGATGCCACGAGCGGCGAAGAGCCATTTGAGTTTACACTACCTCCGTCTCCCTACTCGTTCGACGGTAAGCTGATATCGCTCAACTGGGAACTCAGTCTGAGCGTCAAGAAAGGCAAAGCCGAGCACCAGCTACCCATCACAGTATCACCACAGGGCAAAGCCGTGGAGCTCTCAGCAGTGGCGAATGACAGCAAGCGCTCGCCGCTGTCGTTTCTGAAACGTAGATCGATTCGCTGATTCGCGGACAGGCAGAAATGTCTGTATCACGTCTAAAACTTGGCCCCCTGCTATCCCAGCAGATTATCACGAATTGCCGAGCGCTGCGGATCACTGCACCTTAGACCTATGCGGAAATAGTCATGCAGACTCCCTGATACCTTACGCGCGGTCTCAAGTATCACATCATAATGGTGTGACTGTAGCGTGAAGGCAGCCTCTAGTTTGCTAAAGTCGATTCCAGGCTTGTCTTGCACCCTTTCGCGAAGCGCGTTCAGTTGGGCGTTATTTTCAGCCTCACGAAATACATTCGAAAGCAGATAATCAGAGCGCGCATCCTCGGAAGCGACGCCGACTGCCAACAAAGTCAAAACAGCAGCAACCCCCGTGCGATCTTTACCATGCGTGCAGTTAAAAAGAAGCGGCAAGTGACTCGGCTCACTCAGGAGCTTAAACAACTCAGCATATTGGCTACGCGCCTCTTCCACAACCAACCGATTGTTGACCGCTAGAATATCGTCAGGCAGCGCGGAACTGTCACCGGTGCGCATCGCCTCCCAGAAGAGCGATGCCAAATTACCAGGATCAATGGGCAAATGAATATAGCGCGTATCTTGCTCCTGCCAAAACGCTTCATCCGCCTTTACTTCAGCAATAGAGCGAAAGTCGACCACAGTGCGAATGCCCAGCGCACGGATGGCATCGCGGTCTGCTTCGGTTAGCTGGTCGAGATTGCCCGAGCGATACAGCTGCCCAAAGCGCGTGTGCTTGCCACCGGCAGCTGCATAGCCGCCAAGATCGCGAAAGTTGGGTTGTGATTCGAGTGGTATATGTCGTGGATTCGCCATCGATCGCTAAAAATGTCTGTGCGAGGGCACAGGTCAACCGTGGATGATCACGAAACAGTTCAACAATCGTTCGAAGCCAAATTAGATTTTCATTTGCCATCCCCTTCCGCTCAAAACAACTTTCATGCCTCGTCCCTCTTTTCCTAAGAATGAAAGCCAGCGCAAATCCCTTTCGTTCCTCAAGCATTGAGAAAATCCGCTACATGCTGGAAGTCGATACACTTGAAGCCCTCGCCGACCGCGCGCTGAGACAAGCGTGCAGTTGCTTGCTCGGGGCAAAAGGCACTGGCAAGACGACACTACTCGAAGACCTGGAACCATTATTACAGCAACGTGGCTACACGACACACTGGTGCCGGCTAAATCTCGACTCCACTCCGCATGAGCGCAGGAAAGTCACCATTCAGCTACAAGATCTAAAGCCGCAGCAGGTCTGCTTGTTTGATGGCGCAGAAGTGCTTAACTTTTGGCAATGGCGGCGCATCTGCCGAACTGCTCGCAGCAATGGATTCACGCTCATCGCTACCCTACATCGTAAACGAGGTGTGCCCATCCTACGACAAACAGAAGTCAATTGGCCACTCGCACATCAATTTGTGCGTCAACTCGCTGGCGATTATTACAGCGACACCCTCTGCAAACACGCAGAAAAAGCCTTTTATTGCAATCACGGTAATATGCGTGAGGTGTTCCGTGCTTGCTACTTAGCTCTAGCTCAAGAGAATCCGCTCGAATTTGAAAAGTGAGCTTGCAACAACCATGACTTATCCTAGACTTTTCTAGTATTAATTTTACTTATGAACATTGAAGCCATCAACCAACTGCTACTCGACCAGCCGCTCATTGCGCTGTTCGCCATTATCGCATCGGGCCTACTTTTTGGGAACATCACCATCAAAGGAATCAACCTCGGCAGTTCTGGAGTTCTGTTTACAGCCCTACTCGCAGGGCATCTAGGCTATAGCATTCCAGGCGGCATCGGCACACTTGGCCTCGTGCTCTTCGTCTATTGTGTAGGCATTGGTGCAGGTGGCCGCTTCTTCGCATCCGTAGCCCGCGAAGGTGCGACACTCGCAAAACTAGCACTCGTCATCGTCGCGACTGGTGGCGCCATCACCTGGGCGGGTGCAGAACTATTAAATTTACCAGCAGACTTAGCTGCAGGCATTTTTGCCGGCGCCCTCACCAGCACCCCTGCTCTCGCTGCTGCAACAGAAGGCCTAAAAGACGGTGCCTCTGGCGTCAGTATCGGCTATGGTATCGCCTACCCCTTTGGCGTCATCGGCGTTGTGCTATTTGTGCAACTCTTACCACGTATTTTAAAGCACGATTTGGAAGCCATCGCAGAAGAGCATGAAGCAGAGGACAATACCGACGACCGCGTCATCACAGTGCTGGTAGAAGTGACCAATAAAAATTTGCTTGGCAAAAAAATCGCCGATGCAGGCATTAATAATCTCAACGCCTGCCAAGTTTCACGAATTCTAAAAGACGATCAACTCGTGCCACTTAGCTACGGGGATGAATTTAGTGAAGGGCAACTCCTCCTTCTAGTCGGCCGCAGCAAAGAGATTGCGATTGCGATCGACTACCTAGGCCAGCGCAGCGACCGCCACGTATTAAAAGACGTCGAAAATGAACGTCAAAATCTGCTCGTCACAGATCGCAAAATGGCGGGTAAATCCATCCGCGATATCGCTCCACTCAAAAAATACGGCGTCGTCATCACTCGCATCACTCGTAACGGCTTAACATTTGTCCCCAACACAGCGACGCTGATCGAAACACATGACAACCTCACCACTGTTGGACGCAGCGAAGATCTCAAAAATTTCGGCAAAGCAGTCGGACACCGTAGCAACGCGATCGACTCCACCGACCTGCTCTCACTTTCCGCCGGGCTGACGCTCGGTATCATCGCGGGCTTGATCCCCATCGGCCTTCCTGGCAGCACGCCACTTACCCTCGGCCTCGCCGGTGGCCCACTCTTGGTCGCGCTGCTACTCGGACATTTCGGTAAGGTAGGGCGGATCGTGGGACACATCCCACGCCCGACTCGCCTATTACTCCAAGACCTCGGATTGGTGTTCTTCCTCGCGAATGCAGGTGTGCGTGGCGGCGTATCACTCGTAGCAACTGTGCAAGAATACGGCATCACACTCTTTGGCTTGGGGATGCTCGTTAGCGTCGTGCCGCTCATCATCGCATGGCCTCTGGCACGTAAGCTCTTCAAACTAGATCCACTTCAATCACTCGGAGGGATTTGTGGCGGTATGACATCGACCCCTGCCCTCGGCGCCATCACAGCGAAGACAGATTCTCAAGTGCCAGTCATCAGCTACGTGTCCGCCTATCCCGTGGCGTTGATCGTCATGATTCTTATCGCCAAGATTCTTATTGAATTGCTGGTCTAGATTGAGCAAAGGCCAATCCAAGGCAACCAAATGCAGCTACGGTAACATCGACGCACTACTTGGGTGCGTCGAGTAGAGCATGCGTCTTTTCATGTAGTCGCTTCGTATCTTCCCAATCGCTGAGATAGCCGGTAAATGCATGGATAAACTCAAACTTACGCTCAGACTGAAGAGTCGTTTCGTAAAGTGCGCCGAGCGACTGAGCGGCATTAAAATACGCTGGGTTCACACGCTCAATACGAATGGCAATAATCTCACGACGAGCCGCAATGACAGCACGCAACGCCTCATCGTCACGATGCACCCAAAGCTCTTTAAGATTCTTTAGTTCACCGCCAGAGGCACGATACGTATCAAACTGAGCCAGTTCTTCTAACCACACCTGAGAAGCATCCATACTATCGTAATGCTCAGGCTCTTCGGTAAGATAATTAGCCATTTGACTCTGCCACCAGGCCTCCAAGGTAATAGGCTGTTGATCTACATCCACTGGCTGTATCAAAGCTTCCATTGTCACAGTGACATCGCGTCCTGCAATGGCTCGATCAAGAAGATCTCCGGTGTCGGTTCGACTCAAGCCACGCTTTCGCAATGCATAAAGCACCCAATAACCATCGCGTGGAGACAGATCACTCTGATGAGCAGTTGCCAAATCAAGACCTAGCAATGCTTCGATCTTCAATACTCCGTCCTCACGCGCCTCTCGTATATATTGCCCCTGCAGTGCAGGACGCAGACTCAAGTAACACTGCGAAGCGAGCCCTGACACCGCCCAATAGCGGATTTTATCGCTAGCATCTGGGCCATAGTTAAAATTCACATAACGCACAATGTAAGCCTCGGCAAAGGCACGACACACCGTTTCTAATGCCAAATCCGCCCCCCATCGAAGGTTCAAGCTCACTTGCCCACGAGCCCCGATTTGAATTTGATAGTCCCCTTCAAACGCAACCCGATCTTCAGGCCGAAGCGCAACGAAAAGCCGCTGCGGAAAACTATGGCTACCAGCCCGAAGGTAACTGGCACACTGCTCAATCACATGTTCGCCCAGAGTATTTGCAAACGAGACAGAGCGTTGATCAGTGCCGACGACTTCACAGTAACGCCCTTCGACAAAAGACAATTTCTCACCACTTTGTGCAACACCAAAATGTGGCAACAAACTTAGCAAAAAACAGCAAAGAATCTGACGGTAGGAACTCGACTTCATTAGCGAAGCTTCAAACGGATCATGTCTTCAACAAGTTCCACTGATTCAACTCTTGTCCACGCTTTCTGGATTGCGATAAACTCTTCGGTCTCAGAATACGCCTGCAACAACGCACCAACAAACCTATCTGCAACACCACCAACCACTGGGATCCCCGCATCATTGACATGCAACGCATCCACTTGGAACTCAACCCACGGACCATCGGAGAAATGCCCCTGAGCCACGACCAACCAATTGTAATCGCTCCCATAAATAGAGACATCAGTTGGTAAGTTAAGAAAAAAGCCAAGATTTGCGTCGATAAAGAAGTTCGGAGCACCAGGGAGAATCACAATATTCGGCGCCTCTTCATCATTAGACGCAGGCTTGGACTGACGAAATTTCGATGCCATCCACGCATTAATCTCACCAGAAGTCAGCTCAACGGTAGTCGCGCTACCACTAAATAACTCATCACGCTTCAATTCCCAACTGCGGCTTCTAGAAACAGGGCCTTCGAAATAGGATGCCTCCAACAAATTCGGCTCTGAAGTCTTTTCTAAATAAGCCTGCAGCTCCTCGACCGATTTATAAGATTTCGGCGACACCGAAGCCAGAAACATAAAGCCTCCAAAGGCACCTAGCAATGCCATCAGAGCACCTAGAAACAGAACCCCACCTAGCGTGGCTTCGCGTTCTTCAACATTTTTATTAGCAGACATAATATAAGAATAATCGGGGTTACTTACCAGACTCGAGAGAACGATAGCACAGGCTTGCTTGAGCAATTAACAAAAGAAAACTAACAAAGAAGGCGAAACCATAAAGTGGCAATGAAAACGCACAAATACCGAGAAAAACTAGCACTGGTATAATAAACTCATGCCCCTTCATACAACTCATCCGGACGATTAAAACCACGTCCAATAAATCTTTAAAATCAGAGCGCATCTGTAAGCGATACAAAGCCACGCTAAACAACACCGATGCAAGCCCAAGAACAGAAGTCACCAAAAGATAAGCCACTGTAACCATCCCAAACGCACATAGCATACGGGACAAAAGCACCACCACTAGCATCGGCAGCAACCAATAAGTCGCCCACGCCACGGCGAACTTCAAGCCATCCGAAAAAAGTCCAGCCCAGTCATCCCACTCCGGTAGGCGAAGCTGCCCACTGCGTCGCACTTGGGCAGCGAATCGATACAAATAACCAAATGCGAAAAAATTCACAATAGGGACGAAAGAAAGCGCACTCCCAATCAACAACTTGAGCCCAAATTTAGGCTGACAGGTCAATTGGGTGAAAACTTCTTCAAATATGGGCTTTTCCTTCATAGCTAGGTTCAGTCAAGGTAGCCGAGTGAATCACGCATTAAAAGAAAAATTGGCCACCTATCAAAAACGAGTGGAACTGGGAATCGAGCAGCTACTACCTGCTGCATCCACGCGCCCCGAGCGACTGCACGCTGCCATGCGCTACTCAATGGAAGCTGGCGGCAAACGTATCCGCCCCGTGCTGGTGATGGCTGCGAGCGAATTATTCCCATCGAATGCCGATCCACTCGCCGCAGCTGTGGCGATCGAGTGCCTACACACCTATACTCTAATTCACGACGACCTACCCTCGATTGACGATAGTGACCTGCGCCGCGGCCGCCCCTCCTGCCACACACAATTTGACGAAGCCACCGCAGTGCTCGCAGGCGACTCGCTCCTCACCTACGCCTTTCAACTTCTGGCGGGGCACTACATCAACCAACCAACCTTAGCAACTGGCCTAATCTATGACCTCTCCACCGCCAGCGGTAGCGAACGCCTGATCGGCGGCCAGCAGGAAGACATCGACAACGAAGGTAAGCCAATCAACACGGAAACACTGCGCTACATTCACGAGAACAAAACCGGCGCCCTGCTCACCGCCGCCCTCACGATGGGGCTACGCTTCTGCGCCCCAAGCGAAGCACAGCTCAAACAAATCGAAGCAGTCGGCTACCATATCGGACTCACCTTTCAGATTGTTGATGACATTTTAGATGCCACCTCGAACCCTGAGGAGCTGGGCAAGCCAGTCGGCAACGATAGCGCAGTCGACAAAAGCACCTACGTCGCTCTGCACGGCATCGACGGCGCGTATTCTGAAGCAAAAAAACATACCGCCGCTGCGATCGAAGCCGCCGAAGCACTCGGTGGCAACAACGCCTTCTTACTAGATTTGATCCGCGACCTTGAACACCGAATCAACTAGAAGCATAGTTCAGGATAGTGCGAGTCGCCTCCTTAGCTGTGATCAGGCGTAACACATGATTGCTGCACTATTTCGCCAGCGCACCCTGCCTAGGCAGGCAGGACGCAAGTCTGCCGGAGGTTGGTAGCAATATCTGCTTCACACACTAGCGTCCAAGCGCCTGCGCCCATTGCGCTTCCTTAAAGCCGACGAGCCCGACACCATTGCCCAGCAAGAACGGACGTTTGACCAAATTACCACGCCCCGCAAGAAGGTCGAGCGCGTCGTCGACCGGCATTCCAGGTAGCTTATCCTTCAAATTCAACTCTCGGTAATCACCTCCAGCAGTGTTAAATAACTTGCGCAACTCATCGGCTTGGTAGCTCAGCATTTGCCGTAATTCTTGGACACTTGGTGGAGTATCTCTGATAGGGATTTCCTCAAAGGAAATACCCTGCTCGTTGAGCCATTTGGTCGCTTTACGACAGGAGCTACAGCTTTTATATGTGAAAACTTTCATCATCACAGTCTGAAGACGATAGTCACTCCAGCGCAAGCCTGAGCCAGACTACAGATCTAAAAAGAGACGTAATTCTGACTTATGACCACCACCAGTAGGAGCCATATCAATCGCAGGGTCATCAAAACTTTTAATTATCCAATCTTGGTCTCGCTTAACTAACTGCACCGCATGCTTCAAGCGCACTTCCTTTTCTCCCCAAAGGGTGTCAAATCCTGGAGGATTGACCCGAGAGACCTGCTCCACAACAAGCGATACGCTATTCTGATCAGCACTTACCTTCCGTGATTTCACGTTATAATAAGTCATTAAAATATCAGAGCCATGAAACAACTCTTCACGCCCAGTTTGAGTTGTAAGTATTTTCGCGGCAAGTTCCCCTGCTGACGCATCTTTTATGACATAGTCATCATTTTTCATAATCGCCTTTGCTAAGCGCTTATAAGCAATAACGTCACCTTCTGTTTGAACCTTCACATACTCAAACAACTGAAAGGCGACGATGCCAAACAAGATCCAGAATAAAAGCTTTTTAGGTTTTAACATAACTATATCTACAATTAATAAAAATTAATGAATCCAGACCCCTTACAAAGTAAAGTGAATACACACAACGAGCGATTGATTAACAATACCTTAACAAGAAAAGAACCGCACACCCTACCGACAAGTAGGGTTAATCACCCATCTGCAGATGATCCATCCCCCTCATCTGACAACAAGCCACCAGTCATCAACTCAGGCACTACCCCGGCCAAGCCCTGACGCGAAAACTCCTGCTCTAGTCCCGTCGAGAAATCACGAATCTTGACCACGCCCTTCTCGATCTCATCAGAACCATAGATCAGTGCAAAACGTGCGCCTTTCTGATTCGCATCTTTAAACTGCTTACCGAAGCCTTGATCTTTCAAGGGATAATCAACGCGATAGCCCATCGAACGCAACAAGGCAGCGTCGCCCATCGCCGCGTCCCGCGCCTCAGCACCACCGATAATGGCAATGAAGTCGGGACTTTCGACGTAAGTGCTCAAAAGTTTCTTCGATTCGAGAAGATCCTCTAAAGTCACATCGCCCATTGCAAAACCGACAGCTGGCATTTCAGGGCCACCGAGTTTCTTAACCAAGGCGTCATAACGCCCGCCGCCCGCAAGCGCACGGCCTTCGCCACTCGCTTCGAATGCTTCAAACACAAAACCAGTATAATAGGCGAGGCCACGAACGATTCCGAGGTCGATTTGAATAAAATCACCAGCACCTGCACCGTTAATGCCACGCAGCAACGCACTCCAATCATCGAGGCGCTTCTTAGCCTGCTCAGCCAAGTCACCTTCCAGCGGTAAATTCAAAATATAAGTCGAAAGTTCATCGAAATCACGAATCGCAATCACCTTTTCCACACGAGCGAGAAAGGCATCCGCCTCATCCCCCAAAACCTCAGCGAGTTTCTCGACAGCCTTCACGCGGTCAGTGCGCTCCAACTTATCGATGATACCCAGCACTGTAGCACTGCCCGCTTCATTCAGCCCCTCAGCGGCCAACATCAGCAACCAGAGATCACGATCACTCAGGCGCACTTTAAAGTCACCAGAATCGAGCCCGAACGCACGCAAAGCCTGCACCAAAAGAGCGATCAACTCAGCATCAGCACCTGGCCCAGCCTCACCGAAAATATCGACATTGAACTGATAAAATGCCCGCAAGCGGCCCTTTTGAGGTTTCTCATAGCGATAGTGCTCTCCGATATTAAACCACTTGATCGGGCGCTTCAGACTATTCGCCTTTGCTCCGATCAGACGCGCGAGCGACGGCGTCATCTCTGGGCGCAAGGCCACAGCACGACCACCACGGTCTTCGAAATTGAAGAGCTGGCCAACGATTTCCTCGCCCGACTTCTCAATATACAACTCCAGAGGCTCTAGCACAGGTGCATCATACTCTTGAAAGTTAAACGCACGCGCGACCTGCTTCCACTGACCGAAAATGTGATTCCGGCGCGCACACGCATCTGGATAGAATTCCCGAAACCCGGGTAATGACTGAAACTGCATGGCAGAGCCCTCTAAACTGTAAAAATAGAACGGCTTATTTGCCGTTTTGAAGCGAGTCGACGTCGAGCTCCTTGAGCTTCGCCTTCAACTCTTTACCTGCCTTGAACTTAATCACAGCACGTGTAGGAATGACGACATCGGTTTCTGGCTTGTTCGGGTTACGGCCAATACGCGACTTACGCACCTGCACCTCGAAGACACCGAAGTTACGAAGCTCCACGTTGCGGCCTTCACTCAGTGCGTTCGCAATGGCATCAAGCGTTAATTGAACAGTTTCGCGCACTTCTTTTTGCGCAAAGTCGGTTTTCTCGTAGATATCGAGGACGATATCGCGTTTAGTAAGGTTATTGGACATGCTATTTATGCTGTAAAGGCTTTGAAAAACTTGATGATACGAAAAACGAAAGTTATTGTTAGGGCGATACTTCTGATCGAAAATACGCTGTCAAACTAGAAAACATGAGTGATAAAGAACCACCTAATCCTTTTGAAGAGATTCAACGTCAACTGAGCGAATTGTTTAAAGATTCAAATGTCAAGGTGTCGACTCATACCTTCAATGAATCTGATATTTTTGACGATGACACCCTCCACGATGGTGACGAAACCAATGTAGATGAGGCAGTTAGCGAGTCTGACCCGCTAGAAAAAATTCGCAGCTTTCACCTCAAGCCCAAAGAAGTCAGAGACTACTTAAACCGGTTCGTCATCCGACAAGATGAAGCAAAAAAAGTGCTCTCAGTCGCCATCTGCGATCACTATAACCACGTTCGCCAGAGCTTATCCGGAAAAAAAACACTGGCGAAAGAATACAGCAAGCAAAACATCCTGCTACTCGGACCGACCGGTGTCGGCAAAACATACCTGATTAAAAACATCGCTCGACTGATCGGCGTGCCCTTTGTCAAAGCCGATGCCACTAAATTTTCAGAAACTGGCTATGTCGGATCAGACGTAGAGGATCTCGTGCGCGATCTAGTCAAAGCGGCCGATGGCGACATTGAACTCGCCGAACACGGCATCATTTTTGTCGACGAAATCGACAAAATAGCCAACGAAGGCGGCATGGGCGGTCGCGACGTCTCTGGGCGCGGTGTGCAGATCAACCTGCTCAAGCTAATGGAAGAGACCGAGGTCAACTTATTCAGCCCCACGGATATGATGGCACAAATGCAAGCAGCCATGGATCTCCAGCGAGGAAAGGAACCGCAGCGCAAGTCGATCAACACCCGCAATATTTTATTCATTGTCAGTGGCGCCTTCGATAAACTCTCGGAATCAATCAAGAAACGCCTCACCAAGAGCCAAATGGGCTTTGGCGCAGCACAGCACGAAAGCGCCGAAGACCTATCCAGCTACCTGCGCTTTGCTGAAACCACGGATTTTACCAAATACGGATTTGAACCGGAGTTTATCGGCCGCGTGCCCGTCCGCGTCGCGTGCCGCAGCCTCTCATCCGAAGATCTAGCGCATATCTTAACGACCTCAGAGGGGAGCATCCTCAATCAATATATCGACGATTTCCGCGGCTATGGCATAGATTTCAACATTTCAGCCGAGGCAATCTTAGCGATCGCCGAAAAAGCCAGCACCGAAGGCACTGGCGCACGCGGGCTTATGACCGTGCTAGAACGACTATTCCGCGATTTCAAATTCGAACTCCCCTCCAGCGCGATCAAGCGTTTCGACGTTACGCCTGAAATGCTCGAAGACCCGCGACACTACCTGAAAGAACTCAAAGAACAGAATGCGCACCTCCAACAAGATGTTTGGCGTGCCGACATCAAACGCTTCGCCACTAACTTTGAGAAACAATACGGCTTTACACTCGAATTTAAGCCACTCGCCGAAGAAGTTTTAATTAAAGAGATGCTCGGAAACGAACGCAGTATACAGTCGCTTTGTGAAGAAAAGTTTAAAGATTTCGAACACGGACTCTCAATTATTCATCGAAATAGCGGCCAAACAGTTTTCAAGCTTGGCAAACTCGCAATACAAGACCCCGATAAGGAACTATCCAAATGGGTGGTGCGCAGTATCGAAAGTGTAAAAAAGGACTCCTAATTCCGAATCCCTACTCCACACTCCTAATTCCTAATTCCTAATTCCTAATTCTTAGTCATGCCTGAAGGAAAAGCAGTCAGCCAAATGTTTGCCGGTATCGCCGGACGCTACGATGTAGCCAACCACCTTCTCAGCGGAGGCATCGACTTCTATTGGCGACGTGTGTTGACTCGCATGGTCAAAGCTCGCGCACCACAAGATGTAGTCGACCTGGCGACTGGCAGCGGCGATGTGGCCTTCAAACTAAGAGATCGCCTCGGCGCTGACGTCAGCGTCAAAGGATTCGACTTCTGCGAGCCAATGCTCGAAGAAGCACGCCGCAAGAAGACACAACACGCGGCCTACTCCGATATCGAATTTAACTTCGGCGACTGCATGGAGCTCCCTCTGCCCGACGCCTGCGTCGATGCAATAACGATTTCGTTCGGTGTGCGTAATTTCGAAGACCGCCAAAAAGGCCTCAAAGAAATCCTTCGCGTGCTACGCCCTGGAGGCCGACTATTCGTGTTGGAGTTCTCACAACCCGACCGCTGGTTTCGCCCATTCTACTATCTCTACCTGAAGTATATCCTACCACTCGTAGCCGGTATCGCGACAGGCGACAAAAGTGCCTACGACTATCTAGCAGGCACGATTGAACACTTCCCCACCAAAGAAGCGCTGGCCGAGCAACTCACACTCGCTGGCTACGAAACGGTCAACGCCACAGGCTTAACCTTCTCGATCGTAGCAATCCACGAAGCGCAGAAGGCGAAATAACTGAACGTCGAACATAGAACGTCCCACTTTGAACATCGAATGATTTTCCAAACTAGAACGTCGCCCAATTCAATATTAGACGTTCGAAGTTCAGCGTTCAGAACTAGTAGCCTTTCTGCTGCAGAATTTCCTGCAATTGCGTTTGAAAGTCCTGCACATCTTCAGGATTCGGGCGATATGTAGGGTCGTCCCCAGGAATCAATCCGAGCTGACCAGCACTGGACAACTGCCAACCGAGCTTGACGCCGTCGCTAAAAACGACGGAACCATTAACTAATGCACCGGGGCGCGGGATCGCATCCACATCAACCATCACAGCGCCAGACACTTCTGGATCGACGACTTCAGCATCCTCAACCTTATCCTCTTCAGATGCCTCAGGTTCTGGCTCTGCAAAAACGATATCAAGATCATCAACGAGGAAGCGCACATCCATATACGTCATCGAAATCGAGAACTCTTCGCGCAATAAGCGCTGCACATCAGCGAGTGACTTACCTTCAGAAATCCAAGTGGATACGGTTGTTTTTTGAGAATCAGAGAGTGACATAGAAAAAGCTTAAATTGAGTCAATACGCACGCCTAGTGAATAACCACCAAGCGACTGTTAGCGAAAAAAACACGATTCACACAGAATGCGAACCAATTCACTTAAGAGCCGCCCTGCGAAAGCTGCTTGATCAAATAATCAACACCACGCTTCACACTGCCATCCTGCTCCATCATATTCTCCACCTGCTTGCAGGCGTGAATCACAGTGCCATGATCACGGCCGCCAAAAGCATCGCCAATCGACTTTAATGGATCACTGGTCAATGTGCGACTGATATACATCGCCACCTGACGAGGGAAAACAATCGCACTAGTGCGACGACGGCCGATCAACTCACTAAAGCGGATCTGATAGTAATCCGAAACTTTCTTCTGAATCTGATCCACAGTGACTTTCGTCAATGTTTCCTCGTGCAACAAGTCGCTTAACAAGCGCTCAACAGCATCGAGATCTAAGGTCTTATTGATCAGAGAATCGTAACTAGCAATCCTAGTGAGTGCTCCCTCCATACGACGCACGTTGCGCGACACACGCTCAGCCAGGAAATTCATGATCTCAGGAGCGAGCGAAATGTTCATCGCGGCCGCCTTATTGCGAAGGATCGCAACGCGTGTCTCAAAGTCTGGCGCTTGAATATCCGTCACTAGGCCCCACTGAAAACGGGAAATCAGGCGATTCTCAAGACGTTCGATCTCATTCGCAGGACGGTCACTCGCCAAGAAGATCTGGCGGCCCGACTCAAAAAGATCATTAAAGGTATGGAAGAACTCTTCCTGAGTGCTTTCTTTTCCCGAAAGGAAGTGAATATCATCGACCAACAATGCATCAACGGTGCGGTAGTATTTACGGAACTTGGTGAGCTTGTTCTCACGAATCGCGTGAATAAATTCGTTGGTAAACTTCTCCGTCGATACGTAAGCGATACGCGCGTTTGGGTTATTAGCCAGCATCTGATGCGCAACCGCGTGCATCAAGTGCGTTTTCCCCAGCCCAGTCTCACCGTAAACAAAAAGCGGATTATAAGCGCGACCTGGCGCATTTGCCACAGCCATGCTCGCGGCATGAGAGAGTTGGTTACCAGAACCAACCACGAAATTATCAAATGTATTGCGAGGATTCAGGAACGTGCGGCGAGTTTGCACAGGAGCGACTCGACTAGGAACCGCATCCTTAGAACGCGCATCACGAGTATCCAACTGATTCAACCGATTCACCGAACTATCCGTAGGCGCTGCCGCAGCCTCAGCCGTATCTTCTTCAGCCACTTCGACCGTAACGGCGACTGCAGTGCCAGCATAGCTGCGCGCTTGCTGCGAAATGATGTCCAAATAATTATTCTCAATCCAAATCGCGTTAAATTCATTCGGTGCCGACAGGACGATCTTAGCATCAGACTCTTCGACGCAAGTAAGCCCCTCAAACCACATATCATAGAGGTCAGCAGGAAAGAGGTTTTTAAGCTCTTGATTGACGCTTTCCCAGAGAGAAAGAGCGATGGTGGAATCAGACATGAAGGTAAGAAATAGAAAGTTTATTAACAGTGCGTGTCACAAGGATGTTTCAAAGGAGGAACGCATGTATTTGGGGTAATAAGAGACTCGTGACTCAATCCCAGTAGCAGCGCGCCTCACACAGAGATCGAGACACACAGGATTAAGCTTAAACAACTAAACTACAACAAATTAGGATTTTTAAAGGAAGAAGGAAAAACAGGAATTAAACGGTTAAAATGATGTAAACTACGCTAAATATCAGGAAAGTCGCACCATCTGGGGAACAAAAAAGCGGCACTCCGAAGCGGTTGGCAAGGTCAACTTCTCCACAAGTTATTCACAATGTATTCCCAATAACTTTTTAGAGATTTTAGGCGGCTTGTGTCACAAGACTGTGACACTTTCATTAACCACTGTAAAAGCGCCATTTCTGCAATATGTGGCATATTTAAACGACTCACCTAAAAAACGCTATGTCGGTTCGGATTTATTTTTGGCACAGCATCTTTTTTTATTTAGCACCCTTCGCCATATGAGCAATCAATCGCTCGTTAAATTCTGCAGCAGAATCATGCCCCATTTGCTTCAGTGAGCGCATCATTGCAGCCACCTCCACCAGCCGAGCCATATCACGCCCAGGACGAACTGGAATTTCGATCAATGGAACTTTCATACCAAGCACTTCGAGAAAATTCTCTTCGAGACCTGTGCGATCCTCATTCATACCTGAGGTCCAGTTGATAAAGTTAATGATTACATCAATGCGCTTATTCAAACGCACGGCACGCACACCAAATAATTCGGCGATGTTAATGATCCCCAACCCCCGACACTCCATGTATCCTCGGCTAAGCTCCGACGACGTGCCCATCAACTCACGATCACTCAGACGCTTCACATGCGTCAAATCATCGGCAACGAGACTGTGCCCACGCTCGATCAGCGCGAGCGCACACTCACTCTTGCCCACCCCACTCTCACCACAGATCAGGGTGCCAATCCCCCGAACGTCGAGCAGCGTGCCGTGAATGTGTGTGCGAGGGGCGAATTTTTCCTCCAACAATAAAGTCGCCTCAGTTGTAAATGTCTTAGACTTCAGCGGGGAACGAATCAACGGGGTCTCATATTCGTCCGCTAAAGACTTCATCACCTTCGAAGGTGCCAAATTTCTAGAAACGACGATACAGGGCACTTTGCGTTTGAAAATTTCGCCCAATACCGCTGCCTCATCTGCTGGATCCAGGTCTCGGAGATAAGACATCTCCCCTGCCCCCAACAATTGGAGTCGCTTTCGAGCGAAAAACTTAAAATATCCAGTCATCGCCAATGCAGGTCGATTCAAGCTGCGCTCACGAATGGTCTTATCCAAACCAGCCTCACCAGCGACCAAGTCGAGCTCTAGAGGTTCTTTAAATGAGTCATAAAACTCTCGAACCGAAACAGACTCGATGAACTTCGCGTTATTTTTTTGATGAACTGGCATGGGGCATTCTCTCCTCTTTCTACATATTAAAATCCTGACCAAGGTAAAATTCCTTACTCTTGGCATCATTAATCAAAAAGTCGCCAGTGCCTTCACTGAGCACCGAGCCTTCATGCAGCAGGTAAGCACGGTCTACGATTCGTAGCGTCTCACGCACATTATGGTCAGTAATCAACACTCCGATCCCACGATCTTTGAGCTGAATGATGATTTTCTGCACCTCACTCACACTGATAGGGTCGACGCCACTAAAGGGCTCATCCATCAGCAAAAATTTCGGCCGCGTCACGAGCGCACGGGAAATTTCTAGGCGTCGACGCTCACCACCACTCAGCGTGTAAGCCTTCTGCTTCGCTAAATGCGTCAAGCCGAGCTCCGTCAAATGCTCATCCACTGAGGCCTCGCGCTCGGCCTTGCTCAAAGGCAAAGTCTCGGCAATCGCGCGAATATTCTGCTCAACCGTCATCTTGCGAAAGACCGAAGCCTCCTGCGGTAAATACCCAATTCCCCGTCGCGCACGACGATACATCGGCTGCGGCGTCAAATCTTCACCATCGAGGAAGACTTTCCCCGAAGTCGCTGCAATCAAGCCGACAACCATATAAAAGGTAGTCGTCTTACCCGCACCATTCGGGCCGAGCAGGCCGACAATTTCTCCAGCGCTGACGTTAATATTCACGCCGTTTACAACGCGGCGTTTTCCATATTCCCGAACTAGTTCACGGGTCTCAATCTTCGAGGGCGCAGAAGCTTCATCCATATCGCCAAGAGCAAAACCGCTTGGCAGAGACACCGCAATCCATTCCTGCGTAAATTATCCTATATTCAGTAGCTACAAGTGAGGAGCCAGAGATGTCCTTCGGGAATGGTGCGCTTCGCACTGTAACCAGTCACCGCCTATTAGGCGAACGACACACGCCGCAGAAAGCATTGATACGGTGCTGCGAACTCCTGCCTTCTAACTTCTCTGTTAAGAACTATTGCTTCGGCTTGATTTCTGGAAGCGTCATCGTAGCTCGTTGCCCAGTCGAACGATCCCCCTCGACCAGCGCACGACGCTGCCCCTGCAATAAAGTCATACGATGGCCAGACACTTTACCCATCTCATCGGTCACCACGGCATCTCCCTCCAGCACGACCTTCCCTTCTATCGGTAAAATCGTAGCCTTATCGCCAGTGCCCACACGACCAGACTGCCTAAATACAACATCATCAAAGGCTTCAATCGACTCCACCTCCATATGCGACGCCATTTCAGCGGATTCAGTAGCTTCAGAGACCTCCGTTGTTTGAACAGGAACTGCTGTCACATCCATACGCCCACAAATCGCATCCAGATTGGTGCCATTCACCGATACCGTTTCAGTAAACCGGAACAGTGTATTCTCTGGGCTCTCAATCATGCGCAAAGTCTTCGACTGCACCACAGTGTGCCTCCCTTGCGTCGCGGCCTCGTGCTTCTCAGCATCAGTCGGCTTCCGATCCAACGTCAGCGACTGCAAATTACCATAACCCAAATCCCGCATCTCAGGTAAAACAACCTTCACACGCTTATTTGCATCACTCTGCACCACAGCCACACCAGGCTTCAACTCCATGCGATCGCCGGTCACGACCACTTGCCCAAGATTCGCACTCAACTCAGCGGATCCCTCAACGATTGATAATGTCGGCGTCAATTGCATGGATTCACCCACCACGACAGCTTCGCCCCGCTCAATACGCGGGCTACCAAACAGATCCGCTCGCTCCTCTTGTGGATAGAATGTGACTCGATCCGCCGTCGCGACGCGATCTTCCTGTTTAATCCACACCGCGCCTTCAGCGATCAACTGCCTCAACTCCCCGACCTCCATGATTGGCTCAGGCGCAACCAACTCGCCGGCCACAGGATCCTCAACAACCGGCACATCTCCTGGCACCGAGTCTGCAAGCAAAGTCAACGCATCTGAGCGCATCTGCATCGCGCCCGACATCACATCCACGGAACCTTCAAAAACAAACTGACTCCCCGCTTCGAGCTCCAACATCGTAATCACATCCGAAAGCACAATCGTCTCCGAACTCAATGCGTCCGCGCCCATAATACCAAGTCCACCAGCCTGCGAAACAATCATCTGCGCACGTCCGGCCTCATCCCCACCAGTCACAACAACTTTGCCCGACTGACTATGAATCGTCTCACCACTCAAATACGCCCCTTTTGTCGAAATCTGCGGCAAACCACTGAAATACGCAGAATCCTCACGCAGCATGAATTCCGCGCGACCAGCCTTTAGCACATGACCAGCCTGATGAATTACCACGTGGTCAGTCGCGATCAGTTGATGAATCGAATCCAGTTTCCCTACCTCAGCTGCCTCTGAACCGCCATCCTTCTTGCCCTCAGGAGCATCCGCGATTGCGATCAGCACCTCACTTTTCAAATCCATCTCACCAGACACGGCATGCACCGACTCCGTAAATTCAAAGCGATACGCCTCCTCTGTCGTGTGTAGTAACAAACTCCGGCTATGAATCTCCGTCATTTCTGCTTCTTCCCCAGTTGCAGGCGCCCCAGAAAGCATTCCTTCCATACCTTGGGTAAACTCCACGACGACATCGAACTTAACCTCGATCTCCTTTGTCACACCATTCCAGGTCCAACCCACGCCGGACACTTTGAAATTCGCTCCTACGATCTTAATCGGCCCGTCCGACTCCGCACGATTTTCCTTCGTCAACAAGGTCGCCTCAGGACTATCCATGGTCATTTCCAACGCCATGCGCTCGTCCCCAGAATACACACGTAGCGCCATATCCTCGATGCGGATCTGCTCGGCACTATCATACATACCTTTGCCGCCCTGCAGCACCCACTGCGTGTAACCATTATCCCCAAAACGAGGGAGACGGAAATTCTGCACGGGCGCACTCGGCGTCATCTGCGCCTGTAAAGTGCACACGCACAGAAGGTAACCAATCGAACGAAGTAGGAATTTAGAAAACATAGTGGTTTGGGTAAAAAGAAACCCGGATCAGCGTCCGGGTTCCAGTTGAAAGTAAACTATTCTTTAAAATAGGAGTAAGAAGCAAGGAGTTAGAAGTTAGCTCAGAACAATATGTGCCCCCAATTAACCAACAATTCCTAATTCCTAATTCCTAATTCCCCTTATCTTCTTTCTTCGGAAGCACTGCCTTGATGTGCAGATCGCGAAGCTGTGTTTCAGTCGCAATGCCAGGACTCGAAGTCATCATTTCCTGCCCCTTTTGATTCTTCGGGAAGGCAATCACGTCGCGAATACTCGTGCGCTGCGTCAAAATCGTCACCATACGGTCGAGACCGAAAGCGATACCACCATGCGGCGGCGCACCATACTCGAAAGACTTCAGCATGTAGCCGAAACGACTCTCGACCACATCTTCAGGGATCTTGAGGACGTCTTCGAACACCTTCTTCTGAAGCTCTGGCTGATGGATACGAATACTACCACCACCGAGCTCAACACCATTGAGCACCAAGTCGTAGTGCTGACCACGCACCTTCTTAGGATCAGAATCCAACAGAGCCACATCTTCTGGCACAGGTGAAGTGAATGGGTGATGCGACGAAACGTAGCGACCTTCATCCTCATCAAAAATCATCAATGGGAACTCGATCACCCAGAGGAATTTGTAATCGTTCGGGTCAATGGTCAGCTTACCGCGCTTGACGAGCAACTGAGCTGCGTCCAAACGCACACGGCCGAGGATCGTGCACGCACGCTCCCACTCGCTCGCAGCGAAGAACACGATGTCGCCATCTTCAATGTTAAGCGCTTCCGTCAACGCCGCCTTCTCTTCATCCGAGAAGAACTTCACGATTGGCGACTTCCATTCGCCACCTTCGCCGCAACGAATAAAGGCAAGACCCTTCGCACCCAGTGTCTTAGCAGTGTCTTCGAGGTTACGCAGTTCACCTTGAGTGAGATCCGCGAGCCCCTTCATGTTCACAGCTTTCACTGCACCACCC
Source organism: Lentimonas sp. CC4 (assembly GCF_902728235.1). Classification (NCBI taxonomy): domain Bacteria; kingdom Pseudomonadati; phylum Verrucomicrobiota; genus Lentimonas; species Lentimonas sp. CC4. The sequence goes on from NZ_CACVBO010000001.1 coordinate 3,600,048, forward strand.
GACTTGATTGCGCCAGAGAACACCTTGAAGCCAGACTTCGCAAAGATTTCACCGCAATCCTGCAGCTCCATACCGAAACGCATATCAGGCTTATCCACACCGAAGCGGTTCATCGCATCGTAGTAGCTCATGCGCAAGAACGGCGCTTGAATGTCCACACCGATCACGTCCTTCCAGACGCGAGTCATGAGACCTTCGATCAACGAATACATATCTTCGCGATCAATGAAAGAGAGCTCGATATCCACCTGAGTGAACTCAGGCTGACGATCTGCACGTAAATCCTCATCACGGAAGCAACGCGCCAACTGGTAGTAGCGCTCAACGCCAGCCACCATGAGCATCTGCTTGTATTGCTGCGGTGACTGCGGCAACGCGTAGAAAGCACCAGGGTTCATACGGCTCGGCACGAGGAACTCACGCGCACCTTCGGGCGTGCTCTTAAACAGCATCGGTGTTTCCACCTCGATGAATGCTTGATCATCTAAATAGTTACGAATCGCACGGCTCGTTGCGTGGCGCATCTTCAACATCTTCGTATTCGTCGAACGACGCAGATCCAAGTAGCGGTAGGTCATGCGTAAATCTTCGCTCACCTTGTCCGCCGAATCATCCATTGGGAACGGAGGTGTCTTCGAGACGTTGAGAATCTCAAGCTCACTCGCGTGGACTTCGATCTCGCCCGTTGCGAGCTTGGCATTCGAAGTGCCACCGAAGCGCTCATCGACTTTACCAGTGATCGAGATCACAGACTCAGGCTTAATCGAGCCAAACTGAGCCTCCAGGCTCTTATTAGCAGGGTCGAGGACGATTTGGGTCAAACCTTCGCGGTCACGCAGGTCGACGAAAAGAATACCGCCGTGGTCACGGACAGAATCCACCCAGCCGCTAAGCGTTACAGTGGAGCCAGTGTCAGATTTACGGAGTTGGGAGCAGTTATGTGTTCGCTTCATATTGAAAACGCGCGATGAAAACAGCTTCCCCCCACGAAACAAGCACGAAAACCATCCACCTCCCGAGAGTATCGCATGTAAATTGAAAAAACTAGATCTCAGGACGCTCAAATACAATTTCGCCAATCCCCTCATTTTTAACGGCTTCCACAACCAAACAAATCTCTTTCAAAAAAAAATTAAAATTCTCAAGACAAAGCATTGACAAGCGCGCCCGAGAATAACTTTATGCCGACTTCAATTTGATTGAGACGCCCAAAAGGCACTCAAGAGAAAAGAGACTTTTTGCTCGGTAGCTCAGCGGTAGAGCAGGTGACTGTTAATCACTTGGTCGCTGGTTCGATCCCAGCCCGAGCAGCCATTTAAAGCCCTTCGAGAAATCGGAGGGCTTTTTTTATGTTCGCGGATCGACCAGCGACCAAGTGAGTCAGTTTGCGCTGGTGGACACCTCCGGTGGCACTGCGTGAACGATCCCAGCCCGAGCAGCCATTTAAAGCCCTTCAAGAAATCGGAGGGCTTTTTTTATGTTCGCGGATCGACCAGCGACCAAGTGAGCCTGCTTGCGCTGGTGGACACCTCCGGTGGCACTGCGTGAACGATCCCCGCCCGCGCTAAGCTTTTTCCAACACGAGAGAAACATTCGCCCCGCCAAATCCGCTACTGTTAGACAAGACGGTATTCAACGCCTCATCTCCCGAAACCCTCGGTAGATTCAACAACGAACAGGCTGGGTCCGGGGTTTCAAGATGTGCATTTCCAGCATAAAACCCCTGCTCTAAAAATTTCGCGCAAAAAGCTGCTTCTAACGCCCCTGACATCGATAGACTATGCCCCGTGATCCCTTTAACACTGGAGACGATAGGATTATGGCCATGATTCGAAAAGACATGACCGAGGGCACGCGCTTCGGAAATGTCGCCAACTTTGGTTGAGGTGGCATGCGCGTTGACGTATTCGACTTGCTGCGCCGCAACACCTGCATCGCCAAGCGCGTTCATCATCGCACGCGACAAGCCCTCACCTTCGGGATGCGACATCGTCCGGTCGACACCATCAGACGATTGCCCCCATCCAGTTAAACGAGCCAACACCTTGGCCTGACGCCTCTTAGCAAATTCTTGCGATTCGATTAGCAACGCGCAAGCCCCTCCTGTAAAAACGAAGCCATCACGCCGAGCATCCCACGGGCACGATGCATCTGAGCCAGTTTTACGAGATAAGGCATTCATCGCCGCAAAAGGAAGCGCACTTTCCGGCGTAAATTCTTCAGCGCCGACGACCATGACTGCGTCTTGGCGCCCCAAGCGGATCTCATCCAAGGCATAACCGATCGCATGCGCGGTGGAGGCACAAGCAGAGACGAAGCCCGAGTTGCTCCCCTGAATCCCATAATGCGCCGATAGCACAAAGTTCAAGGTGCCGGGTATGGAACTGACGACCCCAAGTGGCGGACCGCGTCGCCCCTTGAATGTGAACAGTTGCTCCATATAGCGGTGTATTAACTGCGGTGATCCAATGGAGGCGCAGAATAAGCCGACACGTGGACTCGAAAACTCAGAATGCGTCAACTGCGCATCACGCAGCGCCTGCTCAACGGCACAAAAAGCATACAGACCATGGGGCGGCAGCGCACGTAAAGTCTCATTTTTGATCGAATACCCAGAAGGATACTGCCATCCCGCCCACGTAGGTGCATCGAAATTAAAACCATCTACGACTCCCGCAACATGCACAGTCGAGCGGTCCTCGTCGCCAAGAAATCGGTGCGGTCGTATACCACTGCGCAGCTCCCGCAAACTTTGAACAACAGAGGGGGTATCATTTCCTATACTAGAAATAAAGCCGACCCCTGTAATGCAGGCATGTGTGGTTTTAATCCGCATTCGAGCTTACGATAGTTTTGAAATAATAAACGCTTTCAACTCGCCAAAAGTGGCGATGGACAGCAGCTCTTCGTTGTCAATTTCGATCTCGAGAACGTCTTCTAAGAGAAACACGACTTCGGCAATGGTGATCGAGTCTACACCAAGATCGTCCCTTAAATTCGTAGCATCCACCACCACGACCTCCGAGGTCTCCTCGGAATCCATAATAAAACGAATTAATTCGATTATAAATTGGCTTAGATCATCCGCATTACCTTCTTTTTGAAACTGCTCATAGTGCTGAAACATGGTTTCAGGATAACCAACGAGTTTTGTGCGAATTTCATCTGTCGAAATCATGGTAATAATATGTTCGTTTAAGAGGTTCTGTGCTCCGATTCTATCGTAATAAACAAAGAGCCTTGTATATACTAAGGGCAACATATAATAGCAGGGGCTATTGAATATATTTTCTAGGATATCTCTATGCTACCGCTGCTCTCTCATTCTCTGTTTCAAGCCAGACGCCTAATCAAACGAAATCGTCCAGACGCATCACACAGTGAATCGCTCTAATTCATCTAACCGGTCCCAATGGTATTTCCCTACGGAAAAGGACATTGTGGATTTATCCTTCAACGCAATCACACCGGAGATAGCGTCCTCAATGGCAACTGCGACTGCGGTGCCTACAGGACAGCAACCATTGGCTGGCTCAGCCCATCAAGCGCTGTCACTCGGAGGTGCGTCTTACGGCGAATCGGGAATCGTCAAACATTACGAGAACGAACATTTTCTCATCGGCCATATCAGCATTCCAGTCACGATTGATACCTTGGAAGAGCAGGCCCTTTCAATTTACGATGTGATTCTTAAAGCGATAGGACCACGCTCGCTGTGCCGAATGTGGAATTACATCCCTCAAATAAACAAACATGGAACGCAAAACATTGAGGCCTATAAACTCTTCTGCAGCGGCCGTTCTCGCGCGTTTTCCAATAGATACGGAGCAGACTGCTCGGATCGCTTCCCTGCGGCTTCCGCAACAGGCTGTAACGGAAATTTACTGACGATTGTATTTATCTCGAGCCTGCTGAGCGTCCGTCATGGAGAGAATCCACAGCAAACACCCGCCTATCACTACCCTGAGAAATATGGCCCTCGCTCACCATCATTTGCGCGTATCAGTCGCGTTTTAGATAGCACGCAGAAGGAGTGGCTATTTATTTCGGGCACTGCAGCGATTAAGGGCTACGAGTCTCAATTCATCGGAGATTTGGATAGTCAAGTGGCGATGACCTTTGAAAATATTGACCTCACACTGGCCTCGAGCGATCTACCGATGATGGACGATTGGATGGATCGTAGACGTCACTTTCACGTCTATCTAAGAAATGCAACTGACCTCAAACGCCTACTCGTCGGCTTGCAAAAAAAGTTAAAACCATCGGACACTTATAGTGTAGTCGAAGCGGATATTTGCAGAGCGGATCTAAACGTCGAAATCGAGCTTACAATTTCCCCTGAGGATCCAGTTGTTTAAAAATGGAAGCCCGCAGCTTGGGGACATCCACTTTACCTCTGCGGGTAACAGGAAACGCATCGAAATACATCCATTTCGATGGAACCTTCCATGCGGGTAGGCGCAATTTCAGGGCATCAGTAATGCTTGATGCAGCAAGCGACGAAACGACCGACGCGAGCACACGCGTGCGCCCTCTGCCATCTCGATAATCAGTCACATAGGCAGCGTCGACTCCCTCTTGGCTCAGCAAGAAGCGCTCGATTTCACTCAGATTCAAACGTTTCCCAGCAAGCTTGATATAACGGGAGCCTCGTCCAACCAAAGCAATGTTTCCGTTGGGTAATACAGTTGCTAGATCTGCAACCAAATAGGCCGCTTGATCCTCGTGGCGTCGAACATTATTCCTCTGAACCACTGCCCCACTGGAAACCCAAAGCCGCCCAGACGCAGCTGTTTGAACCTGCACACCTTCAAGCGGCGCACCGATTGAACCTCCCGAAAGCGCCTCATCTCCTGTTCGATCGTAGGCAATCCCTCCAGTTTCCGAAGTGCCATAGAAATTATGTATCTTCGCTCCAAATGCTTGATAGAAGGCCTGTGCCTGCTCTGCCTTCAACGGACTCCCCGCTGAAATCCACGTTCGTATCGAGGCGAGTTGAGCACACGGGACTTTCGCCCGAACCAAGCCATCGAGAATGACAGGCACAGCAGGAAAGATGGTTGCGCCAGAAGCATGAATCGTTTCGGCGAGGCTATACGGCAAAAAATCCTGAGACGTCACGATGGCAGTTCCCTGTAAAATCAGCGGCATCACGAGATTTCCCAACGCATAGGAATGCCCCAAAGGGATGGTCGCCAAATTGATGTCATCTGGGCGAATGCCCATCGTTTTCACGATGTTTTCCCCATCTGCAATCATTTGCTTCGATTCGAAAAACAGTGGTCGAGGCTCACCCGTGCTGCCAGATGTCAGCTTAATCAAAGAAGCGGGCCTGCGAACAGTCGCCCCAGCGAACGCTTGAATCTGCCGCTGCTGCCATAATGCAATGACGTGCAATGACTCGCAAATCGCTCGAACACCCGTCTCTGGCACATCGAAATCGATGGGCAACGCGATCGCACCGACAGCTTGGCAAGTGATAAACGCCTCAAGCCATTCGCGAGCATCCTGTAAGTGTATGGCAACAATCCGGTTGCGCCAGCCTGAGATACCAGGGATCGAAGCGATGTTACGCTCCACCCTGCCCTGCAACTCCATAAATGAAAGCGTTCGACCATCAGGAAATGAACGAATTGCTAATTTATTCGAATTTTCGAATACCGTTTGCTGCCATCTTGAATACATCGTGCTTAAGTCGCGGATTCTTCCCCCTCCACATAGACAGAAAAACGAGCTTCACAGAGCAATATGCCCGCGACTGTCTGACATTTTCCCTCAAAAAAAATCAACCCATCCTGAGCCTCAGAAAGCGCCACGACCTCCGTCTGATAGGGCATCACGGCCGGTAATGCGCGTTCATTCAGATCACAATTTTGAACAAGAACAAGCATGCCAGAACGAGGACCTTCCTCCGCCTCTTTGACATAGGCAAGCCACGCTGCAGCACTCTGAGCCATCGCCTCGACCAGAGCCTCCCCAACCACGGGTGCACTCTGAGAGGCGATACATCTGGTCTGAATGGTCTTCTCGTCGACCGAATCGATTCGCTCGACCATCACAGCAGCTTCTCCATGTGGTAGGCGTTTGAGGTAGCGATCAGTCAGTCCATCTCGACGTTTCAACAAAGGCCAGCCAGCGGCAATGAGCAGTAATGTCATTGAGATCAGCAAGAGAACGGTCACTGCGAACTGGCTAACCGCTGGTATATGACTCAAGGCCAGTAGGCCAAAAACCGCACCGGTCGTCAGCGCCGAGATAGTAATCGACGCAGGTAATCGATGCTGATTCCAATGGGACTCCACCGCAAACAATGCGTAATCGAGGCTGATACAAAAGGCAACAAGCCCCCCCACTAAATGAAAAAGCCCAAGCTCTCCGCCGAGGTAGCCCCCCACCCCCACGGCGGCTAAGACTGCACACATTGTAATCGCCAAAGAGAATGCACCGCGCACGAGTCCATAAGAAATGAGCACGCCGAGTATCAGTAACAACAATCCAACCCCCGCGAAGTATAGCATATGATGGCGATACTCTGAGAATGCCTCAGACAACATATCCCCCTGATCGAGCAAAAGGACTCCTGGCGTCTCTGGGACGACTGCCCCCTCGGGCAACACAGCCATATACCAAGCGATCTCGGTTCCACTATGAACGAAGTTACTCAGCGGGCCAGGTAAACGATTCGCAAAGTCATCGACCTGTGCCTTGTAATCGGCGACAGTCACCGGAGTCGAAACATAGGTGGACCAGTCATCAACAAACGGAGCAAAGACTGAGAATCGGTAACCGCGTTGTTCTAGCTCACGCGACAAACGCTCGACCAAATCATCCCGTTGACTGAAAAATACCTGCGCCTGTTGAGCATCTGTAAACACAGGCACCCAGCCCCCAGCATTGACTGAATCCTGCTCGGCCCCTTTGACCAACTCGGCGAGTTTGATACGCGCGGCAAAGATGTCCTCAGCGTGCACTAAATAAACACGACTCCCTGTGAGCGGCGAAGAGTCCTCACGTAGACGAGTCTCCAGTGCCTTCAACTCAGGCAGCGGGTATTCCAAGTCCGTAATGCTGTCTTTCCACTGCAATTGAAACAGACCGGGAAGTAATAGCAAACAAGCGGTAGGCCCAGTCCACCAAGGCAATCGAAACGGACTTATACGGCATTCATACTTCAGCCGAGTCGACTGCTGAGACGAGCTCAGCAACAATGCCATCAGCAATGCAGCGAACAGCCCAGAGCTAACAAATACACCGACTTGCTGCAGGAAGGGTAAAGGAGCCCACAGCAACACGACAAACCCCATGGAACTCGAGAGCGCCCCAGTCACGACCGCCTTGATGACAGTGCGTCGCGGGAGGCACTGCTTCTCTTTTAAGATCAGGTGAAATCCGTAATCCACTGCGATCCCCGTTAATATAGAACCGATGACTAGTGCGATAATATGAACGGCTGGAAAAACGATCACTACCGTCACCACTGCGGTGAGCAGTGCGGCGATTACCACAAATACAATTCGAATGATCGCCCGAAGATCTTGCACAAAAAACGCCGAAATCGCGAAGACAAACAAGAGCCCAAACAAGTTCAGCAGCTGAATCTCTTTCTTAATCGAGACCTTACTCTCATTGGCAAAACGGGAGATGCCTGAATATTCAAAACGCAGCTCTGGCTGTAGCCCTTGAGCGATCTTAAATGCCTCATCTAAGGCTTGGAATACTGGCTCTTGCCCCAAATCACTAAACGGAGAATGCGTTTGCTTGACCCAAAGAAACACGTCCTCGTCCTCACTCTCGGAGGTAAACAAGCTTACCGATTCGAGCGAATGAGCGAGCAGCAAAAAAGGGTCACTACCAATTGTATCCGAAAGGTAAATACTTTCAGGTGATTGGAGAAAACGGTCCAATTCATCGACCACATGTGCAGTGATATCACCGGTGGCAATCGCACTATCCGCGTCGCGCCACTCAGGAAAGTTCAGATCCAACCACTGAGGAAGCAACCAACTCAATCGGCGCTCGAACACATATGCACCGACATCCAACAAGGCATCTTCTCCAGCAATCCACGCATCATCGATCGCTTCTGATGCCTGGAGTTGAGACAGAAACGCGTCCACTACATCCGAATCAACAGAACCAGAATCACTGTATAAACGAACGGTAATCTGCTTCCCTTGCTCCAAGTCGGCCATTTCCCGAAGTATATCAACCTCGGGCGTATCCATCGGCAATAAGTCGATGACACTCGTTGAAAAATGAGTCTTCGGTATCGTCAAACAAAGGAGCAACAGCAGCCCCCCGAGAACCAACGCGACGATACTAAACTGGGCCTTATTTGTCATCGATGCCAGGAAATGCCGCGCGACCTTCCTCGTCCGTAAAGAATGCTGGGCGTGTTTGCTCGAGGATCTTCACTTGAATTGTTTTATCTCCCTTGAGGTTCAATATAATCTCTTGGAGTGCTTGAGCATCCCCTCGCAGATTAATCTCGGTCATTGCCCGAGAGACTGGACCGTCAAGAGGAACCATAGTAAACTGCCACGCGCCATTATCGTCCAACGCCCCCTCGCTGGTGAAGTTTTCATCAAGCCACGCCGAATCCCAAGCGAATAGGCGGGTGAAAAAAGCCATCGCTGCTTTACGTTTTCGATCGCGAACCACCTTGAGCCGCTTACCGGGCTCACTGATAAACATCGTGTCTTCGAAGATATGAATCACCAATGCCTGAGGTTTCTCATAAGCAAGGCTCAGTCCAAACTCAGGAGACCAACGAATGGTTCCGCGATACTCCATCGGTTGCTTCTGCGCAGGAATACTTCTGTATTCCACAAACGAAGCACGAAGGGGTGCATCATCACTGAGTCTCGTCAAAACGGGACGCCATGCCTCTGGCGGTTGATCGAGAGAAATAGGTGCCATCGCAGACACAGTCAAAAGACCGCAGAAGCAGAACAGACTAATTAAGGATATTTTTCCCATTTTTTTATATAACGAAGGAGTGGAAACAAGCGAAGGACGATAAACTCTGGCACAAGCCTAAAATGCAGCAGCGTCAGCTTAAAATTATCCCTCAAGTAATGGAAATGCGAGACACCGCCCTCCTCTTTACTTAAGTAAGACACGACAATTGGCAACTGCACAGGTTGACAACCAGCCCAAACCATCCGCACAGCAATCTCAGGATCGAAATCAAAGCCCCGAGCAAAACTGGTTTGCTCAAATGCTGCGATGAAGGGGACGAGTGGATAGACTCGCATGCCGAAAAGCGTATCCCCTAGGCCACACCAAAGCGTTTCAACATTGGTGAAAAACGAGGTCAACTTACGGCCCTGCACACGCGCCAGCGGAGCATCATCGCCGAAGATCGGCTGCCCCATCACAATGAAACGGGGAGATTCTTTAGCAATTCCAACCAACTGCGCAATGGCCGAGGCAGGATGCTGACCATCGGCATCCATCGTCAATACATGCGTATAGCCGGCTTCCAGTGCAGCCTCGGCGCCCATTTTCAATGCATTGCCTTTCCCGCCATTAGTAGGCTTCACGATCATTCGCACCTGATGCTCGATCACGCACTTAGACTGACTCAGCGCCTCGGCACTGCCATCGTTCGATCCATCGATAATGACCCATATGTCGAAACCACTGTCGACAGCTGACGCTACAGTCCGAATGAGCAGATCTGCTCCGGTGTTGTAGGATGGTATAAGTATTAGTGGGTTAAACGCATTCATATCAATCACTATCAAGCTCAAGAATAACTCGGCCCTGTGTTACCTTTGACTCACCCTTATAAAAACCAACTTGGAAACGCGAGTCCGATGCAACAATCACGATTGTCACGCAATCACTTGGCAATATTGGTTGTATAAACTTCCATCGAATATAACGGGAGCGTAAGACCGGCCGCGGTTCATACTGACTTAATACCTCTCGGACCCACGCCATCTGCACGTAACCTGGCACGAGTGGATTTCCGGGCATATGCCCCAAACAATAAAACGGTGACTCAGGAACCGTAAACGAGGCAGTGATCTGCGCCTCGTCCTGAGTGAAACAACACTTCACGGGTAAAAACGTCCGAGGACTCGGCACCAAGTTTTCCATACGCATACGATACCAATTCTCAACAAAACGATGAACCTGCCGCACTGTCTGAAAATCACCCGGTTCAATCGTCGGACCCAGTTCAAAATTAAACTTTCCAGGAAATGTGCCGGCACGCAAGAAATGCTGCCGCTTTGACAGAATCGGGGTGTCACTATCAATATACACAAGTTGAATCGAAACCTGCGAACGCATCGCTGCGAGCGCATAACTCCGATTGAATTGAGAAAAGTCACCCCCTGCTGAAGTGCGAGTGCCTTCTGGGAAGATCAGCACAGTTTCGTCCTGCTCGAGTGCGTCCACCATTCCACGCAACAAACCGATGCCGGTGTCATTACTCAAATATCCCAATATTGATGCGGCCTTAGACAGCAGAAGCCCTTGCTTCAGAGCTGACTTAAAAACGCAGATGACATTCGGAATCTGACTTAAAAAAATGGGTGCGTCCAAAATGCTCGGATGGTTCGCAATAATCACTGAGCCCCGCCCACTCGTGCCAAGGTGCTTGAGCACTTCGTGATTAGTCAGTAGACATCCAGACCGAATGAGCAAAGCAATGTATCGTTGCACGCAGCGATATACAAACTGACGTAATAGCCTTCGAGCATCCGATCGTTTGAGTAGGATCGATGCAAAGATACCCAAGAGGTTTAGCGTCCATAATCCGATCAAGAAGATCAATAGGTAACAATAGTAACATATTGTCCTCAAATACTGTTTAAAGGAGTCAAACATCACGATCCGACACCTCACGATTCAGTGGAATAAAGTTAAACCATAGTTCAGGGTTCTTGCGCAAATAAGACTGAAGCACATCCAGCACCGCCTGGAAATGAGACTTCGACGCTGCGGCATTGGCCTGTTTGGATTCGCAGGGATGGAATACAGGCGACGTGTAGACTTCGATTTTTCCAGAGCGCTGCAGCGGGCCGGTGAACGAGAATACGACTGGACACTGAAACAAGTAGGCTAGATGGTAAATCGTCATGGGGAACGCTCGCCGTTCTCCAATAAAATCAAATACATCCGTTTTGGAGGCAAACTCAAGACGGTCACATTGTAAGCCGATCAACTCCCCCGATTGTATCGCATCCTTCAGGCGAAAAATAAATTCCTCATGATTATCGACCCAAAGGAATCCCACTTTCCCTGCGAACGTAGAGGCTATTTTTTCAGTGTCTAATGAGTTGCCGACCCGAAGTCTCACCATACGAATTTGTCGATCAAAGCCACTTAACATACAGCCCATCATATCGGAATAACCGACGTGAAAGGTGCCTAAGAGTGCTGACTTCGGCGAGGCACAAAGCTCCAAAAAGCCAGATTTGTGGGCCTCTGGTGCGAACTCGAAATGGGGCAACTGACGACTGGCCCGAAGCTTCATCACCAGACCTTCGGTAAATGCCGCAAAATGACGAAACTGTTCAAAAAGAGACGGTTTCCTGCCGGTTAAGGCGGTCCAATAGGCGGCACTCGCACGCCGCTGCTGGTGCATGAACAGCATTGCGATGAAAATACCAATGTTCAGGCCAGTCCGAAAAATACAAGCGGGTAGATATTTCTCACCGGAAGCAATTATCCAGTAACCCCACGACGGGCCCGGATTCGACATGGTTGGTCTATGCTGGTTCACTGCCATTGGATACTGAAGCGCCCGTGGTGGCTGCTATCAATGACCGCATTCTTTCGTTCGTCAAAAGTCCTGATGGCCGCTTCGAAACTGGGTAACGCAACATTTGTTTCGAGTGTCGATTCTGGGTTCCACTCTAGAGATCCGATACTACCTTCTTCCTGTTCAGAAAGGTGCATGGCGAAGGCGTAGGAACTGTCAGACGACAGACCGAATTCCTTCAACCAACTTCCGGCCTCCTCTCCCCCACTCAGCACAGTCTCTAACGTTCCACTTAAAAACGCCGATTTAAGCAGTTGCGGGAGTAGATTTCTCTGCCCCGCCAACGGTAGCAGGACACCAACCTCTTGTTGCCTCAAAATCAAGGCCTGTTCAATTCCACCGGGATGGATCGATTGCTGAAACGCGAGCGGACTGGCGTAAGGAAAACTGTCTAGGTATTTTTCGAGTGCTCCGACCTCAGTGAAGGTAGTGCCGTAAACCAGCGTGGTCGAGAAGTTGAGGGGCATATGCTCCAGCAGATGATTCAGCATGAGGCCAAGACGACTCATGCGCCGTGTTGCCCGTCGAGGCAACGTCGCGCTAATCGCAGCGATCTCTGCCTGCTCATTCGCAGGATCAAGGATAACACAAGAACAGGCATGTATGTAACGCTTATACATAACTGACTACCATAGCGCCGTGCGCCCCTCCAAATGCATTACTCAAGAATAAGGTAGAATCAAAGTCCTTCGCCGCAAATGAGTCCTTTTGGACGTTCGGCGCAAGACACTCCCCTGTCGTTGCCACCGTCCCTGGAATTTCTCCTTGCTCATGCGCAGCCAGTGCCAAAGCCAATTCGACCAGTGCGCAACTACCTAAGGTGTGTCCGATCGACCCTTTCCATGAAACCAATGGGTGCCCCGGCAGCAGTTTATTCGTAGTTTCCGCCTCGAAGCGACCCGCTTCCAATGTGCCCGTGCCATGCCCTTTGATCCAATAGTTATCAGACTCTAGAGCCTGCTGAATCGAAAGGATCGTCTTCGTAAATCCACTCGCATCGGGCGCATTCGAAGTGAAGTGATACATTTCATTATACAACGCCTGAGCAGTGATGCGTGGCGCCTTATCTTGTTTATCCAGAATCGCATACGCCATTCCGTCTCCAATCCCGATCGAACCAAATTCTTGCGCCTGATACGGTGCAGGCATTTGGCCATTTAAAATTTTCAGAGAATGAAACCCTGCAGCAACAAAGGGGCCGACGTAGTCGAACGAAAGCACTAGAGCCTCATCTGCAAAATCCTGATGAATCGACTGTGCGGCTTGATACAGGCCTAATTGAGCGGAGACGCATGCATGGGAAAGAATCGTAACATTATCTCCCCATCCGAGTTCCTTCTTGAGAAATGCCAGACAGCCATGAGGAGTTGCCCATGGCGCATAACTCACATCGCGCTCCGAACTGACACCATAGAGCGCATCAATACCGAAGTTGCTGCTGGTGAGAAAAACGGGCCGACGCACCGTGCCCCAATCCGCAGACACAAGTGGCTGTATAAAAGACAGGAGGTCGCTCCACCACCGAGGGGGGAGTGACTTTTGCATCGGGCTACGAAGTGCCAGTGGCACCGAATCGCCCCCGTCTTCGCCGTAGATGGGAGTAAACCGAAGCCCCACCTCATTTCGCAACAAAGCCGAGACACTTTCGGAAGCAGAACCATGGCAGGTCTGGCACGCTATTTCCCGAATATGAACCGAGTGATTAAAGCAAACAGGTAAAGGCTGAGAAGGCATGACAATCGTTATACTCGTCCTGCGATCTCTTTCTGAATATAGGCCGCTAACACATTCACCGATTTGAGAACTTCCTTCGACGCTTCGCTACTACCGATCTTAATGCCATACGTCTTTTCCAGCTGCAGAACCAACTCCAGACCATCCAATGAATCGAGGTCTAAACCACTACCAAACAACGGTTCATCATCACCAATATCCTCAGGACGCAGATCATTCAGGTCCAAGGTCTCTATGATTAATGTTTTTAGTGCGAGCTGTAGGTCGTCTGCCATGGGGACTATTCATTTCGAAGGCAGCCAATGGTCAAGATAACATTGCCATTATTTGGCACCAAAGATACGCCGTAATAGCAGTAATAAGCCCATGATCCCAGCAACCATCGCCACGGGAAGCCAGCCCGTTTCCTCAACCAAGTGAGGCACCGCAGCCATGCCTGCTGCGAAAATCGATTGAATCGACAATGAGATCACAAAATAAGGAACGAAGTCGACCCCGAGCACCGCCAGCATATAATTCTGGATAAAATAAGGCACGCCGGGAATCGAGCGCACAAGGAAAGTGACTCGAAATTGATTCCGCTTCGTTAATTCAGGTAGCGATCTGTCATACTTGGATAACAATGCTGATATCGGTGACGCCAACAGATACCTAGCAATCGGGTAAGAGATCGAAATATTAATGGCCAAAGCGAGTGTGCAAAATGCCCAAGCATGCCACCACACATAGGCAGAACCGGCAAACAGGTAAAATACTGCAATAGGAAAGCCCACCAGCGGTAGGACGCTCATCATCAAGATGAAATAGATCGGACGAGTTTCGCGAATCAGCGGGAGGATTCGCTCAATGTCGAAATCAATCGCAACCAATAGCGACAAGCCTGCGGCGAGGGACAGCCCAAAAATGAACAGCCTAAAAAGGACAGTATTGACTTTCATTACGGCTTTATTGGCTCCTATCAGAACCGGCTACTGAAGCGCTCGTGGATTGACTGACCGCTGCATCTTTCACTGGGCGACCCCAGCTACGCCAACCTTCCTTCAGTTCAAGTAGCAACCAAGCGAACAAGCTTCCGATGACTCGAAATAGTAAGCTTTTGTCGAAGCTGAAGCTATTAAATGCGAAATAATGCCGATCATTACATTTCCCCCAGGTCCCGCGCTTCATGCGCATTTGCCCAATCGCGGCAAGACGTCGATTGTAAGTTGTAATTAGCCATGCAGGGAAACGCGTATAGGGCCCGTTTAAGGGAGCCGCATTAAAACTACTATCTCCAAGACGATAAGGTTGAGAAACTATGCCTAAGTAATACAATCCTAGGTCAAGTTTGAACGCGATGCGCATGAGTTCCCAGTCGCCCATATAGTAATACTTGTTTTTGTAAATCGACTCGAACCAGTGCTGGTATGAGCCCAAGAGTAACTCATTACGGGCGGTGTAGTCCTCTGGCATCACTCGATTTTGACGTTCTCGAACAATCAAGTCCGCGGTGCCAAAACTCGTAAAGCTAATCCAATCCATCCCCGAGCTATAGAACGGATCGATAAACCCCGCCGCATCACCGACCAAGGCGAAGCCATCTCCCACCATCTGCCGAGAGGAATAAGGCATGTGCCTACGCCAATGGAAATCACCGTCCACACAGCTCGCCTCTTTCAATAAGATGGGGGCAATCGGATGCTGATAGAGCAAGCCTTTGAACCGATCAATAGGCTTATCCCCCGCGGGAAGCTCAACTAAACGTTCATCGTAGACGATACCAATACTGACATCGCCCCCCTTGAGCGTAATCCACCAAGCCCACCAGCCGCGGCCGATTAAATGATTGGTTGCCGTATTCCTGCGAGCGTAACAGCGCTTAGCAAAATCCGGAAAACATTTACGAATCTCCGGATCATCCCAACTCTTCACGCCACGCCATCGCACCCAGGCGGTGCTAATGGGATGGCTCTCATTGCGCTGAAGCCAACCTGACTTTCTGGCCAAAATCCGTGAAACACCCGAACAATCCACTAACCAGCGGGCACCGAGCTGCAGTCGCTCATCCCCTTTCTTTAAGCTCACTCGCTGCGTCCCGCCGGCATTCAGCTCGAAATCCTTCACCACACAAGGCCGGAGCAATTCGATGCCTTCGCGCACGCACAGCCCCAACACATGCTCATCGAGCTTGGCACGATCCACCTGGTAGCTCGCTAACTTCACATTGTAATGCGGGCCGATCTCACTACAGCTATCGAGACAGGTGCTGTCCTCATTTTGAAACCAAAAACGCAGCCCCTGCTTGTTCAAGTGGTGCTCTTGCAGGTAATCCGTAAGGCCTAATACATTGCCAAGAAAATAAGAACTAATCTCGACCGTAGACTCTCCCACTCGGCGCTTAAACTCCTCTGAACGTTCAACGATCAGAATCCTCAGCTCTGGCGCCTGCCTTTTGGCTAAAAGAGCCGTAGCAGCACCCGACAAAGCTCCGCCAATGACAATTATGTCATAAGGAACGTTATGGTTAACTTCGTTCATTTTTTTCTAATACTGAGGGGTTCGGAGATAAATTAACTCGTGATACAAAGCGCCAACGGCGATTCAAGACACATATCCAATTAAAAACCAGATAGCGCCACTTTAATCGAAGCGGTTCATGCGTATTTCCAGCCACCACACTGTTAACTGCTGCAAATAAACCAAAACGAGGCGTCGGATTCATAAAAACAGCAAAACCATCGTCATCGTAGAAATTCTCGATCAAGCGCTGCATCACCCGAATGCGTTTCTTCAACTGATTCGTATAACGAAGTTGCGCTTTCTCGCACAGATTGGATTGAGGCTGAGCCCCAACCGCGATGATCGCATCTGCAGCCATTTCTGCAGATGTTAATGCGAGATATACGCCAGACGAAAATACGGGATCAATAAACGCGGCAGCATCTCCGCAAAGAAAATATCGAGCGCCACAGAATGCTTCATGTATATAACTGTAATCCGTAGTCACCTGCCACTGCTCTAATGCCTGAGTCCCCTCTAATCGAGTTTGTTGATAAGAGGACTGTTGCACCGCATTCCAAAAGTAAGCCTCAGAGCTCTCGCGGTTTGCTCTAAAAGAATCCAGCGTCGACACATAGCCAACAGAGCATCGCTGATCCGAGAGTGGAATATTCCAAAACCAACCATCAGCTAACCGAGTAATAACAATGTTACCTGCGTTGCCTCCCGGCTGTAACGCGACTCCTTGAAAATGATTATACACCGCCACACGCTTTGGATAAGGCAAGGGACTACGTGGAATATTTAATTTACGAGCCAACCAACAAGCGCGCCCGCCTGCATCAATCAACCAACGCGCCCCACATTGCACGACAGTCGAATCAACAGACACATCCACCCGCCACCCGCGCTCTGTTTGCTCAACAGAATCCACGCTGGAATTTTGAAAGACATGACAACCACTCGCCTTCGCATGGTTTAATAGCAATTCATCAAATCGTGAACGCTCGACCTGGTAAGTATAGTCAGCATTTGCCAGTAGTCCGTTCGCGAAAACACTATGCACCGCCGCATCATCACTCGCCGTCTTAAACTCTGCGCCATTTTTCTTTAAGAACCCCGCCTTTTCAACCGCAGGCCACACACCCATACGTTTAAGGACCTCGTTCCCCACGGGAAGCAGCGATTCACCGATTTTATAGCGAGGAAACACAGTCTTCTCAAAGATCGCCACCGAAAAACCCGCCTGCGCCAGCAAGGTGCCCGCACAAGACCCAGCGGGACCACCTCCCACGATGATCACGTCATATTCAGGTTCAGCACAAATAGGTTGGCTATTATTCTCACTCATATTCACGGGACGAACTGCGAACATTCAACACAGTAAAAACAACTTTTATTGTCCTCAAAAAAGTTAATTACGGGAGCTCACCATCTAAGACTCAATACAAAACGAACTATCTAGAGCATCGTGAACCTCCAAGAATGACTGGCCTCATCGACCCAGTCATTCCATTTTCGCTGGTAAGCACGAAAATCGCCAAAGGCTTTGCCATTCGAGACGGTCACGCACCGCCTCCCCTGACACACACCCCTCGGATAACAATTCCTGCAATTCAGACTTGGACGATCCGCGTTCGATGTTCAACGTCCTTCAGACATGCCCAAACCGAAGAAATGGACAGAATCCGACTTTGAGATCAAGCCCTCCAGCATCGAGGGTGCTGGGCTAGGCTTGTTCACAAAGGTTCGTCTCCAACCCGAAGACACCCTCGGCTACTACACTGGAGAGATTATTACCGAAGAAGAGTTTCACAATCCCGATCGCCCATTCTCCGCCTACGTGCTCTGGGTCTGCAGCACTCATATCATCGTCGGCGAAGGCCCGAAGGCGAATTATACGCGCTACATCAATCATAGCGATACCCCAAATGCGTTCCTCACCGTCTCTTCGCGATGGAAATCTGCCCGATTCGAAGCCCTCCGCGTGATTGAACCCGGCGAAGAAATTTTCTTCGACTATGGTGACGATTATTGGGAAAAGGATGAGTTGCCCGTAGCAGAGTAATCATCAAACTTCGCGAAACTTATATTCGCCCTAGCCGATCCACAACCTGACTCCCGTTCCGCGACGAACACCTCTGGTTTTCAGCATTTCAAACTTTCAGCATTTCAGAATTCCCCCCAAACATGGACCTATCCAGTATCTACAGAGACCTCAGCGACGCCGCACGTGAAGAGATCGAAGCACTGCCCCGCTCCGAACGCCTTGTCCAAATTGCAACCCTGCAAAACCGACCGACGCGTGAACTCGTCTCTGAAGTGGCAGAACTGGCAAACCTACCGGTGCTCAACGAGATCGAACTGATCGACAACCCCACTGCAACCCTGCCACTACGCCTCATCCATGCCTATCAATGCGTCCCCGTAAGGAAGCACAGCAATACAGACGAATTTAGCGACGAGCCGCTAAGCAACACCGGCCCGATCCCACTCGTCACCCTATGGCCGCCGAACGATCAGATGGATCGATGGATCTTTGCCGTCAGTGGGCGTAAGCCCCAGTGGCACCTAGGAGACCCCGAGCAGGTCATCAACACGATCACACAGCGCTTCGGCGTGGGAGCAGGCAGTCTCGATGAGTCTGATATCGCGACCAACGAAGCCGAGGATGAAGAAGCTGAAGACGAGGACGCAGCAGTCATCCGCTTTGTGAACGAAGTCGTGCAAAAAGCCGTCAGTGACCGCGCAACCGACATTCACTTCGAGCCACACCGTGATGCACTACAGATTCGCTACCGTATCGACGGCGAACTCGTCGCCATTCGCGTGCCAGATAATCTGATTCGCTTCCAAGACGCCATCATCTCTCGCCTCAAGATCATGGCGAAGCTCAACATTTCCGAGAAGCGCCGCCCACAGGACGGTCGCATCTCCTTTGGCGCAGGCGACACCGAACTCGACATTCGTATCTCCACCTTCCCCACGATGTATGGGGAAAGCGTCAGCTTACGCCTACTCAACCAAAAGACCAAGCCGCTCTCCATGCGCGAACTCGGGCTTCAGGAAAACGAGGAAGAGTTGGTGACCCGCACGCTGGCCGCACCACACGGTATTATTCTTGTCACAGGCCCGACAGGTTCTGGTAAATCCACTTCATTGACCGCATTCATCCGCTTGATCAACCGTCCCGAACGACGGATCATCACAGTCGAAGACCCTGTCGAGTATGAAGTCCCCGGCGTCAACCAGACCCAGGTGCATGCCGACATCGGCCTCACCTTCGCGCACTCGCTGCGCGCTGTCCTACGCCAAGACCCTGACGTTATTATGGTCGGCGAGATCCGTGACCGCGAGACAGCCGACATTGCAATCCGCGCTTCGCTCACTGGCCACCTCGTGCTCAGCACCCTGCATACCAATGATGCCCCAGGCGCACTGACACGCTTAACGGACATGGACATCGAGCCATTCCTAATCGCCTCATCCGTGGAGATGATCATCGCCCAGCGCCTCGTGCGCCGCCTTTGCTCGAACTGCGCACAACCAGCCAACTACGAGCCGCACCACGTAAAAAGTTGCCTCACTACAATGCGTATCGACCCGGCAGAGGCTCAATACGGGCACCTAGCCAAGACACAAGTCGGGTGTGAACGTTGCCGTAAACTCGGCTTCCGCGGCCGTGTCGCTATTTTCGAAATCCTTCGCATGTCCGAAGAAATCCACGAACACATCGTGCAGCGCGAGTCCTCCCGCGTCATCCGCGATACAGCTATTAGTCAAGGGATGCGCTCGCTCCAGCAAAGCGGCTGGGAGCACATCAAAGCTGGCACGACGACCTTAGAAGAAGTCATGCGCTTCGCCGAGATCAGCAGCGACGAGAGCTAAGAAGCGCACCGTCAGCTTCGCCAGGACTTGCAACACCATTGCCAGCAATGTGTAAGGTGTTCGCGTGCGCGCATGCATAGACACCGCCTTATAGTTACGCGTTTGCAGTGTTTTCCTGCCAAAATTAACACTTTTGCGAAGTTGATGTAATAATCAATAACCAGTGACCTAGAGACTACTCCCTGCAACTGCAGTTATCGTCCCTTGTCTAAAATTGTTACACCGTTATTCGCTTTTTCTACATTTCTCATTGAAGTTACTCCTGCAATGAATGTTATCATCCCACCGTTTGCCCGGCAGGATTCACTTACCCCCACACCGCTATGATTATCCCTAAATACCTCACTATCAGCTCGATTTTTCTGGCTGGCACAAGCGCCACGTTTGCTCAGACCGAGCAAACCGATTCATCCAACGAAAACGCGCCTCTCTTTCAACTGCCAGACGCGGAAGCCACCCCAACAGCTTCGAGCGACGAAGCCACGCCCCTCTTTCAATTGCCCGACGCGGACTCCGACGCAACCAGCGCAGTCGACAACACTGCCGAAGCCAGCGAAGACAGCGTTGCCGCCTTTACGATTCCAGACGCAGAAACCGAAGTAGCCGACAGCACCACCGACGAATACGGCAGCGCAGACACCGAATCTGATAACGATCCAGCCGAAGAGGATGAGGTCTACCACATCCTACCCGACTTCGTCGTCTCCGCCGAGCATGACCGCGGCTACTATTCTGCCAACTCTCTCGCCGGCTCACGAACCGACGCACTGATTAAAGATACGCCGATGACGATTCAAGCGGTCAACGATCAGATGATAAGCGACCTTTCCCTTTACGATATTGATGACCTCTCAGGCATCATCGCCAGTGCAGAGATGGAAGACGATGGCTTCAGTAATCGTGCGATCCGCTTTCGCGGGTTTCGCAGCAGCTTCCAGCTCTTCGAGTTCATGCCCCGCCAAAGCGCCCAAGATAGCTACAACGTGGAACGCGCCGAGATCATCCGTGGCGCCAATAGCCTCGTCTACGGCCAAGCCGCGCCTGGCGGTAAAGTCAACTTCCTCGCCAAAGCAGCCGAATTAAACAAAGACAGCCTGGCATTCAATACCGCCGTCAGCGACAAGCACCTCTTCCGCGCCGACTTTGATGGCAATCAAATCATTAATGATCAGCTCGCCATTCGCGTGATGGGTGTGCACACGAAGCAGCAATATAACCAAGATTACAAAGAGAAGAAATACGACGGCCTCACCACAGCACTCACTTATCGTCCAACCGAAAAGACCACCGTGCGCCTCCACCTCGAAGGCTTCAAAGAAGAGCGCAACAGCCCCCCGAGCATGTATCAGAGTAAAACTGGCACCAATGGTATGAGCGGCATACCCGATGGCCTTCCATTCACCTCTGATGTCGTTGATTTACTTTCAAGTGACCTCAAAGATTACATTTATAAATATAACGACGGATCACTACAATACACCCCAAACCCCAGTGCCAATAATGTAAAATACAGAGACGTGCTAGTAAACATAGACAACGAAGAGGACCTCAAAACGTTCATGTCAGGGATTAACGCAGAAAATACCGGCACACTAGTCTCCCCAGATGAAGAGCGTGAAGGCAAAGGCTTCTTCGCTCAAGGTGACGTCACTCATATGATCACCGACGACTTACAGTTTAAACTGTCGGCGATGCGCGAAGAGTGGCAGAACGACATCCGTAGCCATGCGGATCCCAAAAACGTCTACGCATCAATTTCACAAGGCGTGCAAGATGAAGACAAAGAAGTCGGAGGCATTGGCGCGTCCAATCGTCAACGCCTTTACATGAAACCCTCATGGCAAAAACAGCATAATACCGACAACACCACCTCTCTACGTAACACCCTTTCATGGAATACAGAAGTCATGGGCTCAAAGCAGCAACTCATCATTGGCCTCGACTACGATCAACGCCATAGCACTAGTGACCTCGATGCGCTGGTCTACGAAGGCTATGTAAATGCAGACGGCACCTACGCAGGGAGCGATGCCACGAAAGACTACTATCAATTCATCTTCGGCAACCGCGACCATCGCGATAATGTGTCTTCCAGCGATTTAGACATCCTCAACCCGAACATCTCATATCCGAATGGATACATCGATGGTGGCGTAGGTTCTTACACTCGAAAGCAAGAGCGCGATGCGACCGTGACCACTTCTGCCCCATGGACTGCCCTTCAAGGCAATTATTTCGGAGGACGCCTCCACACACTCACCGGCATCCGCTACGATATCATGAATGTGGATTCCTCATATTCAAATATCCAAGATGGCGGTGTTGGCGATGATCCCAACCCATCGAAAATCGACGAAAACTATTACAAAGCCAGCCCCTCGCTCGGCGCTCTCTTCTGGCTCAACAAAAACTGGGCAGTCTTCGCCAACTATGCTGAGTCCATTGAGTCACCAACAGGCTGGAAACTCACTCCTGATGGCGATTCTGTTGATCCGGAAACCGGACGAGGCTTCGAGTATGGGCTCAAATACGACCTCCTCGACGGCAAACTCACAGGGCAATTCATCGCATTCCATATAGAGAAGCAGAATGACCCACTCAGCTATAGCGACACCGTGCTACGCACACTCTACCCTGGCTTAATTGATGCGAATGATAACTTCAACAAAGCAGGCGCTAACCTAGACGGCACAAATGTCGAAAGCGATGGCTTCGAAGCGGACATCTACTACAATCCAACGAACAGCATCTCACTCTTCCTCGGCTATGCCTACCTCGACACCGAAATCACAAAAGCACCAGCAGGCATCGATGAAGGGAGCCTCTACCCAGGCACGGCCCGCAACACTGCAACCTTCACCGCACGTTACAGCTTCAAAGATGGTGCCCTAAAAGGTTGGTATTGCGGACTCACTCAGAAGTATCGCGACAAATCCTACCTCGGTAATTACTACGAAGACGTCGGCTATAGTAACGACAAATTCAAAGACCGGAACGACATTAACTTAAGAGACGGCAAATCGGATGTCCTCGGTGTAAACGAATACAAAGACCCCAACGACCCCGACAAAGTCACTGGCAGCGCCAAAGCCAAAAAGCACGCAGTTTGGCTCGACGACAATTTCGAAACATCCGTCTTCGTTGGCTGGCGTGGCAAGCTTTACGATAAGACAAAAGATGCTCCTACCTACAATATCCAACTTACGGTCATTAACCTTTTTGATGCAGTAGACATAGTCGCCCGCGGCAACAATGCGGTGTATACAGAAGACCGCACCTTTGTCCTACGCGCTGGTGTGCAATTCTAGCGTATTCTCCTCTGATATGCGCGGTTAAATTCCATCATCCATTAATTTGTGACTTTTTAACAACATTACGCTTCAAGTCGTCATCCACTCCTACCATAATCCTATTATGAAATCTAAGCATTTACTTAGCTTGGCGCTCTGCGCCGGAATCTCCACAACCTCGCTCACTGCGCAAACAGATATCGGATCCACACGCGACGTGCTGGACCAATGGGTCCAAACTCGCCAAATTACTTCTAAAGAAAAGAGCGACTGGCGCTTGGAACAATCGATTCTAGCAGACACTCAAAAGTTGCTCAGCAGCGAGCTAACACGCCTAGACACCTCACTCGAAGAACTCAATAGCTCTGCCACTGCAGCCGATGAAGATCGCGCCGAACTCACGGCAACCAAAGAAGCGATCGCCGAAGCCTCAGCCGTCGTCGAAGGCTCCATTATTGAGTTAGAGACGCAGATTAAAGCCATCGTCAAAACGATGCCGGCCCCTCTAATTGATCGAATCAAGCCACTGATTCGGCGCCTCCCCGAAGACTCTAGCGATACAACACTCTCCCTCGGAGAGCGCGTGCAAAACATCGTCGGTATCCTCAGCCAAGCGGATAAGTTTAACACCACCATCACTCAAACCAGTGAATCACGCGAACTGGACAGCGGCAAAGTCGTCGAAGTGCGCACACTCTACTGGGGCCTCGCGATGGCCTACTACGTCGATGCCGCAGGCGAATATGCTGGTATTGGCTTCCCTGGAAAAGATGGCTGGGAATGGCCTCAAATCGACGGCGCAGGCCCGCAAATCAAGAAACTCTTAGATGTCTATGAAGGCAGCGAAGAGATTCAGTTTGTCGAAGTCCCCGCCCGCATCAACTAAGCCCTTTATTACGCGACATCATGCAAGCACTTTCTAAAACGCTCCTCGCCCTCACCGTGGCTGCCCTTGCGCTGCCATTTGGCGCACAGGCACAAACCTTTGACGCTGCTGGCGGCAAAGCCAAGGCCGACCTCGATGCGGCCCTGGCCGAACTCACTCAAGTGCGCGAATCCATCGCCGCTGAGAAGATTCCACTCATCAGCGACGTTTCGAAACTCGAAGATCAAGTCAGTCAAAAGAGCGACGAACTCAATCGCCTACGCCGCCTACGCGACAATAGCGACCTCGGCCTCAACCGCCTGCGCGACCAAGTCGAAGCCCTGCAATCTCAAAACGAATACGCTGGCAGTCTGCTCGACGAATTCGTGCGCTCCTTTGAGACGCGCATTGATTACAGCGAGACTCAACTCTATGCAGACACCGCCGAAGAAGCACGGCTCGCACTTGACGATCCCAACATGAGCACCACTGAGCGCTTCCAAAAGCAGATCACAGTGATCGGTGTCGCGATCGATCGCCTGCAAGAACTCGTCGGTGGTTACACCTTCGAAGGCGAAGCCCTCGCCCCCTCTGGCGAGATCGAAACCGGCACCTTCGCAGTGTTCGGCCCGAGCGTTTACTTTGCATCCAATCAATCCGAGCTGTCTGGTGTGACTTATAATAAGCTCAACGCCGCGGTCTCTGCCATCGCCGTGCCCGCCAATGCACTCGGCATCCGTCCATTCATCGAGACAGGCGAAGCCAGCATCCCAACCGACCCGACACTCGGCAAAGCGCTCAAGATCCAAGAAGGCAACGATAGCATCGCTGAGCACCTCGCAAAAGGTGGCAGTGTTGGTGCCGTCATCATCGGCCTTGGCTGCGTCTGCTTATTACTCGGTCTGGTCAAATTCTTCGAAGTCACCAGCTTCAAAACACCGAAGCCCGAAAACGTCCAACAAGTCCTTTCACATGTTACCAGTGGTGATCTTGACGCAGCACAAAAAGCAGCATCCAGCATCTCTGGCGCAGGCGGCGTGCTACTGACCACTGGCGTCGAATATGCCGACGAAAAGCGCGGCACACTTGAAGAAATCCTTTACGAAAAGATCCTCGCGGCACGTCCAAAGCTCGAACGCTTCCTTCCCTTCATCGCGCTGACTGCAGCAGCCGCACCACTCCTCGGACTACTCGGCACCGTCACTGGTATGATCAAAACCTTCAACTTGATCACCATCTTCGGCACCGGCGACGCAAAGAGTCTTTCATCCGGTATTTCCGAAGCACTCGTCACCACCGAGCTTGGTCTGATTGTTGCGATCCCCGCACTAATCCTACACGGCTTACTCGCACGCATGGCGCGCCAAAAGATCGGCGACCTAGAGCAAACCGCTGTCGGCTTCATCAATGGCGTCGTCGCTTCCAAGCACGAAGACAAGTAAGCCCCAACCTCATCCATAGATGTTTGAAAAAATCATAGGCATTTGGCTAAGCGGCGGCTGGGTAATGATCCCACTCGCGCTCCTAGCCGTGCTCATTTACTCCAGCGGCATCCAGTTGCTACTCTTCTTACGTAAGGGTAACATACAGCTCGGCCATGAAAGTGAATGGATGAGCTGGATCTACGATCCCTCCAAAGCCACAGGCCGCGCCGGCGAGATCATTCGCTACACGCAGGAAAACATCTCCGAGTCTAAGCACGTGCGTAACCGCTTCGAAGAAGTGCGTCAAAGTATGCTGCACGACATCGAGCGACGTATGATCTTTCTGAATACACTCGTCGCAGCCGCCCCACTCATGGGGCTACTCGGCACCGTCATCGGCATGCTCGGCACCTTTGCCGCCATCTCCAGTGGCGGCGGTGCAGAAACCGCAGCCATGGTCGCAGCAGGGATCTCCGAAGCACTCATCACCACACAAACCGGCCTATTCATCGCACTACCAGGCATCTTCCTAGTCTTAGTCGTGCGCCGCCGTAAACACGCCATCGAAGCCGCACTCGCCCGCATCGAAGCACTAAGCCTCACGAAGCTTTCGTTGAAAAGCTGAAATACGGAAAATTTGAAACATGGAAACGTGGGAATACGGAAACTTTGAAACTCGGAAATACGGAAACTTTGAAATCCGGAAACACGGAAAATCTGAAACGCAGCTTCCCCACTTTCACTCCCCTCACTTTCACTCTCACTCCCTTCACTTTCACTCCTTTCACTAAATCATGCGCCGCAACCTAGCATCCGAAGACAGAGACGACGTCGAGATCAACCTCTCGCCCATGATCGACATGGTGTTCATCCTCCTCATTTTCTTCATCGTCACTACCGTGTTCGTCGAAGAGACAGGCGTCGAGGTCAACAAGCCCGAAGCCTCTGCAGCCATCCAGCTGGAGAAAAACAGCATCTTGATCGCCGTCACCGCCAATAACAAAGTCATCTATGGCGGACGCGATATCGGCGTCAGTGGCGTCGCGCCCATCGTCAAACGACTCACCTCGCAAGAAGACATCCCCGTCATCATCCAAGCCGACCAAGGTGCCAGCCACGGTGTCTTCGCCCGCGTCTATGGCGAAGCCAAACTCGCCGGAGCCAAATCCATCAACTTCTCCACGAAGCGATAGCTTCGATTACAGAGTTCAGCATTTCAATAAATGTCATCGGTTTATAAATCTCCTAAAGGAAAAGGCACCCGCACCATCGGGGTGTTGCTCGGCCTCGGCGTCAGTGCGCTCATCTTCCTAGCGATCCCGCTGACGCAGATCTTTACCGAATACGAAAAGACTCCTTCCGACATCGAATCAATTGAACTGGCAACACCGCCACCACCACCGCCCGAGGACGAACCTCCACCACCGCCAGAGCCCGAAGAGGAAGAGCCACCTCCTGAACTCGACACGCCACCGCCACCGGTCAGCTTAGAACAGCTCGACATGGCACTCGAACCCGGCACCGGAGACTCCCTCAGCGGTGACTTCGCGCTCCCGACCGTCGATCTCAAACAAAACCTCGGCAGTCTCGACATTTTTGACCTTAGCGACGTGGAAAAGAAGCCACATCCCAAGAAACAGAGCGCACCTAAATACCCAATGGACGCCACACGCCGCGGACTCAGTGGCTACGCCATCGCAGTCTTTATCGTCGATCAAAACGGCAACGTCATCGACGTTGACATCCCGAAATCAAGTGACCCCATTTTTGATAAGCCGACCATCGAAGCGATTCGCACGTGGAAATTCAGTCCCGGTGAAAAAGACGGCAAAACCGTTAAAACACGTATCAAAATCCGCATCCCTTACGAAATCGAATAAGCCGCACGCACCACGCGACACCCACACACACTTTTTGCCATGAACAAACTCCTGCAACTCCTCCTCGGCCTGACCGTCTCGCTCAGCACGCTCAGCGCACAATCCGATCCCACAAAAAACATGTGGAACGACCCGGCCTTCGTGAATTCCTTCACTGGCAGCTACGGCATACTTTCCGAATACGAGCCACCCATTTCCAACGATGAAAAGCTCGTCCTGCGCGCCGTCATGGACGCGATCAAGTCCAACCCGCGCACAGCTATCCAGCAACTCGAGCCGCAGATTAAAGCAAAGACCAGCGCCGCCTTCGACTTCATCCTCGCCAACCTTTACTTCCAAGAGGGCGACCTAAGGAACGCTGAAAAAAACTACAACAAAGCGATCCGTAAATTCCCGAACTTCCGTCGCGCCTATAAGAACCTTGGCCTCGTGCAAGTGCAGGCTGGCAAATATAAGGTCGCCGTCAAAACCATCTCCAAATCCATGGAACTGGGCGATGTCGATGGCCGCTCCTACGGACTCCTCGGCTACGGCTACCTCACGCAAGAGCTCTACTACCCTGCAGAGACCGCGTATCGTCAGGCCATCCTGATGAATCCTGAAACACTCGACTGGAAACTCGGCCTCGCCCGCTGCCTGATGGAAACACAGCGCTACGAAGACGCCATTGCCCTGTTCGACACACTCATCAAAACACAGCCCAACCGTCCTGACTTTTGGCTCCTCCAAGGCAATGCCTACATCGGCAACGACAACCCAATGGCAGCCGCACGTAATATCGAAATCGTCCGCCGCATGGGCAAGGCGCAGCTCGCCACTCTCACCCTGCTCGGCGACATTTACATCAACAACGATGCTCCCGCACTGGCACTCGACGCCTATCTCGCCGCACTCAAGCTCGCGAGTAACAAAGATACACACTCACTCATACGCGCCGCCAAGATCCTCACCCGCAGTGGCAACTACGACGAAGGCAAAGTGATGATCGCACAGACTCGCCAGCAACTCGGCACACAGATTAAAGATGCCGACGACCTCGAGCTGCTCATTCTCGAAGCCAGGATTGCACGCGCCGAGGACGACAACGAGACCGCCATCACAGCACTCGATCAAATCATCAAGCGCGACGCCCTCAACGGCGAAGCCATCATCGACCTCGGCCGCATCTACGCCGCCCAAGGCAAACTCGCCAAAGCAATCAACCGCTTCGAGCAGGCCGAAAAGATCGCTGAATTTGAGCGCAAAGCACTCATCGCCCACGCACAAGCACTCGTCGCCAACACAGACTATCAAGCAGCACTACCACTGCTACGACGCGCCCTCTACATCCAGCCCGATGAGAACATCGAAGACTACCTCAAACGAGTCGAACGTGCCGCTCGTAACAAATTCTAAGAGGAGCCATTCGGGCATAGCGCGCGTTACGCAGAGATGGCAAACCGTCTGCAGTTTGCCCCGCAGAGGTGATCCAGGCAGGTGCCCATTAGGGCGCCTGAAAAAACAATTGTGAATTAGGAATTAGGAACTAGGAACGAGAGAGGGATGACCGTTTCGTGCGTCAGACCTAATTCTCAATTCCTAATTCCTAATTTCTAATTCCACCCTCCCGTGCCGCGTCGCTTCTGCATTTTCATCTCCGTATTCTTGGCTGTTGCCTGCTCGCTCTGTGGCAAGTCACAGCCCACGCGCATTCAGTTCTATTACGGCATCGCAGAAGGCAATTATCTGATCGGCGATCTCAAAGGCGCAGCCAACAGCGTAGAGCAGATGCTCAAGCTCGACGCGGACTATGTGCCAGCGCTCACGCTCAACACCCGCATTAAGATCGACCAAGGCGAACCCGATATGGCACTCGCATCAGCGGAACGCGCGATAGCGCTTGAGCCCGACAACCTAGAGCACCGACTGCTCAAAGCACTCGTGCTCGGTAATATGAATAAGCGCGACGATGCCATCCGCATCATCGAACAAGTCATGCAAGAGGCCCCCATCGACTCGGATGATTACCGCGTCGCCAGTAAACTCCTCGGCCTACTGCTAATGGCCGAAGGCGATTGGGATACCGCGGCAGAGACCTTTAATCAGATCTACCTAAACAACCCCGAGACAGCCGAGATCAGCCTCGAACTCGCCAGCGAAGCTTACATCGAAAAGGCAGGCAACGCGCTCAACAAAGGCGATAGTAACGCAGCCGTCGACGCCATCACTCAAGCGCTTGAAGTGCATGAAAACCAAACCGGCGCAGTCAGCCTCAAACAACGCACTGCCCTACGTATGATGCGCTCACGTGTGCTGACCCAAGCAGGCCGAATGGATGAGGCCATCGAAGACCTACAATACATCACTAATCAACAACCCGAAAATCTCGAAGCCTACGTCACCCTCGCCTCGCTCTATGCCAGTGCCGAGCGCTGGGATTCCCTGCAAGGCATCATCAAGACCATCGCTGCGGATGAGAGCCTTAAAGATATCGCGCTCTACCTCGAAGGCCGCGCCCTACTCGCAAAAGGCCGAGCCGGCAGCGCACGTGAAAAATTCGAAAGCGCTCTGCGCCTCCTGCCCGATGGCTCTAGCAAACTCCGTGCCTCACTCGAATTCTACCATGGTGTCTGTTTTGATATAACTGGCCGTAGCGCCGATGGTGACATCGACATTTTAAAAGCACTCGACGGTGGCTTCCGCCCTGAAACGGCCGAGGAAGCAATCCTAGCCAGTCGCACGCTACTACGTAACAAACAGGCGGACCGTGCCATTCTCATCCTCGAAGCGATTACGCTCAACCGTATCAGCCCCTCCGCCGAAGCATGGGCCATGCTCGGGCGCGCCCATCAAGCAAGCAATTCCATCACACTGGCACTCAGCGCGTTTAACCAATCACTCAGCATTCGAGTCGACCAAGCCGAAACCCTCGCACTGCGCGGCTCCCTTCTGCGCAAACTCGGTGATCTCGGAGGCGCAGAGGCCGATATCGAAAGCGCGCTGATACTCGACCCGGGCAACCCCGCACTCACCTACAGCCTCGGGCTGATCCAACTACAACTAGGTGATCTCAGCGCCGCTGAGCAATCCATCGGGTTCACAGCACAACTTCTGCCAGAGAACCCCGGAATTCAACTACTGCACGCACTACTCGCTTATAATATCGACTCCCCAAAGACCGCACGCATCGCGCTCGACACTTACCTGACGCTCGTGCCCGAGCGCACCAACGAATCGGCCTTCTATCTGGAATACATACTCGGAGCTGCGCAGGACCCAAGTCTCGCCACACTCAAACTCACCCAACGCGCCGCACCCACCACCGCTTCGGTGCCGCTCAAAAACTTCCTCGGCTACGTCACTGGTGAGCTCGACCGCAAAGCCATCCTCGACGATGCGGGCCGTGCAGAGACACCACAGCTGGCGAGGCAACAACTCTGCGAAGCCGCGTATTGGCTCGCTCAGCAGGAACAGCTCAACAAGCACGCCACTGAAACCGCAGAGCTCCTCAAGCTCGCTACCCAGATAGGCACTCCCGACATGCCCGAATATCAATTCGCAAAATGGCAGGCCGACGAAGCCCCCTGAAACAGACACTGCGACCGACTCACTCGAGGCGCAACCGAGCTACATTCTAGCGGCCCAAGTCAAAGATAGACGACTCCCTCTAGGCATTCTTCGAAAAGAACGCCTAGACCACTTCACAGAAAAACCGCATCGCTCAAGTAAAAGCCTGAAATAAAGAGCGAATCCTAACACGAGTAAGCAGACTTTACATCTGAGGCTGATACAGTTGTATCAAAACATGCCATTCATCCGATTGCTATTTTCCCTAACACTTGTTGTTGTATTATTAGCGCAACCAGGTTGTGGCTCTTTAGGTCCTCGAACCATTCCGAAAGACCGTCTGGATTACGGCGACTCGATTGATAAATCATGGAAGCAGCAAACACTGCTGAATATTATCAAGATGCGCTACATGGAGAATCCATTTTTTATAGATATCGGCCAAGTGGTAGGAAGCTACACTATAGAAACTTCAGCAGGTGCAGGCTTCCAAGGGTATTTCGATAGCGCTCCATCTGACTACGGGAATCTCGGTATTAATGGAAAGTGGACGGATCGACCGACGATCACTTATGTGCCACTGACAGGGTCTCGCTTCTCGGCGTCATTAATGACTCCGATCAAGCCAGCATCTCTATTCAGCGCAATCCAGGCAGGCTGGCCAGCGGACCTCGTCCTCTTGCTCTCAGCTGATTCCATCAATGGCCTGCAAAACGAGCATATTGATGCAAATCAACAGATCACTGCCAACCCGAAGTTTATGGAAGTCGCAAAGATAATGCGAGACCTTCAACTCTCGAGGCAAGTTGCTTTTCATGTGCGTGAGAGCCAACAAGATCACCACGAAATGCTACTAACGACGTATGCGCATCCGATCACGCAACGAAACAGTGCCGAGGTCCAACACTTAAAAGATCTATTGCAACTGGAGCACAATCAGAACGCATACTCCTTGAAATATGGATCGTTTGCCACTGGAAACGAAGAGATTGTGATTCTTTCACGTCCGATGCTCCATATACTTTCCGCATTATCGCTGCATGTCATGGTGCCGGAGTCGCACATAGAAGAAGGGCGCGTGCTTGAAGGCTATAGCGACAGCGCTCCAATAAAGAGTGCCATCAATTTTTGGATACATTCCTCAAAGCATAAACCAAGCGATGCATATTCTGCAGTCTTCTATCGCGACCATTGGTTCTGGATCGATGACAAAGACATCGATTCCAAGCGAATTTTCTCACTCATCAGTATGATGTTCACGATCGGCCAATCCAGCAACGATGGCAATTCCCCGGTATTGACGATCCCAACCAGTTGAGGCCGCCCCCCCTGCCTCGTAATACGGTCATCATTAAAGGCCATAAAAAGATGACATGGGAAGGATTGCAGACAGCAGCCATGGCAAACCGCGCATCCGGCACCTGTGGCTAGAAGCAGAGAAGCGCATGGCTGTAGCGATTTCTCGCCGGTTTGCGACCGACTGGTGGCGCATTCAGACCGGTCGTATTTTTAGAACATAATCAAAAGATCGAAGCTTGGAACTCGCCGGCATTGTGACTCTTATCCATGTGGACTTATGATTTATTTGATCGGTTCGCCCGTTTTGCCCACCCAAACAGTTAAATAGGGTTAAAGCTGAATTCGAGTCAGGACAGACGAGACGGAAGCACTAAGGGCATTTACTCAGCCCAACCTAAGTAATGTCACAAATGCCTGAAGGTCTTAATCTATAGCGGTCCTATAGTAATACACGGCCTCAAATTAAGCGTGTTGACAAAGGCTAGAAATTCTCATTTCTCCCCTCCTCCATGATACAGACGATCATCTATTTAATTCTTTTTTGAATGATGGTCACTTAAAGAGCACTGAAGCGCCCCTCCCCCCCCTCAATGGATCGCGCAGCTCTTCACATCTATCAATTAACGCTATGAAACGATCCCTAAGAGAATCTAGCAGCCTAATCCTAATACTTGCCGCACTCTATACAGTGACTGCATCTATCATGTATTTAGCGCTAACTAAATCCTATCAAACAGTCAGCGCATATGACTCATTTCGTATGCTCATACTCTGCTTGATGCTTCCGATCTTCATCAAATATGTCATCCAGCTATTGGGTGCGCCGATCTATTCGGCCGTAGAAGCCGTGCGACACCGCCGAGGCCTAACCAACTCAACGCCGACGGTTTCCGTCTGCATTCCAGCATGGAATGAAGAAGTCGGCATCGTGAAAACCATTCGCTCCGTCCTCAACACTGCGTATCCGAAACTGGAAGTGCTCATCATCAATGACGGATCAACCGATTCAACACACGAGAAGATCTCCCACTTCATCAGCAACTACGAACAACAGGCAGATCAGGGCGCGAAACTAAAATACCTGCACCTAGAGAACGGCGGCAAAGCCAAGGCACTCAACCAAGCACTCAAGCAGGTAACAGGCGAAATCGTCATTACAGTCGATGCCGACAGCGTGATGGATACGGATGCCATTGTGAATCTGGTGAAGCGCTTCACGAGCCCCGACGTGGCTGCCGTCGCAGGAAACGTCATCATTAGCAATAAACGAAAGCCCATCGAGCTGATGCAGCAATTGGAGTATCTCTATGGTTTCTTTTTTAAACGTGCAGACGCGCTATTCAATTCGGTCTACATTATCGGAGGAGCTGCCGCGGCCTACCGCCGCGAGGCATTAGAAGCCGTAGGCGGATTCGACCACGAAATCATTACCGAAGACATCGAGATGTCGACGCGCATGCTCGCTCATGGCTACAAGACTCGTTATGCTCCAGATGCAGTGATCTACACCGAAGGCCCATCTGACCTCAAAAGCCTCAGTAGCCAACGCCTACGCTGGAAATACGGCCGTATTTTAACCTTCATCAAGCACCGGAAGCTCTTTTTTAGCCTGCGCAAGAAGCACAACCCTTACCTGAGCTGGCTGATACTACCGGTCGCAGTCTATAGCGAGCTAATGCTACTACTAGAGACGTTTATGCTGAGCGCATTCGTCGTCTATACCGTGCACACCAACGATTACATGCCGCTGGCGTTCGTCACACTGCTCATGACCTTCATCATCAGCGTTCAAGTGCTGGTCGATTCCAAGGCACGTTTCCACAGCAACTTGCTATTACTGGCGCCGGTCGCCTTACCGATTTGCTACGCCATGGATTTAATCGAGCTCCAGGCACTGATACGCAGCTTGAAGCGATTCGTTCTGCGCAAAGAATTGAAATGGCAGAAATGGGTGCGTGTTGGTGTGCTCGAAGACGTTTGCAACCTTCCAACCAGCTTACCCCTAGCAGAATTAGACTCGGATTTTAGCAACCGAGCGAAACCTGCCACCACCCGCTAAAACATGCAGCGTCACCCTCCTTTTTTACTTGCACCAGCGCTCTAAAACAGCATTTTCCTGCCCTTCAGCGTTAGAGCTCTCCTTGCGAAAGGTCTGCTCCTCGACTTCCCGCCAACAAATAAGCGGGTATAACGGCTAAAACGGCTCGGTTGCGGTTTTAGCGGTTTCGAACACTCGAAATCCGACAGTCGTGCAAAGAAAAATCAATACAATGGCAGATATCACAGATACAATCGTAGACAAAGAAGCGATCATCAAAGAGTTCGCTCTTAAAGATGGTGACACAGGTTCCTCCGAAGTGCAGATCGCACTTCTTACAGCACGTGTGAAGCACCTCACAGAGCACCTTCGCGACAACCGCAAGGACTTCCACTCACGCCGCGGCCTGATCGCAATGACAGCTCGTCGCCGTAAGCTTCTCGATTACTTGAAGCGTAAAGACTTCGCTCGCTACACAGCGATCATCACGAAGCTCGAACTTCGCCGATAATCGAATTACTTTTTTCAATGCCGGACTTCCCAAACGGGAGTCCGGCATTTTTCTTTCCCAGAGTGACACAGGCATTCCTGCCTGTGCTACGTGACACAGGCATTTCTGCCTGTGATTCTGGAAACAGGCAGGAATGCCTGTATCACACACGACAGGCCATGCCGATCATGGCCGGCGATAAACAAGGTCCTATCCCCGACGTATCGTAGAATGCATAAAGCAAAACATAGATAAAAGAATGAAACAAAAACACAACGTAACCGTAGAAGGTCTTGGTATCGAGATCTCAACCGGAACACTCGCTGGCCTCGCCAGCGGCGCAGTCACCATCAGCATGGGTGAAACCGAACTCTTCGTTTCGGCCACAGCTGCTTCCTCACTCCGCCCCGGGCAAGATTTCTTCCCCCTCACCGTTGATTACCGCGAAAAGTTCACTGCTGCTGGTAAGTTCCCAGGTGGCTACTTCAAGCGTGAAGGTAAGCCTTCCGAAAAGGAAATCCTCACATCCCGTCTTTGCGACCGTCCACTTCGTCCACTCTTCCCGAAGGGTTTCATGAACGAAGTGCAGGTCATCGGCCTCCTCCTTGCGACTGACCTCACAAACGAGCCGGACATCCTCATGGTCAACGCCGCTTCTGCTGCGACTCTGATCTCTGACATCCCTTGGAACGGCCCAATCGGCTGTGTGCGTGTTGGTCAAATTGATGGCGAATTCGTCACCAACCCGACTCACGACCAAATGCTCGATTCCGACCTCGACCTCATCTACGTCGGTTCTGAAACCGAAATGTTGATGATCGAAGGTTCTGCTGAGTTCATCTCTGACGATCGTTTCTACGAAGCTCTCGTATATGGCCAAGAAGCAATCCAGCCTCTCATCGTCGCGCAGAAGAAACTCGCTGAGCTTTGCGGCAAAGAGAAGAAGGACTTCCCTCTTCTTGTAACTCCTAAGGAAATCGTTGATTTCTGTGAAGCACACGCAGCCGAAGGTGTTAAAGCAGCACTCAACTTCGACAGCTACACAGAGCGTAAGCTTGCGATCGAAGTCATCGCTAAGGACACCAAAGCAGCTCTCGAAGAGAAGCTTGGCGCCGAAAATGTAAAGGGTGACGACGTCGCTCGCGCATTCGACGAAATCCAAGAGAAGCTCTACCGCCAAAACATCCTCGACACCGGTAAGCGTGTTGACGGACGTGGCGCAGAAGACCTCCGCACCATTTCTTGCGACACTGGCGTGCTTCCACGCGTTCACGGTTCTGCAGTCTTCAACCGCGGTGAGACACAAGCCCTTGTTCTTACAACGCTCGGCACTAGCCGTGACACACAAGACATCGACGGCCTCACAGGTGGTGCCAAGAGCAAGTCTTTCATCCTTCACTACAACTTCCCTCCATTCTCGGTGGGTGAAGCAGGTCGTTTCGGATTCACAGGACGCCGCGAAATCGGCCACGGTGCACTCGCTGAGCGCTCCCTCCTTCCGATCCTTCCACCAGAAGACGAGTTCCCATACGCGATCCGCGTTGTCTCTGAAGTCATGAGCTCTAACGGCTCGACTTCAATGGCATCGATCTGCGGTGGTTGCCTCTCTCTCATGGATGCAGGTGTGCCAATTACAGCACCTTGCGCTGGTATCTCCACTGGTCTCGTTACTGAAAAGGACGAAAACGGTAAGATCACTAAGAGCGTTCTCCTCACTGACATCCTCGGCGCAGAAGATCACTTCGGCGACATGGACTTCAAGGTTGCTGGCACACCAGAAGGTATCACAGGCTTCCAGCTTGACCTTAAGATCACAGGCCTTCCATTCGACATCGCACTCGAAGCTATCAAGCAGAATCGCGATGCACGTATGAAGATCCTCGCTGTCATGTCCGAGCACCTCCCTGAGTCCCGCAAGGATCTCCGCGAGCACGCTCCACGCATCCACACGATCAAGATTGCACCAGACAAAATTGGCGCACTCATCGGCCCAGGTGGTAAGAACATCCGCCGCATCACTGAAGTCTCTGGCGCACAAGTCGACATCAACGACGAAGGCCAAGTCCTCGTCTTTGCAACTGACAAAGAATCCATGGATCGCGCGATCATGGAAGTCGATGCATGCACCGCTGAGATTGAAATCGGCAAGACATACCGCGGTATCGTTCGCGGCGTAAAGGACTTCGGTGCTTTCGTCGAATGCCTACCTGGTAAAGAAGGCCTCGTGCACATCTCCGAGCTTGCTGACTTCCGCGTCAACAAGACCGAAGACATCTGCAAGCTGGGTGACGAAATGGTCGTCAAGTGCCTCGGTGTTGATAAGGGCAAGGTCCGCCTCTCCCGCCGCGCAGCACTCGAAGAAGCTAAGGAAGCTGCCGAAGAGGAAGCTCCCGCAGCCGACGAAGCTGAAGAAAAAGCAGCTGAGTAGCGTATAAAGCGGCCTGAGCCGCTCACGCGATTCATTCATATTCCAAAGCGGTCACCGAAAGGTGACCGCTTTTTTTGTGGGTCGTTTCAGAGTCAAAGAAAGTGACACAGACATTCCTGTCTGTCTCCCCGCCTGATTCGAGTTAAGCCTCAGGGTGCCCACTATTGATAATTGATAAAATACCAGATAAGGTAATCCTACGGGAATGATCAAAAGGCTTCGCGGGTAAGCAGACAAAAAAGATCTGGGAGAATACATCACCCAAGGGCTTTCCGGCAGACCTATTTCGTCGCGCTGTCGTCAAGCTTGATCAGATCGACTCCGCCCAGACGCTCGATGACCTACGCATTCCACCGAGTAACCGACTCGAACTCTTAGGTGGTGATCGAGCAGGCACTCACAGTATCCGAATCAACCAACAGTGGCGTATTACTTTTGCTTGGAGCGAAGGACACGCCCACGAAGTTAAAATCGAAGATTACCATTAAACATCATGACAACCACCCACATCAACGCCTTTGCCGAAACACTTCGTGAAATCCTCGAAGAGCACACACTCGATCAACGCACAATTGCCGAGGCCACCGGCATTCCGGCCCCACATTTGAGTGCCATGAAAACAGGCACGCGTCGTGTCACACCTGAATACGATTTGCGCCTATCGCGCTACTTCGGAACCAGCGAAGGTTTCTGGCTACGCTTACAACTCGCATCAGACTTAAGACGCGTTCGCGCCGAGAAAGGATCCGAAATCAAGCGACAAATCAAACCAGCAAAGCTACCATTGGCGATTTAACTGACTGTTCAGATCAGCCCACACGGCAAGCCTCTCACTAAACTCCCCTCGGCTGAAGCAACTCAACCGGCAAGAGCTCTTTATAGCCAAGATAGTCCTTGTCCTTCGATAAAATCGGGAGACGCCACTTCACCGAGCAGGCGCAAATCAGGAAGTCTGTGTTGCTGCCTTGAATGCCACGACTGCGGCATAGGTTGAAAAATTGAGCGCCCATGATGTAGATACTGGAATCAATCGCCCGATCCGGAAACGCATCGAGGCGCTTAGAAATCTGAGCAAAGCGCTCTGAGGAACGAAGCCCACAGAGAATCTCATTTTCTTTAGCACCATCTCAATTGAAGAAATTCGCTTCAGTTTAATCCGCAAGCATCTGTTGAAGAAACGGATTTGGTTCGACAAGTTCCTCGCGGCAAAAGTCACGATACTGGATGTCAATGAGGCCATTGCTGAACGCCCCGGCACAGTCAGAGCCGAACTCGGATTGAATGGCAAAACACACTCACAGCTCGACATGCTGATCGCCGCGACCGCATGGGTCCATGGGCTCGCCGTTGCCACACGCAACACAAAGGACTTCGAAGGTTGCGCCGTGCCAGTGTTTAATCCGTTTACCTACGAGTAGACCGAATACATTTCAACAACATCCTGCAAATGGAAGCAGTTCCCCTGTCGCATATGGCTTGATTGAAGTCTAGGAACTCCTATCCGTTAAAAATTAAAGGGGCATCAGAGCAAAATCTGGTTCTTCACGGAAGCTACGCTAAAAAGGCACCTGACTCTTTCCTGATATATGGCAGGAAGTTCTGGACGTCACAGAGATTGGAAGCTTACTATCCTTGCGATTCACGGTTCTACTATAATCCGTAAACAACCAACTATTATGTCAGATAATCTAATCATCGAAACCACTCAGGGCAGCATCGAATTCAAGCTGTTCGACGACATCGCACCACTTACTTGCGAGAACTTCCGCACACACGCGAAAAACGGCTACTACGACGGCGTCATCTTCCACCGCATCATTGAAGAATTTATGATCCAAGGTGGCGATCCGACAGGCACCGGCCGCGGCGGCGAGTCGATCTGGGGCAAAAACTTTAAGGACGAGTGCGTCAGAGAACTCACATTTGATCGCCCAGGTCTCTTGGCGATGGCAAATGCAGGCCCAGGCACGAACGGCAGCCAGTTCTTCATCACCACCGTAGCCACTCCTTGGCTGAACATGAACCACACCATCTTTGGTGAAGTCGTCAACGGCATGGATGTTGTCGATGCCCTCGAAGGCGTGAAAAAAGACCGCGGCGATAAGCCAATCGAAGATCAAAAGATCATCAGCATCAAAACTGCTGAATAAAAAGGCACAGATTCTAGCCCTTCATGGGTTTACCGGATGTGGCGAGGACTTTTCGGAGTTCTCGCCACTTTGCGGTTCGGGCCACGCATGGACGTGCCCTGACCTACCTGGGCATGGGCAGGATCCAGAACTCAACTGCACGCCAGATGCGACGATCCAACAGTTGGAAAGGAGCGCCGCGAGCATACAAAGCGACAAGAGTGTCGCTTCTACGAAGATCTTGCTCGGCTATTCCATGGGTGCACGAGCCGCCCTGCTCCACGCGACAACCCACCCGAAGCACTGGGATGCGCTCATTTTAATCAGCGCTAACCCAGGAATCGAAGACGAGACCGTCCGCACCGACCGTGCAAGCAGCGACGCCAAACTCGCACAACGCATCCGCAACGATGGCGTGCCCACTTTTCTAGAGTATTGGCAACAAACGCCAATAATTCGCAGCCAGCAGGCAATACGCGCCGACTGGTTAGCAACGATGCAGCAACACCGCCTGCAACACACCGCCGAAGGACTCGCCGCTAGCTTAGAGCAGTTCGGCCAAGCAGCCTGCCCGAACC
Organism: Lentimonas sp. CC4; assembly: GCF_902728235.1. Taxonomy (NCBI): domain Bacteria; kingdom Pseudomonadati; phylum Verrucomicrobiota; genus Lentimonas; species Lentimonas sp. CC4. Next base: position 3,639,897 of record NZ_CACVBO010000001.1, read on the forward strand.
TTTGGCCGCAACTCAAGCAGCTCACTTGCCCGATCCTGTTAGTCACTGGCGCACGCGACAAAAAATACAGTGCCATCGCTCAACGCATGGGAGCTGAGACCCCGCAAGCCAAGTGGGTTAGCATTCCCGAAGTCGGCCACATGCCACATTTGGAAGCCCCCGAAACGACATCGGCAGCGATACGAGACTTTATTGCACGACTTTAAAGTTGGGCAATAAAATCAGTCACGCACGAGTGACTCTGTTTGGAGACTGCCCGAAAAACACTGAACTGTATGCATTGATTGTAGCGATGGCACTCGCGTGCCGTCGATTGATATCCGGATACAAAGATCGACCTTGCTAGCGCAAGTTCGCTACAAGAAGCGGGGTAGCTACCCAAATCCAATGAAAATTATAGACGAGATCGAAGTTTCTTCAAAACGGTCTTACTCGATATTCGGCAGATTCGGATCTTTCTCTATACGCTGCGGGAAATTTTGAATCGCACGCACTAAGGACAGCTCCACACGCTCATCCGTATATTGGATTGCATCAAAAACATTAGGTAGCTCTGCACGCCAAAATAGGTCATTGGTGCCCGTCTCATAAAGTTCCACAGTCAGCGTAAAACGCACAGCCGCCTTGGATGCATTATAACTGCTCCGAGCCATCGTCGCACTCGGCCCATCCACAGAATCAAAGATCCCTCCATAGCTACTGATCGCCTTGTCCCACCTTGCCAACACATAAAAATCGGCATCCGATTCCATTGCCTCAAATCCACGCGCAGTTAACTCATCCGACAACACCCGCCCTGATATCTCAAGAAGCCCCTGATCCTGATCCTCCCTTAAGGCCATGCCAGAGAGTATCGTCTCTCGATAACTAAAAGTATCCAGCGGCGAGAAGTTAGTCGAGCGCACGAAATCCCCCGCAGAACGAGTCTGCTCAAAAGTGCCACACCCACTAAAGATTAAAGCGTTCAGCATAATAACAAAAGAGAATCGACGGATATGTTTCATAAGCAAATATACTGCAGTGACTCTACGCACCATACTACTCGACATTTGGAAGTTGCGAGCTGATTTCCAAACGTGCCGGAAAATCCTGGATCGCCAATCTCAAAGTCTGATCCACGCGCTGCTCCGACCACTGCATTGCATTAAAAATATAAGGTAATTCCGCAGACCAAAAAACCTTATTAGTCGCGCCCTCAAACAGCTCAACGATCAAAGAAAACCGAACCACTTCAGCGGCACTGGCATTAATCTCCTTACGCCATTTTGAGACTACATAAAAATCGCCCCCCTCATTCACCGACTCATAGCCACGCGTAGCCAGCTCCTGGATCAGCACCTGCCTCGATAGCTCTTTCATCACAAGCTCCTGAGAGCTGTTGCGGACAACCATGCCCGAAATGAGTGTATGGCGGTAACTAAAGGTTTCGAGCGAAGATACATCCATTGGGCGCACGAAATCCCCCGAATAATTCGTCGTTTCAAAACTCGCACAACCAGCAAACCACATAGCACACAACATCAGGGCGAAAGGGATTCGAGTGACACATTCCATGCGCGCACTAAACCACATACGCGGGGGAATTCAAACCTTGTCGTCGATTCAGCAATACAATCATCTACTTACATGCGTTTGACTCAACAAGAGCAGGTCAGTCTATCCATTATTTTACTCATCATGGTGCTAGCCCTGATTGGTTATCTGGCCTTTTAACCACTTATTATGAGTTGACAAGGCCTCCAGCATGCGACTTTTCTGTGCGCCTTCCTTAGGGGTGACCTAGCATGGGTCTGAGACGTTTCCTTGCAGCAGCACAGAAATGATCCCTTCGAACCTGATCCGGTTGACACCGGCGTAGGAAAAGGAAGGGGTCGCAACTTTCCGTGATCCCACCTTCCGCCGCCAGAGGCCGGATTTCAAACAACGACTGATTGAAATCCAAATGAAACACATACCAATAGCACTCGCATTCGCCGCTTTTACGGCCGGCCTACATGCGCAAACCGCCGCGGACGCTCCAGAGAGCATCGAGCAAGCATCCGAGCAACTCGCCACCACCGTCGTCACCGGCAGCCTGTGGGAGTCTGACCTACAGCAGACCACTGCCAGTGTCAGCGTCATCGACAGCGAACAGATTGCAAGCAGCGGTGCACAGCACTTTGGCGACATTATCAACAGCCTGCCCAACGTCACATGGACTGCAGGTTCATCACGTCCTCAGTATATCCAAATCCGCGGCATTGGTGAAAACTCTCAATTCGAAGGCGAAACTCCGGACTCTTCCGTTCGCTTTATGGTCGATGATCTCGACTTCACTGGCCTAGGATCAGTCGGCAACCTATTCGACGTGCAACAAGTCGAAGTCCTACGTGGCCCACAAGCCGGCGCTTTCGGGGTAAATGCCGCAGGTGGTGTCATCAAGATCGTCACCAACGAGCCCACTCCTTATTGGACTGGACAAGTCGAAGGCACTGTTGGCGAAGATAGCCTCGTCGCTGGCGGCGTCGCCGTCGGCGGCCCAGTCATCGAGAGCGATCCGGAAAAACTCACCTTCCGACTCTCAGCCTATCAGCTGAATCAAGATGGTTTCCGCCACAATAAATATCTAGGCAAGGACGACACCAACGAACGTGACGAATTCAACACTCGTCTAAAACTTCGCTGGCTCGCCAACGAAGACTGGCAATGGGATGCAACCGCCTTCTACGCCGACACCGACAACGGCTACGACGAATGGTCGCTCGATAACACGGAGTTCGACACTTATTCCGACCAACCAGGCCGCGACGAACAAGAATCCTTTGCCACAAGCCTACGCGGCACATGGACAGGCTTAAGCTCAGTGGATGTCACCACAATCACTAGCTATACTGACACTGACGCCACGAACAGCTATGATGGCGACTGGGGCTCACCTGGTTTCTACACCGATTTCCTAAAACTAGACCGTGATCGTGATGTATTCAGCCAAGAGTTTCGCTTCGATTCCTCAGAGCAACAGGACGCACTGGGTTGGATTGATCGTTGGACTGTTGGACTCTACTATAATAACTTAGACGAATCCACAAAATCGATCGTCGAATCTGGCGCTACATGGGATGTCGACTACGATTCAGAGTCCTATGCCACATTTGGTCAGATAGCTCACGACTTTAGCGAAAAGACTCGTCTGATACTTGGCCTTCGCATGGAATACTACGATGTAGATGTTAAAGCAGATGGTGACTTTTATGGCAGCGCCTTCAACGACAAGGATGATGTATCCGACACGCTCTTCGGCGGAAAAATCACACTAGAACATGACCTAACGAAGGAGCACATGCTCTTTACGAGCATCGCCCGTGGCTACAAAGCAGGCGGAGCAAGCTCTCCCAACTACACCGCCTCCACGGATCTCACTTACGACGACGAAACACTCTGGAACTACGAAGCTGGGGTGCGCAGTAAATGGTTCGATGGCAAGGTAGTCACACAAGCCACGGCGTTCTACCTATACCGCGAAGACCCACAATATAGAGATTCGGTAGGGTCAGGGAGCTGGTATGCTTATACTACAGTGAACGGCGACAGCGCAGAACACTACGGCCTAGAAGCAGAAGCCACATGGTTCATCAGCAAGAACTGGACTGCCAATGCAGGACTGGGCTTCCTTGAAGCCGAAGATGAGGATAGCTCTCGTGACCTCGCCAACGCACCGCATTACACATTTAATGCACGGATCGACTATGTCGCGGACAATGGATTCTTCGCAAACCTAGAGGTCGTCGGCAGCGACGAATACTACGAATCTAACAACCATAATGAGCAACGCAGTTCTTTCGCTCAATTCAATGGTGCAGTGGGCTACCGCTACAACAACTGGACACTGACCGTTTGGGGACGCAACCTCTTTGACGAATCATACGAAAAACGCGTATTCTACTTTGATAATGGCAATGGCGATACACGCTACGAGGATCCCGCGGATCCGCAGCAATTCGGCGTAACCGCCAACTACCGCTGGTAGGCACTGCAGTTCATATTTCAAACCAAGAGAGGAAGGTTCCACGCGAGCCTTCCTCTTTTTTTGTGCCCGGATCGTTACTGTTTGTGACATTCTTAAAATTGAATATTATACGTGCCTATCACTAAATCGAAGTCGTAAGCTATAGAAACCACCCTAGCGCCCCCCCCGACACATGCCCCACATCACAAAAGTCCTCATTCTCTTCGCAGCCCTACTGAGCGTCAGTCATGCCGCGCCCCGCCCGAACATTGTGCTGATTCTAGTCGATGACATGGGCTACTCCGACCTCGGATGCTTCGGCAGCGAGATCGAGACGCCGAATCTCGACCGCCTCGCGGCCGACGGCATTCGCTTTACCAATTTCACCAACAACGCGAAATGTGAGACCACTCGCACCGCGCTGATGACTGGGCAATACCACACCGTAGTGCGACAAAAGGGCAACGGCCAGCGTGTGATGACACTCCCAGAGACACTCGCCCTCGGCGGCTACCAAAGCTTCATGGTCGGCAAATGGCACATCCTCGACCAACCAATGCAACGCGGCTTCGAGCGCTACTTCGGCTTTCACGAAGGCGCGACGAATTTCTTCAACGGCGAAGGCACGCGAGGCGGCTACTCCTACTTTCTGGATGAAGCGCCCTACCAAATGCCCGACGACTTCTACAGCACCGACGCCTTCACCAACTACGCCATTCAATTCGTCGAACAGCGCGACTCCGAAAAACCCTTCTTCCTCTACGTCGCTTACAACGCCCCCCACTATCCACTCCAAGCGCCAGAGAAAGACGTCATGAAATACCGCGGCCGTTACCTCACTGGTTGGGATCAACTACGTGAAGCGCGCTTTCAACGCATGCAAGCCTTGGGGATCGTTTCCACGAACAGCAGACTCTCTCAGCCCGAACCAAAGAACCGAAAATGGGACAACTTGAGCCCGGCTCAACAAGACCACATGGACCTACGCATGGCCACCTATGCTGCGATGATTGACATCGTGGATCAACAAGTCGGCCGCCTCGTTGAGACCCTAAAAACCGAGAACATATTCGAGAACACACTCATTCTATTCGTTAGCGACAACGGCGCATGCCCCTTTGACCGCACCCGTGAATCCACGCTCGCAAACAACTACATGCCCTGGGATGCACGCTCTTACTATTGCTATACCCCAGAATGGGCCAATGCCTGTAACACGCCCTTTCGCTTATATAAACAGAACCAGAACGAAGGCGGCATCGCTGCCCCCATGATCGCCCACTGGCCGAACGGTATCCAAGTGCCTGGCAGCTTCAATCGACAACGCGGCCACGTGCGCGACTTTCACGCCACCTTTCGCGAACTCGCGGGCGTCACACTCCCCTCCGAATACAAAGGCCAAGCGCTACTCGACAGCGACCCCAGTATTAGCTTTACGCCTGCCTTCGTCGGGAAGAATCCTCCGCAGCAACCCTACTACTATCAATATTTCAAAAATGGCAAAAGCGCCCTGATCATCGGCAAATGGAAACTCGTCGACACTCAATTCCTCTACGATCTCAGCAACGATCGTATCGAGAGCAACGACCTCAGCCGCAGCCATCCCGAGCAATTCCAAACCATGCTCACCGAATGGCAAAGGCGCCACGGCGAGCTCAACCCTAGTGCGAAATAAGAAGTAGCCACTACCACACCCTCGCAACCAGCCACACACAAAAAAGCCCCCGTCATGACGACGGGGGCTTTTGTTAAATGTGACGGACTCTCTTACGCGACGCGCTCGACAATCAGTTCCGGTGGATTTGGACGCTTCGGAGCGAGGCGGTAAGCGGTCTTGAGGTATTCAAGTGCTTCTTCCATCTTCGCTTCGTCGTTGTAGTGAATCATCATGAGTGGCTCGCCTTGCTTGACCTGCGTGCCGACCTTCTTGATTTCAGAAACACCGACAGCTGGATCGTATTTGCCGTTCTTCTTCATCGCGAGCTTCTGGACGCCTTCTGCGATCAGACCTGCGTTGATCGTGTGAACGTAGCCACGCTTAGGAGCTGGCAACTTACGAACATGCTTCGCGGTTGGGAACTTTTCGACATCATCGATCACGGAGATGTCACCACCCTGTGCTTCGATCATATCCTTAAACTTCTGAAGAGCAGACCCATCCTTGAGGTGACGCTGCACCGTCTGTTTTGCAGACAATGTCGAACCCGCAACACCTGCGAGGCGCACGATTTCCATACCGAGCTTAAGCACCAACTCTTGAAGGTCTTCTGGACCTTCGCCCTTGAGTAGCTGAATCGCTTCTTTGATCTCAAGTCCTGTGCCGACTGTATCACCCAGTGGTTGATTCATGTCAGTCACAAGAGCGACACAACGGCGCTTCATTGAGCGACCGACACGTGTGATGGAGCGAGCCAATTGCTTCGCTTGCTCGACGTCTTTGATGAAAGAGCCGTTGCCCCATTTTACGTCGATCACAAGACCTTCAGCACCTTCAGCCAACTTACGGCTAAGCACAGAACCAGTAATCAGTGGTAAGCTCGGGATTGTGCCAGTCATTTGACGCAATCGGTAGAACTTTGCGTCTACTGGAGAAATTTCAGGATCCTGCTTGATGAATGTGCAGCCAACAGTCTTCAACTGAGCTTCGAAGCCCTCCAAATCAAGGATCGGGTTAAAGCCAGGGATCGAAGAAAGCTTATCAAGATTGCTGATCACATGCTCCTCATCCACACCATTCATAGTCGGCATGACGACGCCACACGCAGCTGCAAGCGGGCCGAGAACGAGTGTTGTCTTATCACCGACACCACCTGTTGAATACTTATCAATCTTTGGACGGGAGATACCAGTCAGGTCGATTACCTCGCCCGAAAGCATCATTTCTTCGGCAAACACAGCAGTTTCCTGAGCAGACATGCCCTGGAAAAATACCGCCATCGCGAGAGCTGATTGTTGAAATTCGGGGAGTTTATCATCCAAAATAGAATCGACGATATAACGAATCTCCTCGTCGGAGAATTCGCCACCGTCACGCTTCTTTTCAACCAAATGGGTGAAGGAAGGCTTGATGAACTTACGAGCGCTAATAATTTTCTTTCTCATTCAATAAAATTGCTGATGCCGATAATTTTGCCTATCGAGAAGGCATAAACATTTATGTATTAGGCTATTACAGGGCGTGTTGTCGAGCTTAAATAACGGGCTTACCGAAATATCACCCTATAGCATATCAGTCGAAACTATCATTAGCCCCCGATAAAGTCTTCAAGTTCGGAAAGCTGAGCTTGACGCCACGCACTCAGGTTTTTGCTCTGCCCTCATGAAAGTTTGGTTTAATCCATCTAAAGCAATCGAAAGTGCGCTATCGACTATCGCAGCTCAGACAGAGGGCTTCGGCCCTGAGTTCGTGCCCGGCGTGCGCCCAGCAGATCCTCGTTTCGGCGACTATCAGGCCAATGGCGTGCTCGCCTTTGCCAAGCGCAACAAGGTCAACCCCCGCGAACTCGCGACTCGCCTGATCGCAGCAGCCGAAGCGTCCGGTGAGTTTGACTCATCGCTGGTCACGCTCGACATCGCAGGCCCAGGCTTCATCAATTTCACGCTCACGCCTGAGTTCATCTGGCAGTGGCAACTCGCGTTCTCCACAAAAGAAGACTACCAAAGCGGCGCAAGAGAGCTCAAAGATGGCCGCAAAGTCATCATCGACTACCCAAGCGCCAATACCGCGAAACAGGCACACATCGGCCACCTGCGCCCAATGGTGATCGGCCAAGCCATCGCCCGCCTACTCGATTTCTGCGGCGCCGACCTCACACGCGACAACCATATCGGCGACTGGGGCACCAACTTCGGCACGCTGATCATGAAGATCAAGCGTGACGGCATCGACCTGACACAGCTCGGTGACAATGCGCTCGTAGCACTCGACCAACTCTATAAAGACGGCAGCGCGCTCGAAGTGGAACAACCCGAACTGCGCGACATCTCCCGCAACGAGCTCGTGCTCCTGCAAAACGGCGATGCCGAGAACACCGCAATTTGGGAGCAAATCGTCGAGATCTCCAAAGTCGCCTTTGATAAGCTATTCGTGCAAATGGGCGTCGAGATCGACATCACCCTCGGCGAGTCCTTCTACCGCGACAAAGTCGAGCGCATCTATGACGAACTCACCGAAGTCGGCCTCGCCGAAGAGAGCGATGGCGCACTCGTCGTCTGGCACGATGAGGTAAAGAAATTCGCCCGCGACAACGAACGCCCCTTCCCGTTCAACATCCGCAAAAAAGACGGCGCGAGCAACTACGCGTCCACCGATTTAGCGACCGTGCTCTATCGCCTCGAAGCATTCAAAGCCGATGAGATCATCTATCTCACCGATGCACGCCAGCAGGACCACTTCCAGCAACTCTTCCTGACTACCGAGAAATGGTTCAAGGCGAAGGGCTATGCCCTTCCAGAAATGAGCCACGTTTTCTGGGGCACCATTCTTGGATCCGACAAGAAACCTTTCAAAACCAAGTCCGGCGAGTCGATCAAACTCCAGGAACTACTCGACGAGGCACGTAGCCGCGCATTCGATGTGGTGACAGAAAAGAACCCTGACCTCGACGAAGCTGAGCGCCGTGAAATTGCGGAATCCGTCGGCATCGGCGCAATGAAATACGCCGACCTTTCCAGCAACCGCACACAAGACTACGTCTTTAGCTGGGATCGCCTGCTAAGCTTCGAAGGCAACACGGCCCCTTACATGCTCTACGCAGTTGCGCGTATCAACAGTATCTTCCGCAAAGTCGGCGTCGATCCCGATGCGCCGATTGAGGGTGCATCGCAGCTAGAAACCGACACTGAAATCGCACTAGCGCGCAAGATCATGGGCTTTGTGACCGCATTGGAGCTCACGCTCAACGACCTACGCCCACACTTCCTCTGCACGTATTTGTATGAACTCGCGAGCGCTTACAGCAGCTTCAACGCCGCCGACAAAGTCTTGGTCGACGACGACGCCATCAGAGCCCGCCGCCTATTACTCTGCGCACGCACCCGCACGGTATTGAAGACAGGCCTAGAACTTCTCGGAATCAAGCCGCTGGAACGCATGTAGTGACTTAACTGGGATAGGCTGCTTTAGCTGCCCGCCGAGCGTGCGAATACCATACAACGTCGGCAGCTAAAGCAGCCGTTCCCAGTTATCCCAGATCTAGGAGTGAGGATTACGAATACACTCAATTTGTGAAAAGTGCATTTAAGCTATTTGACGTTCCTGTCGTAGGGGCTTTGCTCGCAAAGACCGCGCAAAGGCCGTAAAGCCACGAAGTTCTGCAACGTTTCCTACCCTCGCGGGTGCCGCAAGCAGCACACCTACGCAGATTTTCGCACAATCAGGACTCACAATTCTTGATATGTAACAGTATCTAATTACTACCCTCCAGCAAGTATCGCGTGCACACGATCCGCCAAATCATCGGCAGTGTAGGGCTTTGATAAGAAATCCTCGACGCCACAGGATTTAATTTCCTGAACCTTCTCACGCTGCTTATGCCCACTCGAAACGAGAATCTTCGCTTCAGGATTCAGTTTCAACAAGGCACGGCACAGTGACGGCCCATCCATAAAGGGCATCTCGACATTAGTAACGACCATGTCGATATCATTGATTCTGCTCGCATAAATCGCCAAGGCCTCAGTGCCATCTTGAGCCGTGATCACATTATAGCCGCGATCTCCGAGGGTCTTTTTGATCGTCTCACGAATAAAAAATTCATCATCCGCAACAAGCACCTGCTTTCCCTTACCCTCCTGGCTCGCGACAAAAGGAGGCAGGGAGCCAGAGGTTTGCTCCTCAGACATATGCGCTGGAAGGAAAATACTCAAGGCCGTGCCACGCCCCCGATCACTCTCCAGCACCATAAATCCTTTATGTCCCTTGATAATCGCTTGAGAGCTCGACAAACCAAAGCCAAACCCTTGCTTCGGCTCTTTAGTCGTAAAGAACGGCTCTGCCACACGCGCAATGATGCTATCATCGATTCCGCGCCCATTGTCCTCAAAGACAAAGCTCACATACGCACCCGCTTTCGCTTCAGGTGCGAGGTTTTCAAAATTTTCATCAAACAAACGGTTACCGACGCTGACCTTCAATGTTCCGCCCTCGGGCATCGCTTCGCTGGCATTCTTCATTGCATGCTCAAAGATCTCCGCGATTTCAACCATTTCACCACGACATTCCCAAAGGTCTTCGACCACATCGACCTGCAAACTAACTGCTGGCGGAATGATTTCCTCCCCGATGCGCTTTAACGAACGCTCCACCTGTGACTTGCGAATCACAGCATTGCCACCGCCCTTACCACGCTCAAATGACAACAAGTCACCGACCAGAGCGGCTCCCTTATTCGCGCACTTCTCGATCATAGAAACCATATTACGCGATTTCTCATCTTCTAAGGAACGCTTCAACATCGCAGCCGAAAGCATAATAGGCGCGAGTGCGTTATTGAGCTCATGCCCGAGCCCACCCGCTAAAAGATTGGACGAGCGGACATGGTGCGCACGCGCCTCGGCATCTTGCTTCTTTTTCAGCTCAGTCACATTGGTATTAAAACAAACAACAGCAACCGGTTCACCAGACTCGTCCCGAAAGATCTGCTGCCGAGACTGTATAATAGACTCATCTCCATTGCGATTGAGTTGGCGTAGCTCTCCTGTCCAAGCACCTTGATCATGTAAGACTTCGATCGCATCCTCACGCGCCGCCTTATCTAAATAAAAGATACGAGCCACCGGACGCCCAACCATCTCTTCCATAGACCAACCGTAGAGCACCTCTGCCGCTTGGTTCCAATAAAGCACTTGATTGTCCAAATCATGAACCACGACTGCATCGGGCGCAAAACCGACAAGCGATTCAAAAGAAATAGGCATGGAAGATTTGGATTCACTCATACAGAAGACCGCTAGAAACGCTTAAAAAATGAAGACTAAATCAACAATCCAAGATTTAGCGAACGCAGCGGCAAACTAAAACACAGGTGACACTTCCAACTTCTGCCCAGGCTTCAAAGTATAGCGCCCCTTGCGGTCTCCATCTTCGTCATTGCGGAATACTTGCAGCTCAATGGGCGCCTCCATGTCGGCTGGTGCGACCCAACGCCACTTACCAATCTCTTCAAACTCCATCGCAACACCGGACTCCCAGGAAAGGCCTCCGCCACTACCACGCAGGAACGGCTTATTTCCAATTCCAATCAAAATACTCACGCTAAAAATCGCATCGTCAGCCTTCGTGCGCGCACGACGAGCGGTTGCCGGCGCCACCTCTCCGAATAAATCGCTCGCCTTAGCCTCAGGTGCAGGATCGGCCACTGGCTCTGGAACTAGCTCAGGCGCGACTGTTTCTTCCACTTCCGGCTCTTTCGATGCCGTTTCGGGGGGCTCGACTTCGACGACCACTTCATCCTCAACAATTGGTGACTCTTCGGATTCTTCCTTAGAAACCTCCAGCTTCGAAGCCTGCTCAGCCTCGAGCGCGTCAGCCTCCAACAACTCATCATCTTCAATCAAATCCGCACCGAGAGACACTTCAATATTATCAGGCAAGCTATCGAACCCATCGGCATCCTCCTCGGGATCAAGCTCCACCACCAACTCTGGCGCAGCCACCATTGCTGGCTCCTCTTTAACGACTGGCACTTCAACGATCGCTTCCTCCGCTTCTGCTTCAGGCTCAGACAAGAGCGCTGCGTCCTGCTCAGGCTCCACCAACTTACTTTTAGAATCAATAATACGGCTCACAGCCGATGACGCCGAGTCCTGTTTCACTTGAATCGCACGATGCAACAATCCCGAATCCGACTTCAACCGACGCTGACGCGGCGAACGCGTAGGACGCTCTTCCTCTGGGACAGGTGCGGAGTCACCCCCTTCAACCGCTGACAAACGTGATTCGAACGCGGACAATGGCTCAACCGACTCAGTCAGACGCGCCTCCAATGCCGCGAACTCTGCTTGCAGCGCGGCAACCGCCTCACTCGGAGCATCAGAGTTCTGCGCCTTGGCATTCAGTGCTTCGACCTGCTCTTTAACTGCAGCCAAGACTTCAGCTTGCTCGACTTTAAAAGACTCTATGGCAGACAACGACTCGGCCGACTGAGTCAAGCGCGTCTCCAATGCAACCAGCTCGGCTTGTAACGCAACAACCGCTTCGCTCGGAGCTTCAGATCCTTGCGCCTTTTCACGAAGCCCGTCGATCTGAGATTTCACCGCGGCCAATGCCTCTGCCTGTTCAGTCTTAAAGGAACTGATCGCAGCGAGTTGCTGTGATAACTCCGCGACACGCTCTGCCTCGACCAGTAACTTCTGGTCCACCGCAGACGCCAAAAGCTCGCAACGTTGATCCACCGAACCGGAACCAGACTCCAACTCTTTGAGGCGCTCGTGGTATTGCATCAACGCAGACTCAGCCTGTTGTAAGTGCCCGCGCAGCATTCGAAGCTCAGACTCACGGTCATCAGACACCTCCCGCACGCGCATCAAATATTCGACCACATACGGCAGCACAAATATCGCTGCGCCCAAAGCCACGGCCAACACACAGGAAACGACCTGCATATTCGTGAGTTGCCACTTACCAAGAATGGCAATCGCCAACGCAGTAAGGACAAGAAGGATGTCCCCTAAATAAAAGGGCCATTTAGAAAGTGTAAGTGGGGCTTCGTCGTCCGATTGCATGCGGGAGCGTTGGTGAGTTTAGACAGCGATCAAAGCGACTCTAGCGCCACGATCAACCCTCTTTTCAAGCATTCACGGTCACTGAGGTATGATTCGATAGGTCGCACAGAGCGGCACTCCCGAAAAAACAACTAGCCTCTAGCGAGGACGCTCCACAAAGCCTGACTTGCGATACACCTTACCCAGCGTCTTGTATGCGCGCTTCTGCGCCTCGCCCGCACCTGCCTTTAACACTGACTCTAGGTATTTCTTATCTTTAATCAGTTCCTCGTAGCGAGCTTGCACTGGCTCCAAGGCGGCAATGACCACATCGGCCACTTCCTTTTTAAGATCGCCATAGCCCTTGCCAACAAAATGAGCTTCGAGGTCTGCCGTCGAACGGCCGCTGATCGCAGTATGAATCTGCAAAAGGTTGGTCACACCTGGCTTATCATCGCGCGCGACGATCTCGTTGCCCGAATCGGTGACCGAGCTCATGATCTTCTTACGCAACACATCTGGTTTATCCAAGATGTAGAGCGTCGCGTTCTGATTATCATCACTCTTCGACATCTTACGCTCTGGATCTTGCAGCGACATAATGCGCGCACCGGTCTTCGCAATGAACGGCTCGGGGATCGTAAAGGTTTCCGAATACGTGGTGTTAAAACGATGCGCCAGATCACGGCAAATCTCCAGGTGTTGCTTCTGGTCATTACCGACAGGCACTGCATCTGCATTATACAGTAAGATATCCGCAGCCATCAGAACCGGATACATCAGCAAGCCAGCATTGAGCGACGCCCCTTGACGGGTGCCTTCATTGGCGATCTTCACTCCCTCGCCGCCTTCGCCTTGATCCACTTTATAGCCAAGCTTGGCGGCTTTTTCTTTAAACTGTGTCATGCGCTGCAAGTCACCGATCGGCGCGATGCAGCTCAACAACCATGCCAATTCAGTATGCCCGATGACATGCGACTGAATGAAAATATTCGATCGCTCAGGATCGAGCCCACAAGCAATGTATTGCGCCACACAGGACAGCGTATTCTTACGCAACTCAGCAGGCGTATATTTGACCGTAATCGCGTGCATATCGACCACACCGAAATAACAGGTATTGTCGTCGAGCATAGTCGCCCAATTTTTAACCGCCCCAAGATAGTTACCTAGTGTCAGGACACCGGTCGGTTGCGCGCATGTAAGGATAACTGGCTTTTCTTCGCTCATAAACCGCCGATTGACGGCAACTGTCCTGCCCTTGTCAATCTTCCTTCTCGTCTAGCCCTGCAAACGCTCAGACAACATCACGCACAACGATACAAAAAGCGCACCTCAAGCAATGTTGAGGTGCGCTTTGTATCAATATTTGTGTAATTAAGACTTAGTTCGTGGCGTCCTTAATGGCATCTGCGGCGTCCTCGCCAGCATCTTTCACGTTATCAACTCCCTTTTCCATCGCATCACCGATTTCATCGGCTGCGTCCTCCAGATTGTTGTCCTCACAACCAGTCAGTGCAAAGAGACCAAGAGCGATGAGTGCAAATGCGCTTAATATAGATAATGTTTTCATATTTATTAGTTTTGGTGTTCTAGTTATTTGTAGGAACGAGAAGAGTCGTAGAAAGAGGCGTGCCTACAGTTAAATGAGTAGCACAAAGCCCCACAATCTCAACACTTACGGATTATAAAACATTCTAAAAACGTAAACTCCGTCTCTCAATCATGAAGCCTGCAGGACACTCACGACTGACAAGTAGAAGCGGCATCCTGTCACTTGCCCGCAATGAAAGCGGCTGGAAGCACGCTTAGAGTCGAATCATATCCACTTGCAGCCATCAGCGCCCCACCATAAAACACCGTCATGTCACTGTTTCGCCAACTCTCGATCGCCACCTGGCTCTCTCTCGCACTCAGCCCACTGACAAGCGCCTACCACCCCACTGATTTCGACACGCCACTGGAAATCATCGCATTTGGCTCCTGCAACCGCCAATTCCTGCCACAACCACTCTGGCCCGTCATCGCCGAGAACCAGCCCTACCTCTGGATCTGGGGCGGCGACAATATTTACGGCGACTCCAAAGACGCCGCGGTGATCGAAGCCAAATACCAAGAGCAGCTCAACCAGCCCAACTACGCCGCCTTTCGTAAGCAGTTCCCCATCGTCGGCACTTGGGACGATCATGACTACGGATGGAACGACGCATATTCCACTTACCCTATCAAAACCGTCACTCAAGGGCTCGCACTCGACTTCATGGATGTGCCAACCGACGACCCGCGCCGCCAGCGCGAAGGCATCTATGGCGACTACGATTTCGGTCAGGAAGGCAAGCGCGTCAAAGTCATTCTATTGGACAACCGCTACTTCGCAACAAAGCGCAAAGCCGAGCACCGCGATCTACTGGGCGAGGCTCAACGCAACTGGCTAGCCGACACGCTGCGCACCAGCACCGCTCAAATCAACATTCTGGTCAGCGGCACTCAAATCATCTCCGAAGAGCACAACTACGAACGCTGGGGGCATTTCCCCGACCGCGCATGGTTGCTCCAGCTCATCCGCGAGGAATCCATTCCTGGCGTGATCTGCATCAGCGGCGATCGCCACATTCACGAAATTTCAGTGCTACAAGAAGAGGACGCGCCCTATCCCTTGATGGACATCACATCAAGCGGACTGACGCACTCCTGGGAAACCTTCAAAGGCGAACCCAACAAGCACCGCGTCGGCGAAGTCTATACAGGGCTAGGGTTCGGCATCTTGACAATCGACTGGAAGCGCCATCCAATCACGGTCACCGCAGAGATCCGCGACCTCTCAAACACGGCAGTCAGCACGCAGCGGATCAAGTTCAAGCAATAGATAGCCATATTTGCAATTTGCGCTATTTATCGCCCGAAAAGGGGCAAGCTATATCAGCCCAGGGCAACGCCCTAGGAATTCAACCCCAAACAAATCGAGTCCTGAAAGGGCGTTCTATTCGATAGGCGAGGCTCTGGCTGAATTAGGTCAGCCTTTCAGGGCTCAGGAAGTCGGTTGATTCAAACCCTAGGGCGTTGCCCTAGGCTTGCATAGGACACACCTTTGGTGCTGCAATTAATATGCAATGGCAGTTTGCCGAACGTCACTAGTCTTCGTCTTCCTGAAACTTACTGTGCCCCTTTTTCTTTTGGGAGTTAAGGTCAGCCAGCAGCTTTTTAGCGGTGGCATAATCTTCAGCCTTAAGGGCTACGACCAACTGCTCAGCAGTCTTAACACTTTCCTTGATCGCAACTTGGTAAGCGGCTTCCATTTTCTTTTGTTCCGCAGGCTCTAACTTCTCAACAAGTGCTGGGGTGTATTGAGCAGAGAGCTTCGTGTGCTTGAGGAACGTTTCCGCCCATGCGACATATTCAGCGTTCTTCGCTGGGTCTGGCGTTTTCTTAAATGTGCGAGAGAGCATCTTGAAGGGCTTGCCCATCGCTGACATCTCTTCAGCGAGAGGCGTATCTTCGTGCTCGTGGCCATGTTCGTCAGCAGATGCACTGAAGCACATAAAACAAGCGAGTGAAGTATAGGCGATCGATTTGAGGAATGAATGCATAAGCGTGAAGTTGTCAGCTTAGGCTAATTTCTCAAGTATTTTCACAAGCGCTCAATGTCCACTCCAGCGCCTTTACTTTAGCAACCAATGCGAAATCTCCAGCCCGTCGATCGGCAAATTATAGGTCAACCGATAGCTCTGTGTTTTAGCATCGTAGTCCGCCTGCCAAAAGTCATTGCCGTGAACAGATTGATCCAGTGGCACCTCCTCGCCATCGACGAGTTGATAAAGCGTGTAGCCAGTCGCGCTAGATAAACCTTCAAAGCGAATGGGCACGATTCCGCGACCACCATGGATCTGCACGGCGATTTCGGACTCTTCCGCGTGTATGAGAATCGGATAGTTTTTGATAAGAGTGCCGCCCACAACTTCGACATTAAGGTCATTCCCAACAACTTCCCGGTAAATAGTTTGCCACGATTCTGGATAGTCCGTCAGGTGCTCACGGAAGGCATGGTTCGGCCCGTAATAATCATCCGCATGGCGTGGAAAAGTCATCCACTCCAAATCCATCTTCACTGTATCGCCTTGCCGATACTCCGTAACGCCAGTTGGCGCGTGCACGAGTAAATCGAGATTCACTTGCCCGTCTTCGCGGATCAACAGCACCGGCATAGAGACTGTAGGCGCCTCGTCAGTTTTGCCTCCGAAAGTGGCTTCATAAGATCGGATGATCAACGCGCGGCTACCTGTCCCCCACTTTTGATCACGTATTGGATAGCCACCCGGGAAACCGATCCACCACGGCCCTTCGCCAGTCAGGGTCAGGTGATCCACAAACAAGTCACCCACACTTAAATCTGCGGGCACCGTTTTGCTTGCAATCAG